>NZ_JBIVIF010000004.1:0-345211 GCF_044749595.1 Pseudomonas sp. NPDC089392
AGAGGTATCTCTCGGTTATCTGAAAGTCTCAGTCAGAGATCAGCGCTGGCGGGCTGAACTCTGATTTTGAGTTTTCACACAGCCTGTGTAGGAGCGGCCTTCTGTCGCGATGGGCCGCACAGCGGCCCCGGCAATTTATCAGGTACAGCTGAAATCCCGGGGCTGCTTTGCAGCCCATCGCGACACAAGGCCGCTCCTACAGGGACCGCGCCAACCTCGAATTTAGTGTTTTCAGACCTTTCCTACGCACCACCAAGATGCTACCTACATTTATCCCCGCCTCGAAACATCCAGCAAAAAGCCATCATTTTGCCTGCGCAAACGTTTAACTTCGCCAAAAGTTACACCGATGCGACATCCATGTACGCCCGTACCACTTTTCTGGCGCCAACTATCCTTGTGTGTATTGCATTGGGAACACCCCTGCATAAGTATCCTCAGGTCGGCTCACGAGGCCACCTCATCCGAAAAATGACAACAATGAGGCCACCATGCTCAAACACGCAGTCATTCCGTTCCTGCTAGGTGCAGGCTTGCTCACCGGTGCACCGTCGGCCCTGGCCGCGTCCAACCTGGTGTTCTGCTCCGAAGGCAGCCCGGCCGGCCTCGACCCGGGGCAGTACACCACCGGCACCGACTTCGACGCCTCGGCCGAGACCGTGTTCAACCGCCTGACCCAGTTCGAACGCGGCGGCACTGCGGTAATCCCGGGCCTGGCGACCAAATGGGAAGTGTCCGACGACGGCAAGACCTACACCTTCCACCTGCGCGATGGGGTGAAGTTCCACACCACCGACTACTTCAAGCCAACCCGCGCATTCAACGCCGACGACGTGCTGTTCACCTTCAACCGCATGCTCGACAAGGACCACCCGTTCCGCAAGGCCTACCCCACCGAGTTCCCGTACTTCACCGACATGGGCATGGACAAGAACATCGCCAAGCTGGAGAAACTCGACGAGCACACGGTCAAGTTCACCCTCAACGAAGTCGACGCCGCGTTCATCCAGAACCTGGCCATGAGCTTCGCCTCCATCCAGTCCGCCGAATACGCCGACCAGCTGCTCAAGGACGGCAAGGCCGCCGACATCAACCAGAAGCCGATCGGCACCGGCCCGTTCGTGTTCAGCAAGTACCAGAAGGACGCGCAGATCCGCTTCAAGGGCAACAAGGACTACTGGCGGCCCGATGACGTGAAGATCGACAACCTGATCTTCGCCATCACCACCGATGCCTCGGTGCGCATGCAGAAGCTGAAGAAGAACGAATGCCAGGTCACCCTGTTCCCGCGCCCGGCCGACATCGAGCCGCTGAAGGCCGACAAGAACCTGCAAATGCCACAGCAGGCGGGCTTCAACCTCGGCTACATCGCCTACAACGTGATGGACAAGATCAAGGGCAGCAACGAACCCAACCCCATGGCCCAGCTGAAGGTACGCCAGGCGCTGGACATGGCCGTGGACAAGAAAAAGATCATCGAGTCGGTCTACCAGGGTGCCGGCCAGCTGGCGGTCAACGCCATGCCGCCGACCCAGTGGTCCTATGACGACAGCATCCAGGACGCCCCCTTCGACCCTGAGAAGGCCAAACAGCTGCTCAAGGAAGCCGGAGTCAAGGACGGCACCGAAATCACCCTATGGGCCATGCCGGTGCAGCGCCCGTACAACCCCAATGCCAAGCTGATGGCGGAAATGCTGCAGTCCGACTGGGCCAAGATCGGCATCAAGGCGAAAATCGTCAGCTACGAATGGGGCGAGTACATCAAACGCTCCAAAGGCGGTGAACAGGGCGCCATGCTGATCGGCTGGAGCGGTGACAACGGTGACCCGGACAACTGGCTGGGCACCCTCTACGGTTGCGATGCCATCGACGGCAACAACTTCTCCAAGTGGTGCTTCAAGCCCTACGACGACCTGATCAAGCAGGCCAAGGCCACTTCCGACCAGGCCAAGCGCACCGAGCTGTACCAGCAGGCACAGCACATCCTCAAGGAGCAGGTACCGATCACCCCGATCGCCCACTCCACCGTCTACCAGCCCATGAGCGTCAAGGTGAAGGACTTCAAGATCAGCCCGTTCGCGCTGAACTCCTTCTACGGCGTCAGCGTGGACAAATAGGGTAGCCCCGGCACCCGTCAAGCGGCGGGTGCCCTTCACCCTCACCACCTCTTCATGTCGTCCTGCGGCCATCCGCTGCGGGGTCGGCGAACTGTTGCCGCCATTCGTACCCCGAAGCGGTGCAAACAGATGAAAAAGGATTTGCCATGCGCCACGCTACCCGCCTTTCCGCTCTGCTGGCCCTGGGCCTGTTCAGCCAATCCCCGGCCCTGCTGGCCAGCAACCTGGTGTTCTGCTCCGAGGGCAGCCCTGCCGGCTTCGACACCGCCCAGTACACCACGGCCACCGACAACGACGCCGCCGAGCCGATCTACAACCGCCTGGTCGAGTTCGAGCGCGGCGGTACCGCCGTGCACCCCGCCCTGGCAAGCCGCTGGGACGTGTCCGAGGATGGCCTGCGCTACACCTTCCACCTGCGTAAAGGGGTGAAGTTCCACAGCAACAAGGCCTTTACCCCCAGCCGTGACTTCAACGCCGACGATGTGCTGTTCACCTTCAACCGCATGCTCGACAAGGGCCACCCGTTCCGCCAGGCCTACCCGACAGAATTCCCCTACTTCATCAGCATGGGCCTGGACAAAAACATCGCCCGTGTCGAGAAGAGCGACCCGCTGACCGTGGTGTTCACCCTGAACACGGTCGATGCCGCCTTCATCCAGAACCTGGCCATGAGCTTCGCTTCGATTCTCTCTGCCGAATACGCCGAGCAGCTGCTGGCCAGCGGTCGCCCCAGCGACATCAACCAGCAACCGATCGGCACCGGACCGTTCGTGTTCCAGCGTTACCAGAAGGACTCGCAAATCCGCTACAAGGGCAACAAGGCCTATTGGGCACCGAACGAAGTCAAGATCGACAACCTGGTGTTCTCGATCAACGTCGACCCCTCGGTGCGCATCCAGAAGCTGCGCCGCAACGAATGCCAGGTCACCCTGCACCCACGCCCGGCGGACCTGCCGGCGCTCAAGGCCGACAGCAAGCTGCAGGTGCTGCAACAGCCCGGCTTCAACCTTGGCTACATCGCCTACAACACCCAGCACCCACCGTTCGACCGCCTGGAAGTGCGCCAGGCGATGGACATGGCTGTGAACAAGGAAGCCATCATCCAGGCGGTGTACCAGGATTCCGGCCAGTTGGCGGTCAACGCCATGCCACCGACCCAGTGGTCTTATGACGAAAGCCTCAAGGACGCGCCCTACGACCCGGAAAAGGCCAAACAGCTGCTGCAGCAGGCCGGGGTCAAGCCAGGCACCGAAGTCACCCTGTGGGCCATGCCGGTGCAACGCCCCTACAACCCAAACGCCAAGCTGATGGCTGAAATGCTCCAGTCCGACTGGAACAAGCTCGGCTTCAAGGTGCGCATCGTCAGCTACGAATGGGGCGAATACATCAAGCGCATGAAAAGCGGCGAGCACGACATTGCCCTGATCGGCTGGACCGGTGACAACGGCGACCCGGACAACTGGCTGGGCACCCTCTATAGCTGCGATGCCATTGGCAGCAACAACTATTCGCTGTGGTGCGACCCGCAGTACGACAGCCTGGTCAAGCAGGCCAAGCAGGTCACCGACCAAGCACAGCGCAGCGCCCTGTACCAGCAGGCCCAGCAGCGGCTCAAGCAACAGGTGCCGATTACCCCGGTGGCCCATTCCACGGTGAACCAGCCGCTTAGCGTCAAGGTTTCCCAGTTCAAGGTCAGCCCGTTTGGGCGCAATGATTTTTCCGGTGTGAGTGTTGATTAAGCGTTAACCGGGACCGGCCTCTTCGCTCCCACAGGATTACTACAGGTTCGGCATTAGCGCCCTACCTGTGGGAGCGGGCTTGCCCGCGAAAGGGCCAGCACAGCCAACACAACGCCCCAAATTAAGCCCGGCGATCCCGTGGCAACCCTGGCAACACCGCAGCAAGCACCCGGCCCACAAGGCCGGCAATAACTAGAAAATAAAGGGAGCTTTAACCTTGAGAGTATTCACCTTGACCGCACTGGCCTTATCCATCAGTGCATTGACCACCGTGGCCCAGGCCGACCCGCAAAGCCAGGACTTCATCCCCATCACCCTGAAAAGCGACAGCGCGCAAGCCCAGGCCAGCGGCTTCATCGACGGCCAGAGCGTATCCGGCAGCACCCGCAACTGGTACGCCCGCGAACGCGCCGCACGCGCTCCGCTGTGGCGCTACTACAAGAACGACGGCACCCGCCACGATACCCATAGCCGCGAGAACTGGGTGCAAGGCACCATCCTCAACTACAGCTCCGGCTTCACCGAAGGCACCGTGGGCATCGCCGTAGAGGCCGCCGGCTACAACGCCGTCGCCTTGCAACAGAGCCGTGAATCGGTCGCCGGCCCCAACAACCGAACGCTCACCCATAGCGATGGCGACCCCATCGGCCAGTGGAGCAAACTGGGCCTGGGCAACATCAAGGCACGCGTGTCCAACACCACCCTCACCCTCGGCCGCCAGGCGGTGGACACGCCGATGATCGCCTACATCGGCAACCGCGCCCTGCCGTCGAGCTTCCAGGGCGCGTTCCTGCACAGCGCCGAATTCGACAACCTCAGCTTCGACCTGGGCACCTTCGACCGCGTCTCGCCACGTACCGAACAAAGCCTCAGCAAGTTCCGCAGCGAGTACAGCGCCACCGGCGTGGAAACCGACCGTGCCAGCACCGCCGGCATCAACTATCAGCCGCTCAAGAGCCTGAGCACCAGCCTGTACGCGACCAAGGTCGACGACTTCTGGAACCAGTACTACTTCGGCGCCAACCATGTGCTCGGCGACAGCGCGGTGCTCAGCCTGAGCACCGGCCTGAACTACTACAAGACCGTCGACGCCGGCAGCCAGAAGATGGGCAAGATCGACAACGACACCTACAGCCTGTCGCTCGACCTGACCCACCAGGCCCACACCCTCGGCGCCTCGTGGCAGCAGGTCAACGGCAACGAGTACTTCGACTACCTGCACGAAACCAACGGCATTTACCTGGCCAACTCGCTGCTGTCGGACTTCAACGGTCCCAACGAGAAGTCGCTGAAGATCTCCTACGTGCTGAACATGGCGCCGTATGGCCTGCCAGGGCTGAAGTTCAACCTGTACAACGCCCGCGGCTGGGGCATCGACGGCACTCACTACCGGGGTACCGCCTATGACGTGAAAGGTCTGGATGGCGAAAACCACTACGAGTGGGGCATCGGCACCAGCTATGCAGTGCAGAGCGGGCCGCTGAAAGACACCAGCATCCGCGCCACCTACACCACCCACCGCGCCAGCAAGGCGCAGGGCGACGGTAGCCTGGACGAGTTCCGCGTGGTGACCACCATTCCGTTCAACATTCTCTGACCGTTGGCGCCACGGCCCGCTTCGTTGCAGGCCGTGGCGGCTACGCTGGAATCAATGCACGCAGGGAGACTCAAACCCATGCAGAGAGCTTTCATCAAATCGCTACCGCTACGCCTGACCCTGGCAGCACTGGTGCTGGGCAGCGCCACGCAACTGGCGGCCAAACCACTGGTGGTATGCACCGAAGCCAGCCCGGAAGGGTTCGACGTTGTCCAGTACACCACTGGGGTTACCTTCGATGCCACCGCCGAAACGCTGTTCAACCGCCTGGTCGACTTCAAGCCCGGCACCACCGACATAGAGCCGGCCTTGGCCGAACGCTGGGACATTTCAGCGGACGGGCTGACTTACACCTTTCACTTGCGACAGGGCGTGAAATTCCACAGCACCGACTACTTTACCCCCACCCGCGAATTCAACGCCGACGACGTGCTGTGGAGCCTACGCCGCCAACTCGACCCGGCGCACCCGTGGCACGACAAGACCAGCGTCGGCTACCCGTATTTCGAAAGCATGGCCTTCAGGGACTTGCTCAAGTCGGTGGACAAGACCGACGACCACACCGTAGTGATCACCCTCACCCGCCCGGAAGCGCCGTTCCTGCGTGACATGGCCATGGGCTTCACCTCGATCTACTCCGCCGAATACGGCAACCAGTTGCTCAAGGCTGGCAAGACCGCTGAGCTGAACAGCAAGCCGATCGGCACCGGCCCATTCATCTTCCAACGCTACAACAAGGACGCCCAAGTCCGCTTCAAGCCCAACCCGGACTACTTCCGTGGCAAGCCACCGGCCGATGCGCTGGTGTTCGCCATCGCCACCGACAGCAACGTGCGCCTGCAGAAGCTGCGCGCCAATGAATGCCAGGTTGCGCTGTATCCCAAGCCGGAAGACGTGCCGTCGATCAAGGCCGATCCCAGGCTCAAGGTAGCCGAGACCGAAGCGCTGGTAACCGGCTACATCGCCATGAACACCGAGCACAAATACCTCCGCGATGTGCGCGTGCGCAAAGCCATCAACATGGCCTTCGACCGCCAGACCCACGTCGACCAGCTCTTTGGCAAAGGCAACGCGCTGGTGGGCGTTAACCCCTACCCGCCGACCATGATCGGCTACAACAAGACCAACCAGAACCCGCCGCGTGACCTCGACAAGGCACGCGCCTTGCTCAAGGAAGCGGGCGTACCGCAAGGCACGGTAATCACCCTGTTCACCCGCAACGGCGGCGGCATGACCAACCCTAACCCGCGCCTGTCCGCCGAGATGCTGCAGGCCGACCTCAAGCAGATCGGCCTGAAGCTGGATATCCGCGTGATGGAATGGGCCGAAATGCTGCGCCGCGCCAAGAGAGGCGAAGCCGACCTGGTGTCAACCGGCTGGGCCGGCGACAACGGCGACCCGGACAACTTCCTCACCCCACTGCTCAGTTGCGAGGCGGCCAAGACCGGCGAGAACTATGCGCGCTGGTGCAACCCTGAGTTCCAGGAGCTGATCAGCCGCGCCCGCGAGGTGATCGACAACGACGAACGCGCAAGGCTCTATAGCGAGGCATTGAAGGTGTACGATGACGACCAACCCTGGATCAGCATGGCCCACCCCAAGGTGTTCACCGCCATGCGTGACAACGTGGAGGGCTACGTGATCAGCCCTCTAGCCAAAAACAACTTCGCCACCACCAAGGTGAAGTAGAACAACAACGACCGCCGGCAACCCACACGGGGACCGGCGGCACCGCCGTCGCGCGCCGCTGGCCGCACGGACTGATGAGGTAACCCCGACAATGTTGAGTTTTATTGCCCGGCGCCTTGGCCTGCTGATACCGACCTTTTTCGGCATCACCTTGCTCACCTTCGCGCTCATACGCCTGATCCCCGGCGACCCGGTGGAAGTGATGATGGGCGAGCGCAGGGTCGACCCCGAAATGCATGCCCAGGCCATGGAGCGCCTGGGCCTGAACAAGCCATTGCCGGTCCAGTACCTGGACTACGTCGGCAAGCTGGCCCAGGGCGACCTTGGTGAATCGCTGCGTACCCGCGAAAGCGTGTGGACCGAGTTCCTCACCCTGTTCCCGGCCACCCTCGAACTGGCCTTCGCCGCCCTGCTGTTCGCCGGCATCGTCGGCCTGCTGGCCGGGGTGATCGCCGCGCTCAAGCGCGGTTCGCTGTTCGACCACGGGGTGATGGGCATATCGCTGGCCGGCTATTCGATGCCGATCTTCTGGTGGGGCCTGATCCTGATCATGTTCTTCTCGGTAAGCCTGGGCTGGACCCCGGTGTCCGGGCGCATCGACCTGCTTTACGACATCGAGCCGAAAACCGGTTTCATGCTCATCGACACCCTGCTCAGCGACGAGGAAGGCGCGTTCAAAGACGCGGTGATGCACCTGATCCTGCCGGCCATCGTGCTCGGCACCATCCCGCTGGCGGTGATCGCCCGCATGACCCGCTCGTCGATGCTCGAAGTGCTGCGCGAAGACTACATCCGCACCGCCCGCGCCAAAGGCCTGTCGCCGGCCCGCGTGGTGTTCGTGCATGGCCTGCGCAATGCGCTGATCCCGGTACTGACCGTGTTCGGCCTGCAAGTCGGCACGCTGCTGGCTGGTGCAGTGCTGACCGAAACCATCTTCTCCTGGCCGGGCATCGGCAAATGGCTGATCGAAGCCATCGGTGCCCGTGACTACCCCGTGGTCCAGAACGGCATCCTGTTGATCGCCTGCCTGGTAATCCTGGTCAACTTTGTCGTGGACATCCTCTACGGCCTGGCCAACCCACGCATCCGTCATCAGCGCTGAGGCCCTTGCCATGACTAGCCCGATTCCGAAATCCGTGTCGCCGGCAAGCCCGGTGGACCAAAGCCTGCTCTACCCCTCGCCGTACAAAGAATTCTGGCAAGCCTTCGCGCGCAACAAAGGCGCGGTGATGGGCCTGGCCTTCATGACCCTGGTGGTGTTCTGCGCGCTGTTCGCGCCGTGGGTTGCCCCGCATGACCCCAGCGAGCAGTACCGCGACTTCCTGCTGACCCCGCCGGTATGGCTGGAAGGCGGCACCTGGCAGTTCATCCTTGGCACCGACGAACTCGGCCGCGACCTGCTTTCACGGCTGATTCAGGGTGCACGGCTGTCATTGCTGATCGGCCTGTCGTCGGTGGTGATGTCGCTGATCCCGGGCATCCTGATGGGCCTGCTGGCCGGTTTCTTCCCGCAATTGCTCGGCCCGTCGATCATGCGCCTGATGGACGTGATGCTGGCCTTGCCTTCGCTGCTGCTGGCAGTGGCCATCGTCGCCATCCTCGGCCCTGGCCTGATCAACACGGTGATCGCCATCGCCATCGTTTCGCTGCCCTCGTATGTGCGCCTGACCCGCGCCGCCGTGATGGGCGAACTGAACCGCGACTATGTCACCGCCGCCCGCCTGGCCGGCGCCGGGCTGCCACGGCTGATGTTCGTCACCGTGCTGCCCAACTGCATGGCACCGCTGATCGTGCAGGCCACCCTGAGTTTCTCCTCGGCAATCCTCGATGCCGCCGCACTGGGCTTCCTCGGCCTCGGCGTACAGCCGCCAACCCCCGAGTGGGGCACCATGCTGGCGTCGGCCCGTGACTACATCGAGCGCGCCTGGTGGGTGGTGAGCCTGCCCGGCCTGACCATTCTGCTCAGTGTGCTGGCAATCAACCTGATGGGCGACGGCCTGCGCGATGCGCTGGACCCGAAACTCAAGAACGCCGCCTGAGGAGAACGCCATGTCACTGTTGCAGATCAACAACCTGAATGTGCGCTTCGGCGACGCCAATGCGGTACCGGTGGTCGATGGCCTGGACCTGGCGGTGGAGGCCGGCGAGATCCTGGCCATCGTCGGCGAATCCGGCTCGGGCAAATCGGTCACCATGATGGCCCTGATGGGCCTGATCGATGCGCCCGGGCGCATCACCGCCGACGCGCTCACCTTCGACGGCACCAACATGCTCAAGCTCAGCGGCCGCCAGCGGCGCAAAGTGGTGGGCAAGGACATCGCCATGGTCTTCCAGGACCCGATGACCGCGCTCAACCCCAGCTATACCGTGGGCTACCAGATTGAAGAAGTGCTGCGCCAGCACCTGGGCCTGAAGGGCAAGGCCGCGCGCCAGCGTGCCCTGGAGCTGCTGAAAAAGGTCGAGATCCCGGCTGCGGAAAGCCGCCTGGATGCCTACCCGCACCAGCTGTCCGGCGGCATGAGCCAGCGTGTGGCGATTGCCATGGCAATTGCCGGCGAACCCAAGCTGCTGATCGCCGACGAACCGACCACCGCGCTGGACGTGACCATCCAGGCGCAGATCATGGAGCTGCTGGTCAACCTGCAGAAAGAGCGCAACATGGCGCTCATCCTGATCACCCACGACCTTGCCGTGGTTGCCGAAACGGCCAAGCGGGTGTGCGTGATGTACGCCGGCCAGGCCGTGGAAGTGGGCCAGGTGCCGGAGCTGTTCGACGTCCCCGCCCACCCTTACAGCGAAGCCCTGCTGGCGGCGATCCCCGAGCACAGCATCGGCGCCGAACGCCTGGCCACCCTGCCCGGCATCGTTCCCGGCCGCTACGACCGCCCCGTCGGCTGCCTGTTGTCGCCGCGCTGCCCCTACGTGCAGGACAACTGCCGGCGCCAGCGCCCGCCCCTTGACCCACAGGCCCATAGCCTGGTGCGCTGCTTCTACCCGCTGAACCAGGAGGTGGCGTAATGGCCGTCGTTCTATCCGCCCGGGAGCTGACCCGGCATTACGAAGTCTCCCGCGGGCTGTTCAAGGGCCATGCCCTGGTCCGTGCGCTGAATGGCGTGTCATTCGAACTGGAGGCCGGCAAGACCCTGGCCGTGGTTGGCGAGTCCGGCTGCGGCAAGTCGACCCTGGCCCGCGCCCTGACCCTGATCGAAGAGCCGTCCTCCGGCTCGTTGCAAATTGCCGGCACCGAGGTGAAGGGCGCCAGCAAGGCCGAGCGCAAGCAACTGCGCCGCGACGTGCAGATGGTGTTCCAGAGCCCCTACGCCTCGCTCAACCCCCGGCAGAAGATTGGTGACCAGCTGGCCGAGCCGCTGCTGATCAACACTTCGCTAAGCAAGGCCGAGCGCCGCGAAAAGGTGCAGAAGATGATGGAGCAGGTCGGCCTACGCCCCGAGCACTACCAACGCTACCCGCACATGTTCTCCGGTGGCCAGCGCCAGCGTATCGCCCTGGCCCGGGCGATGATGCTGCAGCCCAAGGTGCTGGTGGCGGACGAGCCGACCTCGGCGCTGGACGTGTCGATCCAGGCCCAGGTGCTGAACCTGTTCATGGATTTGCAGAAGGAGTTCAACACCGCCTACGTGTTCATTTCGCACAACCTGGCAGTGGTGCGGCATGTGGCGGACCAGGTGCTGGTGATGTACCTGGGGCGGCCGGCGGAAATGGGGCCGAAGGAGGACATCTACGAGAAGCCGCTGCACCCGTATACCCAGGCGCTGCTGTCGGCGACACCGGCGATTCACCCTGATCCGTTGAAGCCGAAGATACGCATTGCCGGGGAGCTACCGAACCCGCTTGATCCGCCGGATGGGTGTGCGTTTCACAAGCGCTGCCCGTATGCGACCGAGCGTTGTGCCAAGGAGGTGCCGGCATTGCGACAGGTGAGTACTCGGCAAGTGGCTTGTCACTATGCCGAGCAGTTTCTTTAGCCTTTAGATAGCCGGGGCTGCTTTGCAGCCCATCGCGACACAAGGCCGCTCCTACAAGGAACCGCGATCTCCTGTAGGAGCGGCCTTGTGTCGCGATGGGCCGCAAAGCGGCCCCAAAAATCTCAATGCATGAAGAACCAGATCAGGATAATCACCGGAATCGGCACACCAATCATCCAGAGCAATATCGAGCGCATGGCCTTTCTCCTTGTTCGATGTTGAACAGACCGGTGCACTCGCCATGCCATCCCTGTCAAAAAATCACTCTCAACCGAATCAACGGCTTACTGCCCAAGCCGCTTGCCAAAACCGTGCAATTTGCCAGATCCCCACCCTTGCACCTGGGTGTTCTGCAATGCACTATCAGGCGCATGACCGCCACCACCCTCCCCGACGGCCCCGAGCAAACCCCGCTCACCGCCGACACCGTGCTGCGCTACCACCAGTGCTGGAAGCACCGCGACCTCGACGGCGTCATCGCGCTCTACCACCCCGACATCCAGTACCACGACTTCTTCCAGAACCGCGTGCTCGGCTACCAGGAACTGCGCAACTACGTGCGTGCCTGCCTGCCCCACGAAGCCGGTGAGGACATCGTCCACAGCGACCGCATCCGCGTCGATGGCTGCACGGCGTTCATCCAGTACCAGGTCACAGTGCAGGGCGGGGACGGCCTGGTGGCGTTCCAGTCCAGTGAGGCGATCACCGTCAAGGACGGCCTGATCTGGCGGGTCAACGAATACGCCACACTGGTTCGCCAAAGCGGCAGCGGTCAAGCCAGCACAGGCCCGCGCCCGGCCACCAGCCGCCTGGGCCTGTCGCCGCGGCAGCTGTCGACCATGGCCCAGGACCTGGAACACTACTTCCAGCGCCAGCGCCCCTACCTGGACCCGGAGCTGGACCTGCAGCAGGTAGCAGAGGCCAGTGGCTACAGCCGCAACCAGATCTCCTACCTGCTCAACCAGGTGCTCGGGCAAAGCTTCTACCGCTACGTCAACCAGGCCCGCCTGCAGCACCTGATGGCCAGCCTTGACGACGATAGCGTCGAAGCGGCAATCGACGACCTGGCGTTCAACGCCGGTTTCAACTCGCTGTCGGCGTTCTACAAGTGCTTCCGCGAACACACCGGGCTCACGCCCAAGGCCTACCTGAAGCAAATTTCCCTGCGTGCACGCACGTAAGACAGCCGCCCGCCGACACCACTAGGATCGCCCACAGACCTTTACGGATGTGGAGCCAAACCCGATGCAACCCCTGCGCACGCTCAGCCTGTGGATGGACCAGCTCGACGAGCCACTGTGCGCGCGCCCGGCCCTGCGTGAAGACCTGGACGCGGATGTGTGCATCATCGGCGCCGGCTATACCGGCCTGTGGACCGCCTACTACCTCAAGCGCCAGGCGCCGCAGCTGAACATTGCAGTCATCGATGCCAACATCGCCAGCTTCGGCGCCTCCGGGCGCAACGGCGGCTGGCTGATGGGCAACCTGCTCGGCGAAGACCGCCTGCTCGCCACTCTGTCGCCGCAACAACGCCGCGCCAGCATCGACCTGCTGCACGGCATACCCGATGAAGTGCACAGCGTGCTGCAACGCGAAGGCATCGACTGCGACTACCGTAAAGGCGGTGTGCTGTATTGCGCCGCACGCTACCCGGAACAGGAGCGCAGCCTGCGCGCCTACCTCGACGACCTTTACCGTCAAGGCATGACCGAGGATGACTACCGCTGGTTGCGCCCCGAGCAGCTGGACGCGCAACTGCGCGTCAGCAACGCCTATGGCGCCATCTACAGCCCGCACACCGCGACCATCCAACCCGCCAAACTGGCGCGTGGCCTGGCCCGGGCAGTGGAAGCGCTGGGGGTACCGATCTACGAGAACACCCCGGCCATCGTCTGGCAGCCCGGCGAAGTACGCACCCCGCTGGCACGCATTCGCTGCCAGTGGATGGTGCCGGCCGTGGAGGGCTACGCCGCCAGCCTGCCGCCACTGGGCAAGCATCAATTGCCGGTACAGAGCCTGCTGGTGGCCACCGAGCCGCTGCCGGAGGCCACCTGGGAGCAGATCGGCCTGAGCGAGGGCCAGGCTTTCAGCGAAAGCAGCCGCCAGGTCACCTACGGCCAGCGCACCGCCGACAACCGCCTGGTATTCGGTGCCCGCGGTGGCTACCGCTTCGGTGGCCGCCTGCGAGAGAACTTCAACCTCGATGAGCACGAAATCGAACTGCGCCGCTACCTGTTTGGCGAGCTGTTCCCGCAGCTGAAGCATGTACGCATCAGCCATTCCTGGGGCGGCAACCTGGGCATGGCGCGGCGCTTCCGCCCGCACATGCTCTGCGACCGCCAGCGCGGCATTGCCCTGGCTGGCGGCTACGGTGGTGAAGGCGTCGGCGCCACCAACCTGGGCGGGCGCACCCTGGCGGCACTGATCCTCAACCAGCACAACCACCTCACCGCGCAGCCCTGGGTACTCGACAACCGTCCCGTTTCGAGCCTGGCCAGCTGGCCACCCGAACCCTGCCGCTGGCTGGGCTACAACGCGATCATCCAGAGCTTCGTCCACGAGGACCGGACCCTCGCCAACCCTGCCAGTGCGTCGTGGAGGCGGCGCCTGGCCAGCTCCCTTGCGGACTTCATGGAAGGCTTCATGCACTGACTCCCCTTTCCCCGACACAGGATCCACCGGTCATGAGCATCACCCAGTTCAAACACACCGACAGCGCCGTGCTCGACAGCAGCAACCCGGTTGCGGTACCGCTTGGCGAACCCGTGGCCGTGACTTCGGTCACCTGCGTGGAGCGCAGCGACGGCGTCGAAACCGGCATCTGGGAGTGTACCCCCGGGCGCTGGCGGCGGCAGATCGTGCAGCAGGAGTTCTGCCATTTCATCAAGGGCCGCTGCAGCTTCACTCCCGATGGTGGCGAGACCCTGTTCATAGAAGCCGGAGACGCATTGGTGCTACCGGCCAACAGCACCGGCACCTGGGACATCCAGGTGACCGTGCGCAAGACCTACGTACTTATCTTCTGATCCGCTGATCGCCTGCCTTCGATAACAACAGACAAAGCAAGGTAACCCCGACATGCGCACGCTCCTTCTTGCCCCCCTGATGCTGGCCGCCAGCTTGGCCGGTGCCGCCGAAACGGTGAAGATCTACAACTGGTCCAGCTACGTCGCCCCCGACACGCTGAAGAACTTCCAGCAAGCCAGCGGCATCGTGCCCACCTACGACGTGTACGACAGCAACGAAACCCTCGACGGCAAGCTGATGACCGGCAACTCCGGCTACGACGTGGTGTTCCCCTCCAACCACTTCATGGCCCGGCAGATCCAGGGCAAGGCCCTGAAGCCGTTGGACAAGTCGCAGCTGCCCAGCTGGCACAACCTCAACCCGGTGTTGCTCAAGGCGCTGCAAGTGAACGACCCGGGCAACCAGTATGGCTTCCCGTACCTGTGGGGCAGTACCGGCATCGGCTACAACATCGACAAGGTCAAGGCTGTGCTCGGCGATAACGCGCCACTGGACTCGTGGGACCTGATCTTCAAGCCCGAGTACATGAGCAAGCTGAAAAGCTGCGGCGTCGCCGTGCTGGACAACGGCCCCGAGCTGCTGCCAATCGCCCTGCACTACCTGGGCCTGCCGCACCACAGCCAGAACCCGGCGGACTATGACAAGGCCAAGGCGCTGCTGATGCAGGTGCGGCCGTACATCAGCTACTTCCACTCGTCGAAGTACACCGGCGACCTGGCCAATGGCGATATCTGCGTGGTGGTGGGCTTCTCGGGGGATGTGCTGCAGGCGAAAAACCGTGCCGAAGAGGCGAACAACGGGGTGAAGGTGGGCTATTCGATACCCAAGGAGGGCGCGCCGATGTGGTTCGACATGGTGTCCATGCCAGCCGATGCGCCGGATGAAAAGGCCGGGTATGCCTACATGAATTACCTGCTGCAGCCGGAAGTGATGGCCAACATCAGTAACCACGTGCAGTACGCCAACGGCAACCTCAAGGCGGACGGGCTGGTGGAGCCGGCGATGAAGGGCAATACGATGATTTACCCGAGCGAGGAAGTGATGGGCAAGCTGTATGCGCTGCAGGCGATGCCGGCGAAGATCGACCGCATTCGCACCCGGATCTGGACCAGTATCAAAGCCGGGAACTAGTTTCGGGCGTTACACGATCCCAGTGTAGGAGCGGGTTTACCCGCGAATGCGATGTTGAATCTACCGACGCATTCGCGGGTAAACCCGCTCCTACACTGGGTGAGGTGCAGGCTTCCCGAATCAGTGGTGCTCGCGGGTCGCGCGGAACTTGATGTCCGGCCAGCGCTCTTCCATCAGCGCCAGGTTGACCCGGGTCGGCGCCAGGTAGGTCAGGTGCCCGCCACCGTCGATGGCCAGGTTTTCCATGGCCTTGGTCTGGAATTCCTCAAGCTTCTTCTTGTCATCGCAGCTGATCCAGCGCGCCGACCACACGGTGATTGGCTCGTAGGCGCACTCGACCTTGTACTCTTCCTTCAGGCGGCTGGCGACCACGTCGAACTGCAGCACACCGACCGCACCCAGGATGATGTCGTTGCTGCGCTCCGGGAAGAACACCTGGGTCGCACCCTCTTCTGCCAGCTGCTGCAGGCCCTGGCGCAGCTGCTTGGACTTCAGCGGGTCCTTCAGGCGCACGCGGCGGAACAGTTCCGGGGCGAAGTGCGGGATACCGGTGAAGCCCAGCGACTCGCCTTCGGTGAAGGTATCGCCAATCTGGATGGTGCCGTGGTTGTGCAGGCCGATGATGTCGCCGGCATAGGCCTCTTCCAGCTGCTCACGCTCGGAGGAGAAGAAGGTCAGCGCGTCGCCGATACGCAGGTCCTTGTTCAAGCGCACATGGCGCATCTTCATGCCCTTCTCGTACTTGCCCGAGCAAATGCGCATGAAGGCGATACGGTCGCGGTGTTTCGGGTCCATGTTCGCCTGGATCTTGAACACGAAGCCGGTGAACTTCTCTTCCACAGGCTCGACGGTACGCTCGTGGGCGATACGGCCCAGCGGGCGTGGCGCCCAGTCGACGACCGAGTCGAGCACATGGTCGACACCGAAGTTACCCAGTGCCGTACCGAAGAACACCGGGGTCAGCTGACCGTTGATGAACTCTTCCTGGTCGAACTCGTGGCAGGCGCCCTGCACCAGCTCCAGCTGCTCGACGAACGAGTCGTACTGGTCGCCCAGGTGGGCACGGGCTTCGTCCGAGTCCAGCTTCTGGATGATCTTGGCTTCGGTGCGCTCGTGGCCGTGGCCCGGGGTATAGACCACGATGTAGTCGCCGGTCAGGTGGTACACGCCCTTGAAGTCGCGGTAGCAACCGATCGGCCAGGTGATCGGCGCGGCCTTGATCTTCAGAACGGCTTCGATCTCGTCGAGCAGTTCGATCGGGTCGCGGATGTCACGGTCGAGTTTGTTGATGAAGCTGACAATCGGCGTGTCGCGCAGGCGGCACACGTCCATCAGGGCGATGGTCCGTGGCTCTACACCCTTACCGCCGTCGAGCACCATCAGCGCCGAGTCCACTGCGGTCAGGGTGCGGTAGGTGTCTTCCGAGAAGTCTTCGTGGCCGGGGGTATCGAGCAGGTTGATCATGTGCTCGCGGTACGGGAACTGCATCACCGAGGTGGTGATGGAGATGCCGCGCTGCTTCTCCATTTCCATCCAGTCGGAGGTGGCGTGGCGGTCGGACTTGCGCGACTTCACGGTACCGGCGACGGCAATGGCCTTGCCCATCAGCAGGAGCTTCTCGGTGATGGTGGTCTTACCGGCGTCGGGGTGGGAAATGATTGCGAAAGTGCGGCGCTTCGCGACTTCGGCGGCCTGGTTGGTCATGGGAAATCGCCTGACTGGGGGATTTAAAAGGGGCGATATCATACCTGAAGTTGGGCCTGGACCAAAACCTGGGGAATGAATGGCGCCTGTGCCGGCCTTTTCGCGGGTAAACCCGCTACTACACAGATTGCAAATGCCGTGCGGTCCTTGTAGGAGCGGGTTTACCCGCGAAAGGGCCGGACCTGCCACAACAAATTCAACAGACAATTGCTTTATCACGACAAAAGGCCGCAGCGCAGTTATTTCAACGCCTGCAGCGCATTAACCCGCTTTTTTTTCTCGCCATATTTCAACCCACCCAGTGATTAACGCTGGCCAAATGCCGCCCCAGATGGGAACCTTTACGCCCACGGAGACGTCCACTCCCCTGCAACCCGCTTCGGTTGGGGACTGGTTTCATCAGCAATTTCGGGCCCGACGGGGTTCGGCTCATGGCCTGATCGCAGCCTTCGGCATGCGTCACGCTGCTACTCGCGAACACACCACCCGCCGCCAGGACTGGCCGGCTTCCAAGAAGTGTGCTCGCCGACAACACAAGGAGTCCGCCTGTGGCAAAACGCTACGGTAAGGGGCTGTTGGGATGCGCCACCGTGCTCGTCATCCTGGCCCTGCTGATCCACTGGATCGGCATCGACACGATCGCGCGTTATCGCGACGATCTTGGGTTCTACCTGCAAGCGCACCTGGTACTGGTGCTGGCTTCGATGGCGGCGGCGCTGGCCGTGGGCATCCCCGCTGGCATTGCGCTCAGTCGACCGCACCGGGTCGACAAAGCCGAACGCTTCATGCAGTTCTTCAACGTTGGCAACACCATCCCTCCCCTGGCCGTTCTGGCCATCGCGCTCAGTGTCCTGGGCATCGGCGCCGGGCCTGCGATGTTCGCGCTGTTCCTCGCCTCCCTCCTGCCCATCGTGCGCAACACCTACGAAGGCCTGAAAAACGTCCCCGCCTCGCTCAAGGAAGCCGCCACCGGCATCGGCATGACCCCGCGCCAGCAACTCTGGCAGGTGGAATTGCCCAATGCCGTGCCGATCATCATCGGCGGCGTACGCGTGGCCTTGGCGTTGAACGTGGGCACCGCACCGCTGGCGTTCCTGATCGGCGCCAACAGCCTGGGCAGCCTGATCTTCCCCGGCATCGCCCTGAACAACCAGCCACAGCAGCTATTGGGTGCCGCCTGCACCGCGCTGCTGGCACTGGTGCTGGATGCGGCGGTGAGTTTCTCCAGCAAGCGCTGGCTGGAACGTGGCCTGGCCCAATAAAGATAGGGAACGTATGAACAAGAGAATCGCCTTGCTGCTGGGCGCGGCCCTGCTGTTCGCAGGATTTGCCCAAGCGGCGGAAAAACCACAGATCCGCATCGGCGCGCGGGTGTTCACCGAGCAGACCGTACTCGCCGAAATCACCGCGCAATACCTGCGCGCCAATGGCTTTGACGTGCGCGTTACCAGCGGCCTTGGCAGCAATATCGCGCGCCAGGCCCAGGAAACCGGCCAGCTCGACCTGATGTGGGAATACACCGGCGTGTCGCTGGTGTCGTACAACCACATCGACGAGCGCATGCCCAGTGCCGAAGCCACCTTCGCCCGGGTGAAGGCGCTGGATGCGAAAAAAGACCTGATCTGGCTGACCCCGTCGAAGTTCAGCAATACCTACGCGCTGGGCCTACCCAAGCAGGTGGCCGAGGCCTACCCGCAAATCAACACCATCAGCGACCTCAACCATGTACTGCGTGACGAAAGCCAGCGCAGCCACCTGGTGGCGCTGGACACCGAGTTCGCCAACCGCCCCGACGGCCTGGTCGGCCTGCGCGCGATGTACGAGCTGCCGCTGGACCGGCGCAACATCCGCCAGATGGATGGTGGCCTGGTCTACACCGCGATGCGCAACAACCAGGTATTCGCCGGCCTGGTGTACACCACCGACGGCCGCCTGAGTGCGTTCAACCTCAAGCTGCTGGAAGACGACAAGCACTACTTCCCCGACTACACCGCAGCGCCAGTAGTACGCAAAGCCGTGCTCGACGCCAACCCGAAACTGGCCGGCCTGCTCAAGCCGCTGGCCGAGCAACTGGACGACGAAACCATGCGCCAGCTCAACGCCAAGGTCGATGTCGAGCACCAGAACCCGACCGCCGTGGCCGCCGCCTTCTTGCGTGAGCACCCACTGAACAGCGAGGGCCAGCCATGAACCTGATCGATACCTTCAACCACCTGGACTGGGCCCAGGTGCTGCAACTGACCTGGCAGCACATCATGCTGGTTGGCGTGGCCGTGGGCCTGGCGATTCTGGTCGGGGTGCCGCTGGGCATCCTCATGACCCGCTTCCCGGCGCTTGCCGGCCCGCTGCAGGCCAGCGCCACGGTGCTGCTGACTATCCCTTCCATCGCCCTGTTCGGCTTGCTGCTGCCGTTCTACTCGAAGTTCGGCCAAGGGCTTGGGCCGCTACCGGCGATTACCGCCGTGTTCCTTTATTCGCTGCTGCCGATCATGCGCAACACCTACCTGGCCCTGACCAACGTCGAGCCTGGCATTCGTGAAGCCGCGCGCGGTATCGGCATGACCTTCGGCCAGCGCCTGCGCATGGTCGAGCTGCCCATCGCCGTGCCGGTGATCCTCGCCGGCGTGCGCACCGCCGTGGTGATGAACATCGGCGTCATGACCATTGCCGCCACCATCGGCGCCGGCGGCCTCGGCGTGCTCATTCTTACCTCCATCAGCCGCAGCGACATGTCGATGCTGCTGGTCGGCGCCGTATTGGTCAGCCTGCTGGCGATCATCGCCGACCTGCTGCTGCAAACCCTGCAACGTGCCCTGACTCCAGAAGGACTGCGCTCATGATCGAACTGAAGAACCTCAGCAAAACCTTCAACGTCAACGGCAAGGACGTCAAAGCCGTCGACGCGGTAAGCCTCACCGTCAACGAAGGGGAAATCTGCGTGTTCCTCGGCCCTTCGGGCTGCGGCAAGAGCACCACGCTGAAAATGATCAATCGCCTGATCACGCCTACCTCCGGCCAGGTGTTCATCAATGGCGAAGACACCACCGGGCTGGACGAAGTCACCCTGCGCCGGCACATCGGCTACGTGATCCAGCAGATCGGCCTGTTCCCCAACATGACCATCGAGGAGAACATCACCGTGGTCCCGCGCCTGCTCGGCTGGGACAAGCAAAAGTGCCATGAACGTGCCCGCGAACTGATGCACATGATCAAGCTGGAGCCCAAGCAGTACCTGCAGCGCTACCCGCGCGAGCTGTCCGGTGGCCAGCAGCAGCGTATCGGCGTGATTCGCGCCTTGGCGGCAGAAGCGCCGGTGCTGTTGATGGATGAGCCGTTTGGTGCGGTAGACCCGATCAACCGCGAGATGATCCAGAACGAGTTCTTCGAGATGCAACGGGCGCTGAACAAGACCGTGATCATGGTCAGCCACGACATCGACGAGGCGATCAAGCTGGGTGACAAGATCGCCATCTTCCGTGCTGGCAAGCTGTTGCAACTGGACCACCCGGACACGCTGCTGGCGCACCCGGCGGACGAGTTTGTCAGCAACTTCGTTGGCCAGGACAGCACGCTCAAACGCCTGCTGCTGGTACGTGCCGAAGATGCGGCGGACAACGCCCCGGCGGTGAGCCCGGAAACACCGGTAAGCGATGCGCTGGAACTGCTCGACGAGCACGACCGCCGCTATGTGGTGGTGACCGATGCGCAGAACAAGGCGCTGGGTTATGTACGTCGGCGCGACATGCACCGCCAGCAAGGCACCTGTGGCGACTTCCTGAGGCCGTTCAATGCCACGGCCTCGCACGATGAGCATTTGCGCATCCTGCTGTCGCGCATGTACGAGTTCAACCGCGCGTGGTTGCCGGTGCTGGATGCCGAGCAGGTGTTTTTGGGTGAGGTGACGCAGGAGTCGATAGCGGCGTACCTGAGTTCGGGGCGTTCGCGCGGGGCCAAGACCAGCATTGTCTCGCCGGCTGAGGCGGTGGTGTCCTGATCCGAGGGCCTCTTCGCGGGTAAACCCGCTCCCACAGGGTAGGTGCAGGATTCAAGACTTGCACCGGACCTGTGGGAGCGGGTTCACCCGCGAAGCAGGCGACGCGGTATCAGAACCCTACACTGGCCTGCACATAAAAGGTCCGCGGCTCACCCACATAGATGCCGGCGTTGTTGTCGCTGGAGCGGGTGAAGTACTGCTTGTCGAACAGGTTCTTCACTCCCGCCGCCAGCTTCAGGTTTGACATCTCCGGCCCGAAGTCGTACCCACCACGGGCATGCCAGGTCACATACCCTGGAATATCGCCATATTGCCCATCGGCACTCGGCTCGGTGATGTAGTCGCCGTTGAAACTGCCATCGGCATTGATCCCGGTACCCGGCGCGCGCTGCTTGGATTGGGCGTAGGCGTCCAGGTTCCAGGTCCAGCGGTTGACCGCATAGCGCACCCCGGCGGTGGCCACCTGGCGTGAGTAGAACGGCAGGTCACGGCCCTTGAAGCCTGGGATGTCTCCTTCATAAGTAGCGCGGGTGTAGGTGTAGCCACCGCTCACCGACAACCCGTCCAGGCGCGGGTCCAACCCTGCCAGGTCATAGCGTACCGAAGCCTCGATACCTTGGTGCTTGGTCGCCCCGAGGTTGGTCCAGCCTACGTCGTTGCTGATGTACTGCAGTTCGTCATCGAAGTCGATGTAGAACGCCGTCAGCTCGCCAGCAAAGCCGCCATTGTCATAGCGCGTACCCATTTCATAAGTCTTGGCCTTTTCCGGCTCCAGGCCATTGGCGGTGCTGTTGCCGGTTCCGCCCTGGCCCAGCTGGAAGTACTGCAGGCTGCCGAACGAGGTCTCGTAGTTGGCGAACACCTTCCACGCATCGGAGATGTGGTACATCACGCTCAGCGCCGGCAGCGGCTCGTTGCTGGTGATGCTGCGGTTCTTTTCCGGCACCGGCTTGCCGTTGGCGCCGAGCACCGGGCGGTCGCGCCAGTCGGTGTTGATGTGCTCGAAGCGGATGCCCGGGGTGATGGTCCAGTTGCCCACGTCGATCTTGTCGTCAATGTAGTAGGCGCTGGCCTCGGTACCACCACTGCGGTCCTGGAACACATGGCCGTCGGAGCCCGGGGCGGGCGTCGGCACGTTGTCGATCAGCGCCAGGCGGGTCGACTGTTCGCGCATCGCTTCTTTCAAGTAGCGGTAGCCGACGCTGACTTCCTGGGTGGTCGGGCCGGCGAAGAAGATGTGCGACAAGCGTGGCTCGATGGCGAAGGTGTGGTAGTTGCGCGGGTACGACGACAGGGTCTGCATGTCGCGCGAGGCAATGGCGCTGCCGCGGAAGCTGTCGGTGTAATAGGTCAGCACTTCAAACTGGGTGGCGTCGTCGAGCTGCCGTTGCCACTTGAACGACACGTCTTTGCGCCGGCCGGCGAAGTAGTCGTAGTCGCGCAGCGACTGGTACGGGTTGCTGTCGTACTGGGCCTGGGTCAGGCCACCGGGCATGTCGGCGCGGCCATCGTAGTAGTGGAAGTTGAGCCAGAATTCGTCGACGTCGGTCGGCGCCCAGTGGGTCTTGAGGATAACGTCGTCGATGTCGTTGCCGTTGTTGCTCTCGCGGTAACCATTGCCGTTCACCCCGGTGTACAGCAGCGCCACGCCCATGCCGTTGTCTGCCGTGCCGCCGACGAAGGCCGACTCGGTGTGCTTCCAACCGCCATGCTGGGAGGTTTCCAGGGTGGTGGACAGCTCCGCCGAGGCTTTTTCGGGGATTGCCCGGGTAACGAAGTTGATCACCCCGCCGACGTTCTGCGGGCCATAACGCACCGAGCCGGCGCCACGCACCACATCAATGCTGTCGAGGTTGCCCGAGGAAATCGGCGCCATCGACAGTTGCGGCTGGCCATATGGCGCGAAGGCGGCCGGGATGCCATCGATCAGCACCGTGGAGCGCGGCGACAGGCGCGAAGTCAGGCCGCGAACGCCGACGTTGAGCGACAGGTCGCTACCGCCGGTGCCGTTGGAATCCTGCACCTGCACGCCAGGGATGCCGCGCAGCACATCGCGCACGTTCATTGCGCCCTTCTCCACCATCGCCTCGCGGCGTACCACAGTGCGCGCGCCAGGGTGGTTCTGCACCACGCTCTGCTGGGCATCGCCCAGCCAGTCACCGACGACCTTGATGTCGGTGGGCGCCAGCTCCAGGCTGCCGGTGGTGAGGGTGCCGGCGGCCTGGGCCGGCTTGACCACCACGGTGCCCTGGGACATCTCGTAGGTTAGGCCACTGCCTTGCAGCAGCTGTTGCAAGGCCTGCTCGGGCGCCAGCTGGCCAGACACTGCCGGGGCCTGTTTGCCAGCCACCAGTTCGGGGCTGAAGAACAGCTGCAGGTTGGTCTGCTGGCCAAGCTGGTTCAGCGCCGAAGCCAACGGCTGGGCTTGGATCTGGATGGTGCTGGCGGCCTCTGCGGCCTGGCTGTTGACGGCCACTGCACTGACTGCCAGGGCCAGCGCCAGGGCGCGCAGGGGTGGGAAGGGCTTGTTGTTGTTCACGTCGTCGAAACTTCCTGGAATGCCGGATAAACGCCAACCGCATGCAAATGGAAATGCTTGGCAGTTGCAGCTGGCGGGGAAGACGAACGAGCGGAAAAAAACCTGAATCTATTTCGCGATTATTTCGCGCGAGCCATCTTCATGGGCCTTGATAGCCACCGGCAGGATGCTCGGCAAGGCGCGCAACAGCGCGTCGGTGTCGTCGGTGTTGAACGTGCTGGAGAGGCGCAACTGGGCGACTTTACCGGGGGCGACCCGCAACGGCTGGCTGCGGTAGCGCGAGGCTTCGGCCACCACCTCAGCCAGGGTGGCGTTGTCGAACACCAGCTTGCCCTGGCGCCAGGCAGTCACGGCAGCGGCATTGACCGCGTAGGGCGCGGCCACCTGGCCTTGTGCATCAATATGCGAGCCTTGGCCAGCCGTGAGTTGCGCCAGCGAGGCGCCGTTGCCCTGTACCCGTACCGAGCCCTGCTCCACCGCCACACGGGTGCTGGCCGGGTCCAGGCGCACGTCGAAGCGGGTACCGGTGACCGTCACGCTGCCCTGGGCGGTGTCGACCACGAACGGCCGCGCACTGTCATGGGCGACGCTGAACATCACCTCACCGGCACTCAGGCGGATATGCCGCTGGCCGGCGCTGAAATCGACCTGCAACTGCGTGCTGCCATTGAGTTCGAGGTGCGAGCCATCCGGCAATTCGACCTGGCGGCGCTCATTGAAGGCAGTCTGCAAGCTGCCTTGGTGGTTCAGTTGCTGGTAATGCCAGCCGCCCCAGCCCAGGCCCAACGCCAATACCGCCACACTGGCAGCCAGCGCCTGATGCAGCAAACGCCGACGCGGCAGCTGCTGCACCGGGTCGGGCTGGCACAGTGCCTCCAGGCGCTGGCGTGGAATAAAGTCGGCGGCCTGCCACACGCGGCACAGATGTTCATACTCTTGCCGGTGCCGCTCGTCGCTCACCAACCAGGCGCGCAGCTGCTTCTGCAACGCGGTATCCCGAGGCGCATCCTGCACGCGGACGAACCATGCGGCCGCCTGCTCGCGGACGGTCTCGGTACCGTGCTGTTTCATCGAAAAGGTCTCCTGACTCATGATGCCGACACATCCAGGTGCTCACGCAGGTGGCGGAGCGTGCGGATCATATACTTTTCGACCATGTTCTTGCTCAACCCCATGCGCTCGGCGATCTCGGCCTGGGTCAGGCCTTCGAGCTTCTGCCAGATGAACACCTGCCGGCAGTTGAGCGGCAGTTCGGCCAGCGCCCGCTCGACGCTGTCGGCCAGCTCCAGGGCATGCACATAGGCCTCCGGGTCGTCGCCACTGCCGGCCATGCCGCCGTCGAAGGCTTCCAGCTCCAGGGCCTGGCGGCGGTCTTCACGGCGGAAACCATCCACGGCAATGTTGCGCGCAGTCTGGTGCAGGTACGCGCGTGGCTGAACGACCTGCTCGCGCGGGTTTTCCAGCACCCGGACAAAGGCATCGTGGGTGAGGTCCTCGGCCTGCTGACGACTGCGCAGCTTGCGCGTCCAGGTGCCGATCAGCTCATGGTAGTGGTCGAGGAAGCCTTTGGGTCCGGACACGGTCGGGGGTCGTCAGGGAGGCGGATAAGGGTGCGAATAGTAATGTTTCTCATCAATAACGGCAATTCCGCCAGTCGGTAACAAAAAATTTATGAGCCATTTCCTGTACGGGGGTACTAGAAAAATGTGGCCGTAAATATGAACACCTCTGGCCTCTTCGCGGGTAAACCCGCTGCCAGAGGAATACCGAAAACCCTGTGGGAGCGGGTTTACCCGCGAAGGGGCCAACACCGTCCATTCCACAATTTTTTACGCTTTAAACATCGTGGGGAACATCAGCCGGTCACACGAGTCGGTTATTGAAATGGCTGGTCGTCGATCCACGGCGATCACGCCCGGATTACCTGTTGATTCTGCATTCTTCACGCCCTAAAGTGCGCGCCGAACGTCCATGCTGGAAACGATCCATCCGGCTCAAGTACTGAGTAGGCGAACCAAAGTGGGGATACGGAGGACGTTCAGTTTGCAGCCACTTAATCTTTTTGTTTGCCCATGGAGTCCCTGAGCATGTCGATCCAGGTCGAAGACTATTTCGCGCGTGACACCTTCCAGAAAATGAAGGCGTTCGCCGACAAGCAGGAAACCCCGTTCGTACTCATCGACACCCAGATGATCAGCCAGGCCTATGACGACCTGCGCGCCGGTTTCGAATTCGCCAAGGTGTACTACGCGGTCAAGGCCAACCCGGCCGTCGAAATCATCGACCTGCTCAAAGAAAAAGGTTCGAGCTTCGACATCGCCTCGATCTACGAGCTGGACAAGGTGATGGACCGTGGCGTCAGCGCTGACCGCATCAGCTACGGCAACACCATCAAGAAGTCCAAGGACATCCGCTACTTCTACGAGAAAGGCGTGCGCCTGTATGCCACCGACTCGGAAGCCGACCTGCGCAACATCGCCAAGGCCGCCCCGGGCTCGAAAGTGTACGTGCGTATCCTGACCGAAGGCTCGACCACTGCCGACTGGCCACTGTCCCGTAAATTCGGCTGCCAGACCGACATGGCCATGGACCTGCTGATCCTCGCCCGCGACCTGGGCCTGGTGCCTTACGGCATTTCTTTCCACGTGGGCTCGCAGCAGCGCGACATCAGCGTGTGGGACGCCGCCATCGCCAAGGTCAAGGTGATCTTCGAGCGCCTGAAGGAAGAAGACGGCATCGAGCTGAAGCTGATCAACATGGGTGGCGGCTTCCCGGCCAACTACATCACCCGTACCAACAGCCTGGAAACCTACGCCGAAGAGATCATCCGCTTCCTGAAGGAAGACTTTGGTGACGAGCTGCCAGAAATCATCCTCGAGCCAGGCCGTTCGCTGATCGCCAACGCCGGTATCCTGGTCAGCGAAGTGGTGCTGGTAGCACGCAAGTCGCGCACCGCCGTCGAGCGCTGGATCTACACCGACGTGGGCAAGTTCTCCGGCCTGATCGAAACCATGGACGAAGCCATCAAGTTCCCGATCTGGACCGAGAAGAAAGGCGAAGCCGAAGAAGTGGTCATCGCCGGCCCGACCTGCGACAGCGCCGACATCATGTACGAGAACTACAAGTACGGCCTGCCGCTGAACCTGGCCATCGGTGACCGCCTGTACTGGCTGTCGACCGGTGCCTACACCACCAGCTACAGCGCAGTGGAATTCAACGGCTTCCCGCCGCTGAAGGCTTACTACCTGTAATGCAGAACGGGGCCGAAAGGCCCCGTTTTCGTTTGTATGCTACCTGTGCTGGCCTCTTCGCGGGTAAACCCGCTCCTACAGGGACGGTGCTCCCTTCAGGTCCAGCGCCGTACCTGTAGGAGCGGGTTTACCCGCGAAGAGGCCGGCACAGGCATCCTCACTCCCCGCGCCGTTCGATCTCCTCGGCATAGCACCCAGCAAACGCCATCAACACCGGCCCCGCCCCCTGCAAGGTCACCAGCGCAGCGCGCAGGAAGTTCATGTTG
Organism: Pseudomonas sp. NPDC089392; assembly: GCF_044749595.1. Taxonomy (NCBI): domain Bacteria; kingdom Pseudomonadati; phylum Pseudomonadota; class Gammaproteobacteria; order Pseudomonadales; family Pseudomonadaceae; genus Pseudomonas; species Pseudomonas sp. NPDC089392. The sequence goes on from NZ_JBIVIF010000004.1 coordinate 27,041, forward strand.
CCCTCGACCCGAGCCCGCTCCAGCCAGGGCCCGGCCTCAGCCACCTGGCCACGCTCGACCAGCACCAGCGCCAGGCTGAACATACCGCGAAAATCCCCCGCCTCGGCCGAGCGCCGATACCAGCGCACCGCCCGCGCCGGGCTGGGTGCCGTGGCAATGCCCTGCTCCAGGTAACGCCCGTACAGGTTCATCGACTTGGCATGCCCCATCTGGGCAGCCTTCTCGTAACACATCAGCGCCTGCGCCTGATTGGCCGGCACGCCACGCCCGGTGGCCAGCAGGTTGCCCAGGTTGTAAAGGCCCCAGTCCAACCCGGCATCGGCTGCGCGGGCATAGTGAATGGCAGCCTGTGCCAAGTTCACCTCGCCACCCCAGCCATGCTCCAGGCAGCGCCCGAGCATGTTGTGCGCCATGGCACTGCCACCCTGCGCGGCGATGCCAAACCAGCGCCGTGCAACACTGGCATCTTCTTCGATGCCACGGCCATCGAGCAGGATCTGCCCGAGCAGCAACTGCGCCTCGACCGCGCCCTGCCCCGCCGCTGCCAGAATCGCCTGGGCGGCCTTGCCAGGGCTGTGTTCAAGCATGGCCTGCAAACCGGCCAAATCCACCACTTCCTCACGTCGCAACTGGTAGGACACGGCTCAGACCTCGGCCCAGCGGCGTAGCAGGTTGTGGTAGGTACCGGTCAGCTGCAGCAAGGATGGGTGGTCCGGCACATCGGCCGTCAGTTGCTGGATGGCATTGTCCATCTCGAACAGCAGCGCCCGCTGGCTGTCTTCGCGTACCAGGCTCTGGGTCCAGAAAAACGCCGCGTAACGCTGGCCACGGGTCACCGGGTTGACCTTGTGCAGGCTGGTGCCTGGGTACAGCACCAGGTCACCGGCGGCCAGCTTGACCTGCTGCACGCCATAGGTGTCCTGGATCACCAATTCACCGCCGTCGTAGCTGTCCGGGTCGCTAAGGAACAACGTGGAAGACAGGTCGGTGCGCACCCGCTCCGGGCTGCCCTTGGGCTGGCGCAGGGCGTTGTCGATGTGGAAGCCGAAGTTGCCGCCTTCGCGGTAGCAGTTGATCAGCGGCGGGAACACCTTGTGCGGCAAGGCCGCCGACATGAAGCGCGGGGTTTTCCACAGGCGGTCGATCAGCGCGCTGCCGATCTCCTTGGCCAGCGGATGGCCTTCCGGCAGTTGCAGGTTGTGCTTGGCCCTGGCCGACTGATAGCCGGCCGTGACCTTGCCATCGGCCCAATCGGCCTGCTCCAGCGCCTCGCGGATACGGGCCAGTTCATCAGCGTCGAACAGGCCTGGAATGTGAAGCAGCATGGCGGCAGCACCGTTAGGAAATGTAAAGGCGCCAATGATATTGATTCCCTTTTGCGTGGCACAAGCCCCATTCGCCGCTTAAGACGTTTCAGCTTGATGAAACCGTAAAGGCAAATTGTAAAGATTGTAAATTCTTCACGAATGGTAACGAATCTCAATTGTGAGTCACAATTGCTTACATTAAGATCCGCCGCCTCAATACCTTGGGGAAGGTCCTAAGCAATGCGCCAGTACGTACCATCTGCAGTGAGTTCACCACGCCTGATCGTGTCTGCCATCGGTGTCGCCCTTAGTGCCTCGTCGGTCTACGCCGCCGACCCGGCCGCCAACAGCGCAATCACCCTCGACGCTACCAGCGTCAACGGCAAGGCTGAACAAGCCAGCACCGATTACAAGGTCGAGAAGGCCTCCTCGCAGAAGTACACCGCGCCGCTGGTAGACACCCCGCGCTCGGTTACCGTGATCCCGCAGCAAGTGATCAAGGACACCAACGCCCTGTCGTTGCAGGACGCCCTGCGCACCGTGCCAGGCATCACCTTTGGCGCCGGCGAAGGCGGTAACCCGCAAGGCGACCGCCCGTTTATCCGTGGCTTCGACGCCCAGGGTGACACCTACCTGGACGGCGTGCGTGACACTGGCGCGCAAACCCGCGAAATCTTCGCCATCGAGTCGGTGGAAGTGGCCAAGGGCCCGAACTCGGCCATCGGTGGCCGTGGCGCCGCCGGCGGTACCATCAACCTGGTGAGCAAGCGTGCGCACCTGGGCAACTCGCTGGACGGTGCCTGGACCTGGGGCAGCGACCAGACCCAGCGCTACACCTTCGATGGCAACTACCAGTTCAGCGACACCGTTGCCGGCCGCCTGAACCTGATGACCCACGAAAGCAACGTCGCCGGCCGCGACAAGGTCAACTACGACCGTTGGGGTATCGCCCCGTCGCTGGCCTTCGGCCTGGGAACGCCGACCCGCGTCAACCTCGACTACTACCACCTGGAAAGCGACGACCTGCCAGATTCGGGCATCCCGTACACCATCCCGACCGGCGGCAGCGCTGCACGTACCTCTGCACACCCAAGCAAGCCGAACGACGGCGGTGACAGCGACAACTTCTACGGCCTGACCGGTCGCGACTTCCGCAAAGCCCGTGTGGACATCGCCACCTTCGCCATCGAGCACGACCTGACCGACGCGCTGACCATCAAGAACACCCTGCGTCACGGCAACAGCATGCAGGACTACATCCTGACCCAGCCTGACGACAGCAAGGGCAACGTCAACAACGGCAGCGTCTGGCGCCGTGCCAACACCCGTGTCGGCAACACCGCCACCACCACCAACCAGACCGACCTGTTCGGTGAGTTCTACCTGGGGGGCATGAAGAACAGCTTCTCGACCGGTATCGAACTGAGCCGTGAAGAGAGCAAGCGTTCGAGCTATACCGTCGATACCGACACCGTCCCAGGCGGCGCCGCCAACACCAACTGCACCCCAGGCATGATTGGCGCCACCAGCGGTTACAACTGCACCTCGCTGAGCAACCCGAACCCGGATGATCCGTGGAACGGCAGCATCGCACGCAACTACGCGGGCACCGACACCAAGAGCAACACCCGCGCAATCTACGTGTTCGATACGCTTGAACTGACGCCCGACTGGCTGCTGAACATGGGCCTGCGTTACGACCACTTCGATACCCAGTTCCGCACCTATGACGCCACTGGCGCCACTGTGGTCAACACCAAGGGCGTGGTTTCCAAAGGCAAGGATACCAGCGAGTTCGTCACCGGCCAGTTGGGCCTGGTATGGAAGCCGGCTGAAAATGGCAGCATCTATGTTTCCTACGCCACCTCTGCAACGCCACCCGGTGCGATGCTGGGCGAAGGCACTGAAGGCAACCCGCTGGGCAACACCACCGACCGCACTGGCAACCTGTTGAGCAGCGACCTGGAGCCGGAAGAAACCACCAACTACGAAATCGGCACCAAGTGGGACCTGCTCGACCAGCGTCTGTCCCTGGCCGCCGCGCTGTTCCGCACCGAGAAGGAAAACGCCCGCGTCCAGGTGGACACCACCACCTACGAAAACGTCGGCGAAACCCGCGTGCAAGGTATCGAACTGTCGGCCAGCGGCAAGCTCACCGACAAGTGGCAGGTATTCGCCGGCTACACCTACATGGAAGCTCGCCAGATCGACGGCGGCCCGCTGAACAAGGCCAACGACGGCAACCAGTTGCCGAACACGCCGAACAACAGCGCCAGCCTTTGGACCACCTACTCGATCACGCCGAAGCTGACCGTGGGTGGCGGTGCGTTCTACGTGGATGACGTGTACGGCAGCGTGGCCAACACCACCATGGTCGACAGCTACGTACGCTACGACGCCATGGCCGCCTACAAGCTGACCAAGAACGTCGACCTGCAGCTGAACGTGCAGAATCTGACCAACGAGGTGTACTACGACAAGGCCTTCTCTACCCACTTCGCCAACCAGGCGGCCGGGCGGACTGCGCTGCTGACCACCAGCGTGCACTTCTGATGTCGGGATTGGGGTGATCTGTTGAATGGGCTGCGCCTATGCCGGCCCTTTCGCGGCTAAAGCCGCTCCTACAATGGTCACGTAGCCCTTGTAGGAGCGGCTTTAGCCGCGAAGAGGCCAGCACAGGCAACACACAATCCACTAAACAACACCAACCCCGGCCCCGTTCATTCCCAGTGAGCGGGGCTTTTGCGTATCAAGGCATAATGCACACCGCGCAGCTAGCGGCAGCAACACAAGGTGATTGATGTGGTGAAGAAGACGCTGTTCCAATTGCACTGGTTCTTTGGCATCACCGCTGGCCTGGTGCTGGCCTTGATGGGCATTACCGGGGCCCTGTATTCGTTTCAGGAAGAACTGCTGCGTGCGTTCAACGCCGATGTACTCAAGGTAGAAGTGCGCGCCGAAGGCGTGCTGCCGCCAGCCGAGCTGGTGCAGCGGGTCGAGGCCCAGCAACACGACAAGGTGGCGATGCTGTGGGTCGACGTGCGCGAAGGCAACGCCGCACGGGTCTTCTTCACACCCGCACCAGGCGAGCGCCGCGGCCAGCTGCGCTATGCCGACCCGTACACCGGCGAGCTCAAGGGTGAAGTGGCCGGGCAAGGCTTCTTCAACCTCATGCTCAACCTGCACCGTTTCCTGGCCATGGGCGACACCGGCCGGCAAATCACCGGTGCCTGTACCCTGATGCTGGTGTTCTTCTGCCTGTCCGGCCTGTACCTGCGCTGGCCGCGCAAGGCGCTGGACTGGCGCACCTGGCTGATCTTCGACTGGGCCAAGAAAGGCCGCGCCTTCAACTGGGACCTGCACGCCGTGGCCGGCACCTGGTGCCTGCTGTTCTACCTGCTGTTCGCCCTGACCGGGCTGTTCTGGTCCTACGAGTGGTACCGCGAAGGCCTCAACAAGCTGTTGGCCGACGCGCCAGCTGCCGGCCAGCAGCAAAAACGTGGCGAAGGCCGTGGCCGCCACGGGCCGCAGAAAGTCGACAAGAACGCCCCGCCGCTGGTGGTCGACTACGACGCGATCTGGGCCAACCTCAAGGACGCCGCCGGCCCAGGCCTGGCCATGTACAACCTGCGCCTGCCGCCGGCAGGTGGGCAACCGGCCAACCTGTTCTACCTGCTGGAAAACGCCGACCACCCCCGCGCCTTCAACACGATGGTGCTGGACCCGGCCACCGGCCAGGTGAAAAGCCATGACCGCTACACCGACAAGTCCTTCAAGGCCCAGCTGCTGCAAAGCGTCTACGCCCTGCACGTTGGCGAATACTTCGGCCTGCCGGGGCGCATCATCGTCACCATTGCCAGCCTGACCATGCCGCTGTTCTTCGTCACCGGCTGGCTGCTGTACCTCGACCGCCGCCGCAAGAAGCGCCAGGTGCGCGCGGCCCGTGGCAACGTTGCCAGCAGCAACGGCAGCGGCGACAGCTGGCTGATCGGTTTTGCCAGCCAGAGCGGCCTTGCCGAACAACTGGCCTGGCAGAGTGCCGGCCAATTGCAGGCGGCCGGCCTGCCAGTGCAGGTACGCGCCCTGGCCGAGCTGGGTGAAAACGACCTGCGCCAGGCCCGCCGCGCGCTGTTCGTGGTCAGCACCTTCGGCGACGGCGAAGCCCCCGACAGCGCTCGTGGCTTCGAGCGCAAGGTGCTCGGCCAGCCGTGGGCGCTGAACAACCTCAACTACGCCCTGCTCGCCCTCGGCGACCGCCAGTACCCGCACTTCTGCGGTTTCGCCCGCCGCCTGCAGGCATGGCTGGGTGAGCGCGGTGCCAGCAGCGCATTCAGCCCGGTAGAAGTGGACAACGCCGACCAGGCCGCCCTGCAACAGTGGCAGCAAGAGCTGGCGCAACTGACCGGTGCCCAGCCGGTGGCCGCCTGGCAGCCGCCAAGCTATGCCAATTGGTCGCTGGTGCACCGTGAACTGCTCAATCCAGGCAGCCAGGGCCAGCCTGTGTACCTGCTTGGCCTGCAGCCGCAACAGCCTGCCAGCTGGGAAGCCGGCGACCTGGTGGAGATCCTGCCGCTCAATGGGCAGCCAAGGATCGACGCGTTCCTCAAAGGTATGGCACTGGACGCCGCTGCCCAGGTGCAGGTGAATGGCCTGAGCGAAACCCTTGCCCAGGCCCTGGCCGGCCGCCAGCTGCCGACCCGTCGCGATCACCTGATCGGCTTGCAGCCGCAAGCGTTGGTCGACGCCCTGGTACCGATCGGCAGCCGCGAATACTCCATTGCTTCGATTGCCAGCGATGGAGTGCTGGAGCTGATCGTGCGTCAGGAACGCCACGCCGATGGCCACCTTGGCCTGGGCTCCGGCTGGCTGACCGAGTACCTGCCGCTGAACGGCACATTGAGCCTGCGCCTGCGGCGCAACAGCAGCTTCCACCTGCCGGAAAGCGCCGCGCCGATGATATTGATCGGCAACGGCACCGGCCTGGCCGGCCTGCGCAGCCTGATCCGCGCACGGGTGAATGCCGGCGAGCAGCGTAACTGGCTGCTGTTCGGCGAGCGTAACCGGGCGCATGACCTGCTGTGTGGTGACGAGCTGCACGGTTGGCTGGACAGCGGCGACCTGGCGCGCCTGGACCTGGCGTTTTCGCGGGATCAGGCCGAGAAGGTGTATGTGCAGGATGTGTTGCTGCAGCAGGCCGAGGAGTTCAAGCGCTGGGTGGCGGATGGTGCCTGTGTGTATGTCTGCGGCAGCCTGCAAGGCATGGCTGCGGGGGTGGATGCGGCGCTCAATGGCATGCTGGGTGAAGCCGCAGTGCAGCAGCTGATCGAGGATGGGCGCTATCGGCGGGATGTGTATTGATCGGAAATTGATGTAACCAGTGCCGGCCTCTTCGCGGGTAAACCCGCTCCTACAACGACCGATGTAGGAGCGGGTTTACCCGCGAAGAGGCCGGTCCTGCAGTCAGTGCAGTTCGAAAGTATCGGCATCCAGGTTGGCCGGGAACTTGGTGCGGTAGGCGGCTAGCTCCGCCGCGCTCAATATCGCTGTAAACACCCCGTCCGCTTCCCCGGCACTGAGCAAGCTCTCACCCTGGAAGTCCAGCACCTGGCTGTCCCCGGAATAGGCAAAGCCCTTGCCATCGGTGCCCACCCGGTTCACCGCCGCCACATAACACAGGTTCTCGATACCCCGCGCTGGCAGCAGGCGGTTCCAGTGCTGGCGACGAGCAGCCGGCCAGTTGGCCGTGTACAGCAGCAGGTCGGTGTCCTGGGCGTCGCGGCTCCACACCGGGAAGCGCAGGTCGTAGCAGATCAACGGGCGAACCCGCCAGCCCTTGATCTCGAACTGCACCTGGCGCTCGCCGGGGGTGTAGTGCTTGTGCTCACCGGCCATGCGGAACAGGTGGCGCTTGTCGTAGTGCAAAATCTCGCCATCCGGGCGCGCCCACAGCAAGCGGTTGCGGTGGCTGCCATCGGCGGCCTGGATGATCACGCTACCGGTAATCACCGCGTTGTACTTCTTGGCCTGGGCTTTTAGCCATTTGTAGGTCGGGCCGTTCTCCGGCTCGCACAGGCTTTCCGACTGCATCGAAAAACCGGTGGTGAACATTTCCGGCAAAATCACCAGGTCCACTTCGCCCACCTGCTCCAGCAACACCTCGAAGTGCGCATAGTTGGCCTCGCGGTCATGCCAGGCCAGGGTGGTTTGCACCAGGGCGACTTTCAGGTTTGGCAGTGCACTCAGATCGCGCATAGTTTTTCCGCTGCCTGACGCAGCGTCTCCTCACGTTTGGCAAAGCACAGGCGCACCAGGCGTTGCTCGGGGATGGGTTGCTGGTAGAACACCGACACCGGAATGGTCGCCACGCCATGCTCACGGGTCAGCCATAGCGACATGTCGACATCGTTCAGGTCCGGGCGGATTTGCGAATAGTCCACCAGCTGGAAATAGGTGCCCGTGGTGCGGGTAAAGTTGAAGCGTGAACCTTCCAGCAAGCCGCAGAACAGGTCGCGCTTGGCCTGGTAGAAGGCCGGCAATTCATCGATATGCTCGGGGTGCTCGGCCATGAAGTCGGCCAGGGCGCACTGCAACGGCGTTACACCGCAGAAGTTGACGTACTGGTGCACCTTGCGCAGCTCGGCGCTCAGCGCCGGCGGGGCGATCACGTAACCGGTCTTCCAGCCGGTGACGTGGTAGGTCTTGCCGAACGAGCTGACCACGAAGGCGCGCTGGTACAGCTGCTCGTGGGCCAGCACGCTGGCGTGGCGCACGCCGTCGTAGACCAGGTGTTCATAGACCTCATCGCTGACCAGGTAGATATCACGATCGGCGATCAGCCGGGCCAGCTGGTCAAGGTCTTCACGGGTAATCAGCGCGCCGCTGGGGTTGTGCGGCGAGTTGAGGATGACCATGCGCGTGCGCGGGCTCAGGGCATCGCTGAACTTCTGCCAGTCGATACGGAAGCTGCCATCGCTTAGCTGCACATGCACGCAGCGGCCACCGGCCAGCTCCACGGACGGCTCGTAGCTGTCGTAGCAAGGGTCGAATACGATCACCTCGTCACCGGCCTGCACCACCGTCTGGATGGCGCAGAAGATCGCTTCGGTGGCACCAGGGGTGATGGTTACTTCCTGGTCGGCATCCACCTTGGCTCCGTACAAGCGCTCGACCTTGGCCGCCACTTGCTGGCGCAGGGCCGGTAGCCCGGTCATTGGCGAATACTGGTTATGCCCGGCAGCCACATGCCGGCCCACTGCATCGAGCAGGGCCTGCGGGCCATTGAAGTCGGGGAAACCTTGCGACAGGTTGAGCGCGCCGGTCTGCGCGGCGAGCTGGGACATGGTGGTGAAGATGGTCGTGCCGACATTCGGCAGTTTGCTGCGGATCATGGAGCCCTCTTTCCTGGGGTGTATCCGGCACGGGGTGGAGTCCGAGCATAGCGGATCGGGCGGTCAGGAAAAAGGTTGAAAGAATGGGCGATTGCGCTGGGTCAAAAGGTGAGAGTGGGCGCGAGCTTGCCCCCACGTAAACAGGCGAATCATGAAACGCTGCTTAGCAGCTCAGCACTAAACGCGCCTGCGCGACGGATAGTTTGGCAAGGGTTTCATAGAGCGACGAATTTCAGAAGCCTCAGCTTCCAAAGCCGCAATCTGACGGTCCAATTTAGAATTATAGGTAGCCCGTTTCTCAAGCGTTTCAGCGTCAGCCCAATAATCTTTCTTGCCGCCTTGATATGAACCGTGCAACCTATCAATTGACGCCTCTAGCTGACTGAGCTTAGACACATACGGCAAATTATGCTGTTCAACAACCGACCGCGCCTGAGCAACTTCCGACCATTCTTTATGCCAAGCTATCGCTCCACTGAAGGTAGAGTCAAGCTTAGAAAGGATGCCACCAAGCACTGTATTAGCACGACTGACCAGCGCATCATAGCCAATTTTCTTACGCGCACGTTCAAAACCTTGAGGACTGCTTTTATAAATATTCTCCAGCTTTCGCTCAAGAGAGAATAGTTTAGATGCTGATGAGGCAAATTTATTGTTATAGGAGTATTCCGATGCTGCCGGATGCCCCATGCGGGGGTGGTAATTAATATTACTGGACAATGTCTCCAATGACGATATTGCGCTACCCATCTGCCTCAAAAGTTCTTTAGAAGTATTATACCCCCTCGGCCTGAACCAGCCTTTAAACAATGTCGGCAAATGACCACTTGGGTCGGCGTAGTTTATCGGATCCCCATCGCAATACCCATATGCGTTCAATACCCTGAAAGGCGCAAAACTGTCCGGGGAGTTAAATCTCATACCACTTAACAATCTGTAGCCATTCCCCAGCAAATACCCTTGAAGAAAATCATCATAATACTCACCATTGAAACCTAGCGAGGAGCGCCCCGAAGAAAGGGACGAACAATGGCCATAAGCAGTATACTCAAACTGCTCCCGCTCACTCCCCTGCGCCACGCCAACTACAGAGCCGGCGTTATTAACCGACAACAGGCTGAGGCTATCTACAGTACTTCTTTTCCACTCGGCTAATGGTTGCCCTGCGCCCCGAAACACAGTACGACTGCCTTGATCACGAAGGCTCGTATGCAAATCACCACCACAATAAAACAGCCTCAAGTTTTTATGCTGAATGTTCATAGTAAACCCTGAATGACAAACAATTCTATAGGGCAGAAGTCTTTCAAAGTTTACAGCAACGGACAACTAGCATTTTTACTAGGGGGGGGGGAGTAGCAGCACCTGGCGATGGGCGGGATGAAACAATCGAGCGGTCAAAAAATTTGAAACAATAGCGGGATTTGCGCTGGATCAACGGGCCTCTTCGCGGCGGTTCGACGCTTCGATGAACCCGCTCCCACAGGTAACCCACAAACCTGAGGCTTGTGCAGTCCCTGTGGGAGCGGGTTTACCCGCGAAGAAGCTGACGCGGAATCAGCGCTTGTCGCGGCGCTTCTTCTCGGCCTTCTTGTGGTGCGACATCAAGCGGCGCTTCTTGTTGACCTGGCGGTCGGTGAGGGTGTTCTTCTTGCCCTCGTACGGGTTCTCACCGCCCTTGTACTCGATGCGGATCGGCGTACCGACCAGCTTCAGCACGCGGCGGTAGGTGTTTTCCAGGTAACGCGAGTACGACTTTGGAATGCTCTCGGTCTGGTTGCCGTGGATCACGATAAGCGGCGGGTTGGCACCACCGAGGTGGGCATAGCGCAGCTTGATGCGGCGGCCGTTGACCAGCGGCGGCTGGTGCTCGCTGACAGCATCTTCGAGGATCTGCGTCAGGCGGCTGGTTGGCCAGCGGGTCACAGCCGAGGTGAACGCGGCCTGCACCGACTTGTACAGGTTGCCCACACCGGTGCCGTGCAAGGCGGAGATGAAGTGGATGTCGGCGAAGTCGACGAAGAACAGCCGGCGCTCCAGCTCGGTCTTCACGTAAGCGCGCTCACCCGGCTCCATGCCATCCCACTTGTTCAGGGCGATGACGATTGCGCGGCCGGCTTCAAGGGCAAAGCCCAGCAGGTTCAGGTCGTGGTCCACCACACCTTCGCGGGCGTCCATGACGAAGATGACGACGTTGGCGTCCTTGATCGCCTGCAGCGTCTTCACCACCGAGAACTTCTCGACTTCTTCGTGGATCTTGCCGCGCTTGCGCACCCCGGCGGTGTCGATGAAGGTGTACTTGTCGCCATCGCGCTCGAACGGGATGTAGATACTGTCACGGGTAGTACCCGGCTCGTCGTACACCACCACGCGCTCTTCACCGAGCATGCGGTTGACCAGGGTCGATTTGCCTACGTTCGGGCGGCCGATGATGGCGATCTTGATGCCATCTTTCTCGCTCGGGCCCGGAATGCGTACGGCTTCTTCGCCTTCGGCGACGTCCTGCTGAAGCGCCTCTTCTTCGGCGTCACGCGGCAGGTGGCCGAGCAGCGACTCCATCAAGGCATTGATACCACGGCCTTGCGAACCAGCCACCGGAATGGCGTTACCCATGCCCAGCGGCGAGAACTCGGCGCGGGCGATGTCCGGGTCGATGTTGTCGATCTTGTTGGCCACCAGGATGGCCGACTTGTTGCGCTTGCGCAGGTGGTCGGCAATCATCTGGTCGGCTGCGGTCATGCCGGCGCGGGCGTCGACCAGGAACAGCACGTAGTCGGCTTCTTCAATGGCCATGAGCGACTGCTCGGCCATTTTCTCGTCCATGCCCACTTCGTCACCGGTGATACCGCCGGTGTCGATCAGGATGAAAGAGCGACCCTGCCAGCTGGCATCACCGTACTGGCGGTCACGGGTCAAGCCCGACAGGTCACCGACGATGGCATCGCGGGTCTTGGTCAGGCGGTTGAACATGGTGGATTTGCCGACGTTCGGGCGGCCCACCAGGGCAATTACGGGAACCATCGGCTCTCCACTCTCGAATTCTTGAAAATGCAAAGGCCGCTGCAAGGCAGCGGCCGGAATACGGGCGGCGTGTCCTACGCCGCGGCTTGAAGCCCGTCAAGGCTTCAAGCATAGCTTCAGCGGATGGTCAGTGCCTCGAGCTTGCCGCTGTTGCCAAAGACATAGATGGTGTCGCCGACCACAAGTGGGCGGGCGCGCAGGCCATCGCTGTCGATACGCTCACGGCCGACAAAGCGGCCATCCACCTGGCTCAGCAGGTGCAGGTAACCCTCAAAGTCGCCCACAGCCACGTAGCTGGAGAACACTTCCGGTGCCGACAGCTGGCGGCGGGCCATGGTGTCGTTGGTCCACAGGGCGCTGGAAGAGCGCTCGTCGACGCTTTCGACGGTACCCGACGCTTCGCTGACGTAGACGTTGCCGTAGCCTTGGGCGACACCCACGTAGCTGGAGGCATCGCGCTGCCACAGCACACGGCCGCTTTGCAGGTCCAGGCCCGCTACGCGGCCCTGGTAGGTGCCGACGTACAGGGTTTCACCAGACAGCAGCAGGCCACCGTCGATGTCGACCACACGCTCCAGCTCGGAACGGCCCTGCGGGATGGCCACGCGGCTCTCCCACACGGGCACGCCGTTATTGATGTCCACCGCCACCACTTTACCCGTGGACAGGCCGGCAACGGCCAGGCGGTTGGTAGCAATCGGCGCACCGGTGCCACGCAGGGTCAGTACTGCCGGAGTGCTCTCGTAGATCCAGCGGCGGTCGCCAGTGGCGGCATCCAGGCCGATCAGGCGGTCGTCCTGGGTCTGCACCACCACCACGTCACCGTTGTTGGCAGGCGGGGCCAGCACTTCGCTGGTCACGCGGGAGCGCCAGCGCTCCTCACCGGTGCTGGAGTCCAGGGCGATGACTTCACCCTTAAGGGTGCCGAGCATGACCAGGCCATAGCCCACGCCGACAGCGCCGGAAACCTGCAGCTCCAGGTCTTTCTTCCACACCACGTCGCCGGTGATGCGGTCGAGGGCGAAGACTTCGCCGTTGACGTCGGAGGCGTAGATGCGGTCGTTCTCGATGGCCGGTACCAGGGTATTGTAGGTTTCACCCTGGCCGTCACCGATCGAACGGCTCCACTGCTTCTTCAGCACCACTTCCTCGGTGAACTTGGTCAGCTCGGCCGGGGGCAGTTCCTTCTTGCTGTTGCTGCTGCAACCTGCGGCCAGCACGGCCAGGGTCAGCACTGCTGCTTGTTTCCAACCGATCACTTACGCGTCCCCTTTGGCCAGGTCATCCAGCTTCAATTGCAGGCCACCCACCGCGGCCTCATCGGACAGCGCATCCTTGGCTTTCTGGTAAGCGCTGTGCGCGTCGGCGGCACGACCCAGCTGTACCAGCAGGTCACCCTTCAACTCTTCACGGCTGGCCAGGAAGGCTTTGTCGGCGTCGCCGTCGAGCAGCTTGAGGGCGTCCTCGGCCTTGTTCTGAGCGGCCAGCACGCGTGCCAGGCGCTGGCGCGAAATCTCGCCCAGGGTGGCATCGGCCGGCTTGTCCAGCACGCTCTTCAGCTCGGCAGCGGCGTCGTCGAGCTTGCCGCTCTCGACCGCGACCTTGGCCACGAACAGGCTGCCGTACTGGGCGTAGGCGGTACCGCCAAACTCGCTCTTGAGCTTGCTGGCCAGTTCCGCGACCTTGGTGGCGTCTGGCTGGCCAGTCGGCGTCAGGCTGGTCTCAAGCAACGCCTGATACAGCTGCGAGGCACCTTGCGACTGGTTGTTCTGGTACTTGTGCCAGGTGTTCCAGCCCAGCACCACCACGCCAGCCAGCAATGCGCCGGTCAGCAGCGGCTTGCCGTTGCGGTTCCACCAGTCCTTGACCCCTGCCAGGTCATCATCATCGGTACTCGACACCCCAATACTCCTTTTCGCCTATTCGCTTGTTGAACCGCGTTACGCCTGAGCGATCGCGGTTTCCAGGTGCTCAGCCAGAGCATCCCAGGCAATGTTCTGTTGTTCGCCCTGACCGCGCAGGGGCTTCAAGCCGATCTCTTGCTTGGCCAGCTCATCGTCGCCGAGGATCAAGGCGAACAGTGCGCCGCTCTTGTCGGCTTTCTTGAACTGGCTCTTGAAGCTGCCACCACCGGCGTTCACGGCCAGGCGCAGGCCCGGCAGACGGTCGCGCAGGGCCTCGGACAGGCGCAGGCCGGCCAGCTCCGCCTGCTCGCCAAAGGCGCACAGGTAGACGTCGATCTGACGGCTGATGGACTCCGGCACCTTGCCCAAGGTTTCCAGCAGCAGGATCAGGCGCTCGATGCCCATGGCAAAACCAACGCCAGTGGTCGGCTTGCCGCCCATCTGCTCGACCAGGCCGTCGTAGCGACCACCGGCGCAGACAGTGCCCTGGGCGCCGAGCTTGTCGGTGACCCACTCGAACACGGTCTTGCTGTAGTAGTCCAGGCCACGTACCAGCTTGGTGTTGATCACGAACGGAATACCGGCGGCGTCCAAGCGGGCCTTGAGGCCCTCGAAGTGCACGCGCGATTCTTCGTCCAGGTAGTCTTCCAGCTTCGGCGCACCCACCAGCACCGCCTGGGTGTTCTGGTCCTTGCTGTCGAGGATGCGCAGCGGGTTGCTCTTCAGACGGCGCTGGCTGTCTTCGTCCAGCTGCTCCAGACGCGCCGAGAGGAACTCGACCAGCGCATCACGGTAGCGCGCACGGGCTTCGCTGGTGCCCAGGCTGTTGAGCTCAAGCTTGACCGCGTCCTGGATACCCAGCAGGCCCCACAGGCGCCAGGTCAGCATGATCAGCTCGGCATCGATGTCCGGGCCGTCCAGGTTGAACACTTCCACGCCAATCTGGTGGAACTGGCGGTAGCGGCCCTTCTGCGGGCGCTCGTGGCGGAACATCTGGCCGATGTACCACAGTTTCTGCACCTGGCCGTTGCCGGTGATGCCATGCTCCAGCACGGCACGCACGCACGCAGCGGTGCCTTCGGGGCGCAGGGTCAGCGAATCGCCGTTGCGGTCCTCGAAGGTGTACATCTCTTTTTCGACGATATCGGTCACTTCACCGATGGAGCGCTTGAACAGCTCGGTGAACTCGACGATCGGCGTGCGGATCTGGCTGTACCCGTAGGTGTCCAGCAGGCCGGCCACGGTGCCTTCGAAGTAGCGCCACAGCGGCGACTGTTCAGGCAGGATGTCGTTCATGCCACGAATGGCTTGCAGCGATTTGCTCACGAATAGTCCTTACGAATTCTGTGTGTCAGCCACGGGCGATCAGCGCCGCGTCGGCTTCGGCCTTTTCGGCCGCTTTCTGGCGGATGAGTTTTTCCAGCTCATCGACCAGGTTGTCATTGGTCAGTTTTTGCGCAGGCTTGCCGTCGATGTAGATCAGGTTCGGCGTACCGCCGGTCAACCCTACATGGGCTTCCTTGGCTTCGCCCGGGCCGTTGACCACGCAACCGATCACCGCCACGTCCAGCGGCACCAGCAGGTCTTCCAGGCGCCCTTCCAGCTCGTTCATGGTCTTGACCACATCGAAGTTCTGCCGCGAGCAGCTCGGGCAGGCGATGAAGTTGATGCCACGCGAGCGCAGGTGCAGCGACTTGAGGATGTCGTAGCCGACTTTCACTTCTTCGACCGGGTCGGCCGCCAGCGAGATACGGATGGTATCGCCAATGCCTTCAGCCAGCAGCATACCGAGGCCGACGGCGGATTTCACCGTCCCCGAACGCAGGCCACCGGCTTCGGTGATGCCCAGGTGCAGCGGCTGTACGATCTGCTTGGCCAGCAAGCGGTAGGCTTCGACGGCCATGAACACGTCGGAGGCCTTGACGCTGACCTTGAAATCCTGGAAGTCCAGGCGGTCGAGATGCTCGACATGGCGCAGGGCGGACTCGACCAGCGCGGCCGGGGTCGGCTCGCCGTACTTCTTCTGCAGGTCTTTTTCCAGCGAGCCTGCGTTGACCCCGATACGAATCGGGATACCGCGGTCGCGGGCGGCATCGACCACAGCGCGCACACGGTCTTCACGGCCGATGTTGCCCGGGTTGATGCGCAGGCAGTCGACGCCAAGCTCAGCCACACGCAGGGCGATCTTGTAGTCGAAGTGGATGTCAGCGACCAGCGGCACGCTGACCAGTTGCTTGATCTTGCCGAACGCTTCAGCAGCGTCCATGTCCGGCACCGATACACGCACGATGTCCACGCCGGCATCGACCAGGCGCTGGATTTGCGCCACGGTGGCGGCCACATCGTTGGTGTCGGTGTTGGTCATGCTCTGCACCGCGATGGGCGCATCACCACCCACCGGCACATTGCCGACCCAGATTTTGCGGGATTCGCGACGTTTGATCGGAGATTCGCCGTGCATGACTTACTGTCCCAACTTCAGGCGAGCAGTCTCGCCACTGGTGAACGGGGCAACATCGACGGCCTGGCCGTTGTAGCTGACCTGGGCGCCACGGGCAAAGCCCAGGCGTACCGCGAACGGCGGCTTGCCGGTCAGTTCGAGGTTGTCCCCCTTGCGCTTGACGGCGCTGAACAGCACCTTGCCGTTGCCGTCGCTGACCTGGGTCCAGCAATCGGCGGTGAACTTGATGGCAACTTTGGCGCTGCCTGCCGGCACTGCGGCTGGCGCAACTGGCGCGGCAGCAGCCACCGCCGGTGCAGCTGCGGCAGGCGCAACGGCGGCCGGGATAGCCGGTGCTACCGGGGCTGGCGTGGCGGCAGGTGCGCTTGCGGCAGGCTGCACAGCCGCAGGCTGGGCCTGGGCCGGGGCTGGTACTGCGGTAGCGGCGGGTTGCGGGCTGCTCGGCGCCTGTTCGGCGGCGGCGGGTTGCTCGGCAGCGCCCTGCTCCAGCGGCAGCGGCGCGCTTTCGGGCTGCTGGCCAGCGGAAACGGCCTGGTCTTCAGGCTCGTCAAGCGGGTGAATCTGGGTGGTACCGTCGGCGCTCTCGACTTCGACGTGCTCCAGGGCGATCTTGGCCAGCTCCTTGCCACGCAAGCTACCTTGGTCCTGCCACCAGACGAAGCCGCCGCCGACCACGGCCACCAGCAACAACAGGCTGACGCCACGCAGGATATTGTGCGACAGGCGCATCGGCTCTTCGATACGGCCCAGCGAATGCACGTCGCTGCCTTTGGCGTGGGTACCGGTATAGCGGTCGAAGGCGTCTACCAGGGCAGCCTGGTCGAGGTCCATCAGCTTGGCATAGGCGCGTATGTAGCCACGGGCAAAAGTATGCCCGGGCAGCTTGTCGAAGGCGCCGGTTTCAACGTGGTTCAACGAACTGACAGTGAGGTTGAGCTTGCGGGCCACCTCGGCTTGAGACCAGTCCCGTTTCTCACGGGCCAGGCGCAAAAGCTCACCGGGGTTCTGGCCAGGCGCTACTGCTACTTCGGGATGCGCGGCGTTCATCGTTGCTCCGACAGGTATTGCTGGTATTCCGGCGTACCGGGATAAAGTCGTTGTAATTGCTGGCCCAGTTCGGCCAGTGTGCCCTGCTCGTCGAACACCCTGGCAAGGCGGCTGCCCAGCAGCAGGCTACGGGCATCGTGGTCGCTCAACTGGCTGAAACGATCGTAGTAGTCCCGGGCCGGCACATAATGCCTGTTTTCGTAGGACAACTCAGCCATTTCCAGCAACGCTTTCGGTTGCCGCTGGTTGAGTTGCAAAGCCTTCAGCAAGTACCCGTGCGCCTGGTCGCGGCGTTCGAGCTTCAAGGCGGTCAAGCCCAGGTTCTCATACACGCGTGAGCGCTCAGGATACAGGGTATCGGCACTGGCCAGGCGAAACATCTGCTCAGCCTCGGCAAATCGCCCCTGAGCATAAAGGAAACTGCCGTAATTGTTGCGCATTCGCGTGTCGCCGCTGCGAACCTGCAGGGCCTTGCGAAAGTGTGCTTCGGCCAGCGCCGGCTCGCCTTCGGCCTGGAACACCAGCGCCAGGGCGGCGTGCGCGTCGGCATCAGCGCTATCGAGGGCCAAGGCCTTGCCCAGCGGCACCTTGGCCTGCTCGGTCAAACCCTGTTGCAAATAACCCAAGCCCAGCTGCACATAGGCCCGCCCCGCCTCTACCCTGCCCTGGCGACTGGCCAGGGGGTCGCCCGCGCCGCCCGACACGCAGCCGGCCAGCAGCGAAAGCGCAAGGATCGACAGCGCGGCGCGCAGGCTCATGGGCAACGTTCCGGTCAGTGACGCGCGGTGCTGTCTTGCAGCTCGACGTCCGCGGAAAGCTGGCGCACGGCGATGTAGCGCTCACTGCGGCGGGTGCGATCGTTGACCTGGCCAACCAGCTGACCACAGGCAGCATCGATGTCGTCGCCACGGGTGGTGCGGGTGGTGACGTTGAAGCCACCGTGGTGCAGCAGGTCCTGGAAGCGACGAATGGCGTTGTTGCTTGGCCGCTCATAGCCCGAATGCGGGAACGGGTTGAACGGGATCAGGTTGATCTTGCACGGCACGTCGCGCAGCAGCTCGATCATCTGCGCGGCATGCTCGGGCTGGTCGTTGACGTCCTTGAGCAAGGTGTACTCGATGGTGAGCACGCGCTTGCCACCCAGGGTCGACATGTAGCCCATGCACGATTCAAGCAGCATCTTCAGTGGGTACTTCTTGTTGATCGGTACCAGCTTGTTGCGCAGCTCGTCGTTCGGTGCGTGCAGCGACAGGGCCAGCGAAACGTCGATGTGCTTGGCCAGCTCGTCGATCATTGGCACCACGCCCGAAGTGGACAGGGTGACGCGACGCTTGGAAATGCCATAGCCCAGGTCATCCATCATGATTTTCATGGCGGCGATGACGTTGTCGAAGTTCAGCAGAGGCTCGCCCATGCCCATCATGACCACGTTGGTAATCGCGCGATCGATTTTGGCAGGGACGGTCCCGAAGGATTTGTTGGCAAGCCACACCTGGCCGATCACTTCGGCGGCGGTGAGGTTGCTGTTGAAGCCTTGCTTGCCGGTGGAGCAGAAGCTGCAGTCCAGGGCACAGCCGGCTTGCGACGATACGCACAGGGTGCCGCGGTCGTCGGTGGGAATGTAGACGGTCTCGACGCAGCTGCCAGAGGCAACGCGGATCACCCACTTGCGGGTGCCGTCGGCGGAAATGTCTTCACTGACCACTTCCGGGGGGCGAATCTCGGCAACGGCCTCGAGCTTTTCGCGCAAGACCTTGCCTACGTTGGTCATGGCCGCAAAGTCGGACACGCCAAAATGGTGAATCCATTTCATCACCTGGCCGGCACGGAAGCGCTTCTCCCCGATTGAGTCGAAGAATTGTTCCATTTCCGGCTGGGTCAGACCCAACAGGTTGATTTTGCCAGTAGATGTCGTCATGGATTCACCCTCACCCGTAAGCTTTCGCTTAGCGAGTGGTTACCTCGGTAGCAGCGAAGAAGTAAGCGATTTCGCGAGCAGCAGCAGCTTCGGAGTCCGAACCGTGAACGGCGTTGGCGTCGATCGACTCGGCGAAGTCAGCACGGATGGTGCCGGCAGCAGCTTCTTTAGGGTTGGTAGCGCCCATCAGCTCACGGTTCAGAGCGATAGCGTTTTCGCCTTCCAGAACCTGAACAACAACCGGGCCGGAAGTCATGAAGGCAACCAGGTCACCGAAGAAGCCGCGCTCGCTGTGCTCAGCGTAGAAGCCTTCGGCTTCGGCTTTGGACAGTTGCTTGATTTTCGAGGCAACGATTTTCAGGCCAGCTTCTTCGAAGCGAGTGGTGATCTTGCCGATAACGTTTTTGGCAACTGCGTCAGGCTTGATGATCGAGAAAGTACGTTGAACAGCCATGGAAAACTCCAGAATATGAGTGTTACGAAAAATTAAACCCGCGAATTATACGCGGGTTTCAGGGGATTGCCTAACCTGCACATGACGCTTAGTCGGCTTCGTCGATCCAGGCGGCCTGGATAGCCTCAAGCACTTTCTCACCGCCACGTGACGGATCGTCGCTGAATTCTGGCAATGCCAGCACCCAGCGGTGCAGGTCGACGAAATTCACATAACGAGGATCGACGTCTGGCTTGCTTTCTGCAAGCTGGATGGCGATCTCAAGTACATCAATCCATTTCAGGCTCATGGGGCAAACCTCAGTGCGGTGCTTCGGCAGCGTGGTTGAGCGAATACTTGGGGATCTCGATGGTCAGGTCTTCGTCGCCGACGACCACCTGGCAGCCAAGGCGCGATTGCGCTTCCAGGCCCCAGGCCTTGTCCAGCATGTCCTCTTCCAGCTCATCGGCCTCTTCGAGCGAATCGAAGCCCTTGCGCACGATGCAGTGGCAAGTGGTACAGGCCTTGACGCCGCCGCAGGCGCTTTCCATTTCGATGTGGTGGTCGTGGGCCAGTTCCAGGATGTTGGTCCCGGTCGCAACCTCCACGGTCAGCCCTTCGGGGCAGAACTTCTCATGCGGCAGGAATGTCACCAGCGGCATCGATTACTCCTCGATCTCATTCAGGTTGCGCCCGGCCAGTGCGGCTTTGACCGTCGAATCAAGGCGACGGGCGGCAAATGCGTCGGTCACCTGCGACAGACGCTTGGTCTGTTGCTCGATGGCAGGGCCATCGGTGCCGGCCAGCAAATCACGTAGTTCTTGCATCTGGAATTCGATAGCGTCGCGCTCGTCACTGCTGAGCAGGCGTTCGCCGTCGGCGTCCAGGGCGCCCTGTACGGCTTCAAGCAGGCGCTCGCCGTCCACCTGGTGCTCACGCAACTGGCGGGCCTGCTTGTCGGAACCTGCGTGTACGAAGGAGTCCTTGAGCATGCGGGCGATTTCGCCGTCGGTCAGGCCGTAGGACGGCTTGACCTGAATGCTGGCTTCCACGCCCGAGCCCAGCTCGCGCGCAGCGACACTGAGCAGGCCATCGGCATCGACCTGGAAGGTGACGCGGATTTTTGCTGCACCTGCGACCATGGCCGGGATGCCGCGCAGCTCGAAGCGTGCCAGCGAGCGGCAGTCGCTGATCAGCTCACGCTCGCCCTGCAGCACGTGGATCATCATGGCCGACTGGCCATCTTTATAAGTGGTGAATTCCTGCGCACGCGCCACCGGAATGGTGGTATTGCGCGGGATCACTTTCTCCATCAGCCCGCCCATGGTCTCAAGGCCAAGCGACAGCGGGATGACATCGAGCAACAGCAGCTCGCCACCTTCGCGGCGGTTGCCAGCCAGGGTGTCGGCCTGGATGGCGGCACCGATGGCCACCACCTGGTCGGGGTCGATCGAGGTCAATGGGGTACGGCCGAACAACGCGCCCACGGCTTCACGCACGCGCGGCACACGGGTTGAACCACCCACCATGACCACGGCGCTGACTTCTTCCAGCTCTACGCCACTGTCGCGCACGGCGCGGCGGCAGGCCTTGAGGCTGCGGGCGACCAGTGGCTCGATCATGGCTTCGAAGGCGGCGCGGCTCAGCTCACCCTGCCAGGCGCCATGGCTGACAGCGACCACGTCGGTGTCGGTCAGGGCTTCCTTGGCGGCGCAGGCAGTTTGCAGCAGCGCGCGCTGGGTGGCCGGGTCCAGGTCGGACGACAGGCCGGCCTGTTCGATGATCCAGCCGGCAATGGTGTGGTCGAAATCGTCACCACCCAGGGCGGTATCGCCACCGGTGGCCAGCACTTCGAACACGCCAGCGGTCAGGCGCAGAATGGAGATATCGAAGGTACCGCCGCCCAGGTCATAGATAGCCACCACGCCTTCGGCGTTCTGGTCCAGGCCGTAGGCCACGGCAGCTGCGGTCGGCTCGTTGAGCAGGCGCAGTACGTTAAGGCCGGCCAGGCGCGCAGCATCTTTGGTGGCCTGGCGTTGAGCATCGTCGAAATAGGCCGGCACGGTGATTACCGCACCCACCAGCTCGCCACCCAGGGTCGCTTCGGCACGCTCACGCAGCACCTTGAGGATGTCGGCAGACACTTCCACCGGGCTTTTCGGGCCCTGCACGGTGTCGATGAACGGCATGTGCGACTCACCGCCAACAAAGCGGTACGGCAGCTGCTCACCCAACTGCTTGACGTCGGCCAGGCCGCGCCCCATCAGGCGCTTGACCGACAGCACGGTGTTCAGCGGGTCACTGGAAGCGGCATCACGTGCAGCCTGCCCCACTTCGTTGCGCCCTTCGAGGTAGCGCACCGCGGACGGCAGAATGACGTTGCCCTGCGCATCGGGCAGGGGCTCGCTACGGCCGCTGCGCAGTGCAGCGACCAGAGAGTTGGTGGTACCCAGGTCGATCCCCACCGCCAGGCGGCGCTGGTGCGGCTGAGGGCTTTGACCGGGTTCGGCAATCTGCAGTAGGGCCATGCTTATCTGAATACCTTAGGTGCCATCACGGGCAGCACCGGGTTAATCGTCGAGGCGCTCTTCCAGTTGGCGCACTTCTTGGGCGAGCTTGTCGAGGAACTGCATGCGGCGCATCAGGCGCTCGGCCTTGTCGCGCTCGCCTGGGGTATCCCAGCAGGCGGCAAAGTCCTCGTTCAGCGTGTCCTGGGCGACCTTCAGGCGCCTCTTGAACACACCGACACCATCGAGGTCGGCTTCGTCCTGTAGTTCTTCGAGCTCTTCACGCCACTGCATCTGCTGCAACAGGAAGTCCGGGTCGTGGACCGTGACTTCCTGGGGCACTTCGTGGCCGCTGATGGCCAGCAGGTAGCGGGCGCGACGCGGCGCACTGCGCAGAGTCTGGTAGGCGTCGTTGAGGGCTGCAGACTTTTCCAGCGCTACGCGCTGCTCACGCTCGGAGGCGTCGGCAAAGCGGTCGGGATGGACTTCGCGGGCCAGCTCGCGATAGCGAGTGGCCAGCTTGTCGAGATCCAGGCGGAAGCTTGGCTGGAGGTCAAACAATGCGTAATGACAAGGAGTACCCACAGCCAGCCTCAAACGTTGAAGCTTTCGCCGCAGCCACACTCACCGCGCACGTTGGGGTTGTTGAACTTGAAGCCTTCGTTCAACCCTTCCTTGACGAAGTCCAGCTCGGTGCCGTCGAGGTAGACCAGGCTCTTGGGATCGATGATCACCTTCACGCCATGGTTCTCGAACACGGTGTCTTCGTCCGCCAGTTCGTCGACGAACTCCAGCACGTAGGCCAGGCCCGAGCAACCGGTGGTGCGCACGCCCAGGCGAATGCCCTCACCTTTGCCGCGCCCGTCGAGGGAGCGGCGAATGTGGTTGGCGGCGGCTTCTGTCATGCTGATAGCCATCAGAACTCCTTACCTTGCAACAGGCGACTTAGATCAAGCCTTTCTTCTGCTTGTAATCGCGTACGGCTGCCTTGATGGCATCCTCGGCGAGTACCGAGCAGTGGATCTTGACCGGCGGCAACGCCAGTTCTTCGGCCAGCTGGGTGTTCTTGATGGTCTCGGCTTCGTCCAGGGTCTTGCCCTTCATCCACTCGGTGGCGAGGGAGCTGGAAGCGATGGCCGAACCGCAGCCGTAGGTCTTGAACTTGGCGTCTTCGATAACGCCCTGCTCGTTGACCTTGATTTGCAGACGCATCACGTCACCGCACGCTGGGGCGCCGACCATGCCGGTACCGACATCCGGGTCCTCGGCATTCATCTTGCCGACGTTGCGTGGGTTTTCGTAGTGGTCGATGACCTTTTCACTGTATGCCATGGTGCTATTCCTTCCTCATCAGGGGAGCCGCTCTTGCTGGCGACTGCTTAGTGGGCGGCCCACTCGATCTTGGAGATGTCAACGCCGTCTTTGTACATGTCCCACAGCGGCGACAGTTCACGCAGTTTGTTGACTGCCTCGCAGACTTTCTGCGCGGCGTAGTCGACTTCTTCTTCGCTGGTGAAGCGGCCGAAAGAGAAGCGGATCGAGCTGTGCGCCAGCTCGTCGTTGCGACCCAGAGCGCGCAGTACGTACGACGGCTCGAGCGACGCGGAGGTGCAGGCCGAACCGGACGAAACGGCGATGTCCTTCAACGACATCAGCAGCGACTCGCCTTCGACGTAGTTGAAGCTCAGGTTCAGGTTGTGAGGTACGCGGGCAGTCTGGCTGCCGTTGACGTACAGCTCTTCAAGGTTGGAAACCTGCTTGAAGAAGCGGTCGCTCAGGGCCTTGATGCGCAGGTTTTCCGCGGCCATTTCCTGCTTGGCGATGGCGAACGCTTCGCCCATGCCAACGATCTGGTGGGTCGGCAGGGTGCCCGAACGCATGCCGCGCTCATGGCCACCGCCGTGAATGATGGCTTCCAGGCGTACGCGAGGCTTGCGGCTGACGTACAGCGCGCCGATGCCTTTCGGGCCGTAGACCTTGTGCGCCGAGAACGACATCAGGTCGACCTTCAGCTTTTGCACGTCGATTTCGACTTTGCCGGCCGACTGGGCGGCGTCAACGTGGAACAGCACGCCGCGCGAACGGGTCAGTTCACCGATGGCGGCGATGTCGTTGATCGAGCCGACTTCGTTGTTAACGTGCATCAGCGAGACCAGGATGGTGTCGTCGCGCAGTGCTGCCTCAACCATGGCCGGGGTGACGATGCCGTCTTCGCCTGGCTCAAGGTAAGTGACTTCGAAACCTTCACGTTCCAGCTGGCGAGCGGTATCCAGGACCGCCTTGTGCTCGATCTTGGAGGTGATGATGTGCTTGCCCTTGGTCTGATAGAAGTGCGCGACACCTTTCAGCGCGAGGTTGTCGGACTCGGTGGCACCGCTGGTCCAGACGATTTCGCGCGGGTCGGCGTTGATCAGCTCGGCAACCTGGCGGCGACCGTTCTCGACCGCTTCCTCGGCCTTCCAGCCGAAGACGTGGGAGCGCGAAGCCGGGTTACCGAAGTTCCCGTCAACCAGCAGGCAGTCGGCCATCTTCTGGGCGACGCGTGGGTCAACCGGAGTGGTCGCGGAGTAATCGAGGTAGATCGGCAACTTCATTTGTCTCTCCTATCAGGCGGTGGCGTCGCTCGTCGTCCCAGGGGGATCAATCGACGGCGGACGTCTCAATCTTGTCCAGCTGGGCGGTTCGGCCTGCGACACGACGCAGGTCCTGGCGCTGGGCGACTTCCTGCACCTCACGGCGCATGACGAGGTCGGCCAGGCTGATGCCGCTGAGGAATTCATGGATCTGCTGGCTGAGGTCGCACCACAGGTGGTGGGTCAGGCAGGTATCACCGGCATGGCAGTCCCCGAGGCCCTGGCAACGGGTGGCATCGACCGATTCGTTGACCGCATCAATGACCTGGGCCACCTGGATGGTCTCCATGCCCCGCGACAGCTGGTAGCCGCCACCTGGACCGCGCACGCTGGAAACCAGGCTGCTGCGGCGCAGCTTGGCGAACAGCTGTTCCAGATAAGAGAGGGAAATGCCCTGGCGCTCGGAAATGTCGGCCAAAGACACCGGCCCATGCTGCGCGTGCAACGCCAGGTCGAGCATGGCGGTCACGGCGTATCGGCCTTTGGTAGTCAGTCGCATGGCTATTGGGTACCACGGGAGTTTCGGGATGTGTGCGAGTATGCGATTCCCGAGCATTTAAGTCAACTATTAGACCTAGTGCTTTAGTCGGGTTTGCATCGGGGAGGCGGGCGCGATTGTAGCAGACGAGGGGCGTGAGCACACGCCCCGTATGTCACTATGATTTCAGCGCGGCGCAATCAATGCGACTGAGTGTCGCGCTGAGCCACCTGGGCAACCTCGGTGAAGTCGTCTTCCGGCAGGGCCGGCAGCTCTTTGGCACAGTAGTCACTGCCCATCTTGGTCAGCGCGCCACACATACCCTCCAACCGCTCGTCGACGGCCTGCAGGTGGTCGAGCATCTGGCCGATGGCACGGGCCACCGGGTCGGGCATGTCGCCACTGACGCCATAGGCATCGAAACCGATCTTCTCGGCCATGGCCTTGCGCTTGGCCTCGACTTCGGTGTCTTCGCTCTTGACGATGATCCGCCCCGGGATGCCCACCGCGGTGGCACCAGCCGGTACCGCCTTGGTCACCACCGCATTGGAGCCGATCTTGGCCCCGGCACCGACGGTGAACGGGCCCAGCACCTTGGCCCCCGCCCCTACCACCACGCCGTTTTCCAGGGTCGGGTGGCGCTTGCCCTTGTTCCAGCTGGTACCACCCAGGGTCACGCCCTGGTAAAGGGTGACGTCATCACCGATCTCGGCAGTTTCGCCAATGACGATGCCCATGCCATGGTCAATAAAGAAGCGCCGGCCAATGGTGGCGCCGGGGTGAATCTCGATGCCGGTCAGCCAGCGGCCGAAGTTCGACACCAGCCGGGCCAGCCACTTGAAATCACGCTTCCACAGGGCATTGCCCAGGCGATGCAGCCAGATGGCATGCATGCCCGGGTAGCAGGTGAGCACCTCGAAGGCGTTGCGCGCCGCCGGGTCACGGTGGAATACACTTTGAATATCTTCACGCAGGCGTTCGAACATCTGTCAGTCCTTCCGTTTATGCGGCTCGCCCCGGACCACTTTCTGGGTCTCGGTAAGGATGCCGCGCAAAATGCTCATTTCCGAACGCTCGACCGCCACCCGCCCATACAGCCGGCGCAGGCGCGGCATCAGGTGCTTGGGCTTCTCGGGGTCGAGGAAGCCGATGCCCACCAGGGTTTTTTCCAGGTGGTCGTAGAACAGCTCCATTTCGTCCATGGTCGCCAGCTCGCTGGCGTCAACCTTCTCGACCTTGCCCGGCGCTGCACCCGCAGCCAGCCAGGCCATGCGCACCTCATAAGAGAGCACCTGCACGGCAGCAGCCAGGTTCAGCGAGCTGAAGTCGGGGTTGGAGGGAATGTGCACGTGGAAGTGACATCGCTGCAGTTCTTCGTTGGTCAGGCCGGCGTGCTCGCGCCCGAACACCAGGGCGATTTCTTCGCCGCCATTGGCATGCTCCACCGCCTTGTCGCCACACTCGCGCGGGCCGATCAACGGCCAGGGAATGCTGCGCTCGCGGGCGCTGGTGCCCATCACCAGGTTGCAGCCGACCAGTGCCTGTTCAAGGCTGTCGACCACCTGGGCGCTATCCAGCACATCGTCGGCGCCCGAGGCACGGGCACTGGCCTCCGCGGCGGGGAACTCTTTCGGCTGCACCAGCACCAGACGCGACAAGCCCATGTTTTTCATGGCACGCGCAGCGCCGCCGATGTTGCCGGGGTGGCTGGTATTGACCAGAACAACACGAATATTTTGCAGCAAGGTGTTGTGCTCACAGATGCAGGATTCAGGGCCTTCGATCTTACAGAACCGACAGACGTAACGCCATGAAAGCAAATGTGACACTTCTGCCGCCAAATTTTTCTGCTAGAATGATCGGCTTTCTTCTTTAACATCTCCAGGTGACCCGCCCATGCAGCCTATGCTGAATATCGCCCTGCGCGCCGCTCGCAGCGCCAGTGAACTGATTTTCCGCTCCATCGAACGCCTGGATAGCATCAAGGTGGACGAGAAAGAGGCTAAGGACTACGTTTCCGAGGTTGATCGTGCCGCCGAGCAGAAGATCGTCGACGCGCTGCGCAAGGCCTACCCGAACCACTCCATCCAGGGTGAAGAGACGGGCATGCATGCGGGCACCGGCGAAGAAGGTAAAGACTACCTGTGGATCATCGACCCACTGGACGGTACCACCAACTTCCTGCGCGGCATCCCCCACTTCGCGGTCAGCATCGCCTGCAAATACCGTGGTCGCCTTGAGCACGCCGTTGTGCTCGACCCGGTACGCCAGGAAGAATTCACCGCCAGCCGTGGCCGTGGCGCCCAGCTCAACGGCCGCCGCCTGCGTGTCAGCTCGCGCACCAGCCTGGAAGGCGCCCTTCTGGGGACCGGCTTCCCGTTCCGTGACGGCCAGATGGCCGACATGGACAACTACCTGGGCATGTTCCGCGCCCTGACTGGCCAGACCGCCGGCATCCGCCGCGCCGGCTCTGCCAGCCTGGACCTGGCCTACGTGGCCGCTGGTCGTTTCGACGCCTTCTGGGAATCGGGCCTGTCCGAATGGGACATGGCAGCCGGCGTGCTGCTGATCCAGGAAGCTGGCGGCCTGGTGAGCGACTTCAACGGCGGCCACGACTTCCTCGACAAGGGCCATATCGTTGCAGGCAACATCAAGTGCTTCAAAGCCGTGCTGACTGCTATCCAGCCGCACCTGCCAGAAAGCATGAAGCGCTAAGCGCGGATTGCCGGCAAAAAAAGCACCCTTGCGGTGCTTTTTTTGTGCCTGACAGTTTTGTACCGCCTGTGCCGGCCTCTTCGCGGGTAAACCCGCTCCTACAAGGGTAATGCGATCCATGTAGGAGCGGGTTTACCCGCGAAGAGGCCGGCACAGGCAACCCAAATTACTGACCGGCTTCGCTCAGGATCAACTTGCCATTCTTGTCCACCGGAATGGTCGACCCTGGCTCGCGATCCATCTTCACCTGCCCCACCTGGTCACCGATGGTGTACTTCACGTTGTAGCCCACCACCTTTTCGCTGATGTCGTTGACCGTGTTGCAGCGGGTTTGCGTGGTGGTGTAGGTATCACGCTCCTGCATGCCCTCTTGCACCTTGTTACCGGCATAACCACCACCGACCGCACCGGCCACGGTGGCGATCTTCTTGCCGGTACCACCACCAATCTGGTTACCCAGCAGGCCACCGGCAATTGCACCCACCACGGTACCGGCAATCTGGTGCTGGTCCTTGACCGGCGCCTGACGGGTAACAGCGACGTCCTTGCAGACTTCGCGCGGGGTTTTTACCTGTTGTTTGATCGGTTGCACGTCGGTGACCTGTGCATACTCAGGCCCCTTGTTGACCAAGCTGTAGGTCGCGACAGCACCTCCGGCAGTCACACCGACAGCACCCAGTACCGCACCCACCAGCATTGATTTGTTCACATGAACCTCCTGATCATACCCGCGGGTCCAACCCGCTTTCTCCCAGCCTTGGAACGAAAAAAAAGGCGCGAGTTCAACACTCGCGCCTTCAGGCTGCCAAACGGTGTGAAAACAGCGCTTACGGACGCTCGTCCACACCCTCGGCCTTGGCCGGCGGGATCAGGTCTTCACTGCTCAGGTTCAGCCAGATCAGTACCACATTGGCGATGTAGATCGACGAGTAGGTACCGGCCATGACGCCGATGAACAGGGCCAGCGAGAAGCCGAACAGGTTGTCACCACCAAAGAACAGCAGAGCAGCAATGGCCAGCAAGGTCGAAACCGAGGTGGCGATGGTACGCAGCAGGGTCTGGGTAGTGGAAACGTTGATGTTCTCGATCAGCGAAGCCTTGCGCATGACGCGGAAGTTCTCACGCACCCGGTCGAATACCACAATGGTGTCGTTCAGCGAGTAGCCGATGATCGCCAGCACAGCTGCCAGCACCGTCAGGTCGAAAGTGATCTGGAAGAACGACAGGATACCCAACGTCACCACCACGTCGTGGATCAGCGAAACGATCGCACCCACGGCAAACTTCCACTGGAAGCGGAAGGCCAGGTAGATGAGGATGCCGCCCAGCGCCAGGAGCATGCCCATGCCGCCCTGGTCGCGCAGCTCTTCACCCACCTGTGGGCCGACGAACTCGACACGCTTGAGCGTGGCCGGGTTGTCACCGCCAGCCTTTTGCAGGGCGGCGGCTACCTTGTTGCCCAGTTGCGGGTCATCGCCCGGCATACGCACCAGCAGGTCGGTGGTAGCGCCAAAGCTCTGCACCACCGCCTCGTGGAAGCCGGAATCGACCAGTTCGGCACGTACTGCCTTGAGGTCGGCCGGGCGCTCGTAGGTCAGCTCGATCAGCGTACCGCCGGTGAAGTCCAGGCCGAAGTTCAGGCCCTTCTGCCACCAGCTGAACAGCGCCAGGACGGTGAGGAGCACGGTAATGGCGAACGCGACATTGCGCACGCCCATGAAGTTGATGGTTTTCATCGCAGCTCCCTCAAACCCACAGCTTCTTGATGTCACGCCCGCCGCAGGTCAGGTTGACCATTGCACGGGTCACCATGACGGCGGTGAACATCGAGGTGAAAATCCCGAGGGACATGGTGACCGCAAAGCCTTTGACCGGGCCGGTACCCATCGCGAACAGGATGCCGCCGACCAGCAAGCTGGTGAGGTTGGCGTCGATGATCGCGGTGTAGGCGCGGTTGAAGCCTTCGTGGATGGCGCGCTGCACCGACATGCCGGCGTTAAGCTCTTCGCGGATACGCGAGAAGATCAGCACGTTGGCGTCTACCGCCATACCCATGGTCAACACGATACCGGCAATACCCGGCAGGGTCAGCGTAGCACCCAGCAGCGACATCAGCGCCAGCAGCAGGACCATGTTGCCCGCCAGGGCGATGGTGGCGATCACGCCGAAGCCGCGGTAGATGGCGATGATGAACAGCGAGACGAACAGCATGCCCCACAGCGACGCATCGATACCCTTGGTGATGTTGTCGGCACCCAG
The DNA here is from genome assembly GCF_044749595.1 of Pseudomonas sp. NPDC089392. Lineage (NCBI taxonomy): Bacteria > Pseudomonadati > Pseudomonadota > Gammaproteobacteria > Pseudomonadales > Pseudomonadaceae > Pseudomonas > Pseudomonas sp. NPDC089392. The sequence continues at coordinate 57,112 of NZ_JBIVIF010000004.1, forward strand.
GCTTGGACCAATGGTACGTTCTTCAGCGAAGTACATTGGTGCGGCCAGACCACCGGCACGCAGCAACAGGGCCAGTTCGGACGATTCACCCTGGCCGTTCAGGCCGGTGATGCGGAACTGGCTACCCAGTGGCGACTGAATGGTCGCCAGGCTGATGATTTTCTTCTCTTCGACGAAGCTTTGTACGGCAACGTCCTTCTCGACGCCATCGACGGTCTGCTTGACGTAGCGGGTGACCGGCTTCTGCTCGATGAAGATCACCGCCATGCTGCGGCCGACGTTGCTACGGGTAGCACGGCTCATCAGCTCGCCGCCGTGGCCATCCAGGCGGATGTTCACCTGCGGGCGGCCGTGTTCGTCGAAGCTGGCCTGGGCGTCGGTAACCTGGTCACCGGTGATGATCAGGCCGCGCTCGACCGGTGCGGAACGGCCGCCTTCACGGAACTCGAACACCTCGGTAGTGGCCTTGGACGCGCCCGGCTCGGCACCGAAGCGGAACTCCAGGTTGGCGGTTTTACCCAGGATACGCTTGGCTTCGGCAGTATCCTGCACGCCAGGCAGCTCGACCACGATGCGGTTGGCGCCCTGGCGCTGTACCAGCGGCTCAGCCACGCCCAGCTCGTTCACGCGGTTGCGCACGGTGGTGAGGTTCTGCTTGATCGAGTATTCGCGGATCTCGGCGACTTTCGCCTGAGTCAGCGCCAGACGCAGCACCGCAAGCTCGTTGCGCTCGGTGGTGGTCAGGTCGAAGTCATTGAAATTCTTGCGGATCAGGGCACGTGCCTGTTCGCGGGTAGCATCGTCAGCGAAGCCCAGCATGATGCCGCCATCCTGCTGAGGCAGGCTGCGGTAGCGGATGCGCTCTTTGCGCAGCAAGGTCTTGACCTCGCCTTCGTAGACTTTCATGCGGGCGCTCATGGCCTTGTCCATGTCCACTTCCAGCAGGAAGTGCACACCACCGGACAGGTCCAGGCCCAGCTTCATCGGGCTTGCACCCAGGTTACGCAGCCATTGCGGGGTAGTCTGGGCCAGGTTCAGGGCCACGACGTAATCATCGCCCAGTGCCTTGCGCACTACATCCTTGGCTGGCAGCTGGTCTTCCTGATTGGTCAGGCGGATCAACCCGCTGCCCTTCTCACCCAGGCTTGCGCCTTTTACGGCGATCTTGGCATCGACCAGCGCCTTGCTGACGCGATCGAGGTCGGCCTGGTTTACCTGCAGCGCCGAGCTGGCACCACTGATCTGCACCGCCGGATCATCCGGGTAGAGGTTGGGAGCGGAATAAATGAAACCGACCACCAGTACCAGCACGATCAGTGCATATTTCCACAGAGGGTATTTGTTCAGCATCACGCCGCCCGTTCAAGACGCGGGGCGCTTTGCGCGCCCCGACTGGAAAATAAAACCGGTAACTCAGATAGCCTTGAGCGTACCTTTTGGCAGGGTCGCGGCAATCGCGCCCTTCTGGAACTTCAGCTCGACGGTGTCGGAAACTTCCAGGACCACGAAGTCATCGGAAACCTTGACAATCTTGCCGGCGATGCCGCCATTGGTGACAACTTCGTCACCTTTCTGCAAGTTGCCCAGCAGGTTCTTCTGCTCTTTGGCACGTTTGGCCTGTGGGCGCCAGATCATCAGGTAGAAGATGACCAGAAAACCGACCAGGAAAATCCACTCAAAGCCGGTACCGGCTGGGCCAGCGGCAGGTGCTGCAGCGTCCGCGTATGCGGCGGGGATCAAGAAGCTCATTGGGCACTCCTAATGTAATTTTCTAATAATGGATGCGGACAGTCAGCCCAAGGGCGGGACGGGAAGCCCGCGCTTGGCGTAGAAGGCGTCGACAAAGGCGGCCAATTTACCCTGTTGAATAGCCTCGCGTAAACCGGCCATCAAGCGCTGGTAATGGCGCAAGTTGTGGATGGTATTCAGCATGCTGCTCAGCATTTCGCCGCACTTGTCCAGGTGATGGAGGTAGGCGCGCGAGAAGTTGGTGCAGGTATAGCAGTCACAGGTCGGATCCAGCGGCGATTCATCGTGGCGATGGAACGCATTGCGGATCTTGATCACCCCTGTATCGACGAACAGATGACCGTTACGCGCGTTACGCGTTGGCATCACGCAGTCGAACATGTCGACGCCGCGGCGCACACCCTCAACGAGATCTTCCGGTTTGCCTACCCCCATAAGGTAACGAGGTTTGTCAGCAGGCATCTGGTCCGGCAGGTAATCCAGCACTTTGATCATTTCGTGCTTGGGCTCGCCCACCGACAGGCCGCCGATGGCCAGGCCGTCGAAGCCGATGTTTTCCAGGCCTTCCAGCGAGCGCATGCGCAGGTCCTGGTACATGCCGCCCTGAACGATACCGAACAGCGCCGCGGTGTTGTCGGCGTGAGCGTTCTTCGAGCGCTGAGCCCAGCGCAGCGACAGCTCCATGGAGGTGCGTGCCACATCGTGCTCGGCCGGGTACGGGGTGCACTCGTCGAAGATCATCACCACGTCCGAGCCCAGGTCACGCTGTACCTGCATCGACTCTTCCGGGCCCATGAACACCTTGGAGCCATCGACCGGCGAGGCGAAGGTCACGCCTTCTTCCTTGATCTTGCGCATGGCGCCCAGGCTGAACACCTGGAAGCCACCGGAGTCGGTGAGGATCGGGCCTTTCCACTGCATGAAGTCGTGCAGGCCGTTGTGCTTCTTGATCACCTCGGTGCCCGGGCGCAGCCACAGGTGGAAGGTGTTGCCGAGGATCATCTCGGCGCCAATGGCCTCGATATCGCGTGGCAGCATGCCCTTGACCGTACCATAGGTGCCCACCGGCATGAACGCCGGGGTTTCCACGGTGCCGCGTGGGAAGGTGATGCGACCGCGACGGGCCTTGCCGTCGGTGGCCAGCAGTTCGAAGGACATTCGACAGGTGCGACTCATGCTTGATCCTCGGGGCCGCGTGGCGCCGGATTGCGGGTGATGAACATGGCATCACCGTAACTGAAGAAGCGGTACCCCTGCTCGACCGCCGCCGCGTAGGCGGCCATGGTCTCGGGGTAGCCGGCGAAGGCCGAAACCAGCATCAGCAGCGTGGACTCCGGCAAGTGGAAGTTGGTGACCAGGGCATCGACCACGTGGAACGGCCGGCCTGGGTAGATGAAGATGTCGGTGTCGCCGCTGAAGGCCTTGAGCACACCGTCGCGCGCGGCGCTTTCCAGCGAGCGCACGCTGGTGGTGCCAACCGCGATCACCCGGCCGCCACGGGCGCGACAGGCCTCGATGGCATCGACCACATCCTGGCCCACTTCGAGCCATTCTTTGTGCATGTGGTGGTCTTCGATCTTGTCGACCCGCACCGGCTGGAAGGTACCCGCGCCCACGTGCAAGGTGACGAAGGCCCGCTCGACGCCCTTGGCGGCGATCTTTTCCAGCAGCGCCTCGTCGAAGTGCAGGCCTGCGGTGGGCGCGGCAACCGCACCGGCGCGCTGGGCGTACACGGTCTGGTAGCGCTCACGGTCGGCGCCCTCGTCGGGGCGGTCGATGTACGGCGGCAACGGCATGTGGCCGACGCGGTCGAGCAGTGGCAGCACCTCTTCGGTGAAGCGCAACTCGAACAGCGTGTCGTGGCGCGCGACCATTTCGGCCTCGCCACCGCCATCGATGAGGATGACCGTACCAACCTTGGGTGCCTTGCTGGCACGCACATGGGCCAGTACCCGGTGGCTGTCGAGCACCCGCTCGACCAGCACTTCCAGCTTGCCGCCGGAGGCTTTCTGGCCAAACAACCGCGCCGGGATTACCCGGGTGTTGTTGAACACCATCAGGTCGCCGGGGCGCAGGTAGCCCAACAAATCGGGAAATTGCTGATGCGCCAGCGCGCCGCTCGGCCCATCGAGGACCAGCAGACGGCTGCCATGGCGCTCGGCCAATGGGTGGCGGGCGATCAGGGAATCGGGGAGTTCGAAGGAAAAATCGGCGACGCGCATGATGATGTTCGGTTCGGCAGGGCCGGGAAGTTTAGCCCAACGCGTGAAAATTGACCATGAAAGCCGATTGACCGACCAGCGGCAGCTCTCTATACTGCGCGCCACTGCCCTGATGGCGGAATTGGTAGACGCGGCGGATTCAAAATCCGTTTTCGAAAGGAGTGGGAGTTCGAGTCTCCCTCGGGGCACCAAAATCCGGTAAAAAAACCGACCTTATGGTCGGTTTTTTTGTGCCCGACGATTTTGTCGGGCTGGGCACAAGATCTGTCAAGGACGAACCGCCGTCACCTCGATCTCAACTCGCCAGGCTGGGTGCGCCAGGCCCGCAATCTGGAACGCCGAGCGCGCAGGAAGTACTGGCTGCTTGGCAGTTGGCCCGAAGAATTGGGTATAGCCGGCCATGAAACCATCGAAATCCATCTTGCCGCCGTTCTCCGGCCCGCCCACCAGGAACACCTGCATTTTCACCACGTCAGTAAGGCCAAGACCCAGCGCTTTCAGCTGCTGCTGGATGCTTTCGAGCACATTGATGGTTTGTGCCTTGGTATCACCGTAGGCGTCCAGCGAATCCTTGGGCGCATCGGGATGGATAACCGACGGCACCGAGCCACTCAGATAGACGACCGTCTTACCGGCAGGAATTTCAACTGCCGACGATATCGGGAAGCTACCTGCGTCATGGCGCACGATATCTTGTGCATGAACGCTGCCGACACCGGCTAAACCCAACGCCAATGCAGCAACGGTCTTGAAAGCGAATTTCATACTTTTCTCCTGATTGTTCATACAAGAATGTACACGCACCAATGATGCGCGTACGGGTCATTCCATTGCGGTATGTGTACTTAGAATCGGTACAGGCTGAAGGGTTTTGGGTCCAGCACCGGCGCCTTTCCAAGCAGCAGGTCCGCCGTCAACTCGGACGACACCGGGCTTTCCGTCATCCCCCAACCGGTCGCGGTGTTGATGACCAGGCCTGGGTACTCGTTTACCTGCGAGATGATAGGGTTCTCATCCGGGGCGATGGCCATGGCACCGCTCCACTGATCGATCAACTTCGCATCCTTGAAGGCAGGGAACTCGACTTTGAGCTTTTCCAGCGACGCATCCAGCTCTGGAATATCCGGGGCCGCCGTCATCAGCCGGTTTTTCTCGAAGGGCGATACCTCGTCCAGCCGCCACTGCGTGGGCTGAGTGAACGAATCGATCAGTTGCCTGTTGAGTGAGATGTGCACCGGGAAGTCGGGGATGGCCAGCAATGGCAAGTATTTATAGCCATACATGAACGACTCTTTGACCACCGGGGCAACGACGACGCGCGGCGAGGTGGCGTATATACCGTCGGCCTGCTCGCGGAAGTAGATGTTCCCGGGCAATGCAACGTTGCCCCCCGGTGCACGGGGTGCCGCGCTGATGATTTGCTGGGACTGGTAGGCAGGCAAGGTAGGCACATCGACACCCAGGTTCTGCATGAACAGCCTGGACCAGGCGCCGCCGGCCACGACCACGCGAGAAGTCCTGATGGCGCCCTTCTCGGTCACCACATCGGAGATGACGCCGGCCTGGGTTTCCAGGCCCCTTGCGGCGCAGTGGGTGTAGATACGCACACCCACTTTCTTGGCGTACTCGGCCATGACAAACGATGCGCGCTCGGCGTCCAGGCTACCGGAGTCTTCCTCGAAACCTGCAACTTTCCAGCTCGACGACGCGCCGCGCAGCCGCTGTTCGAGTTCATTACCCTGAATGATCCGGGTCTTGAAGGGATTGTCCGCGGCGACTTCCCGGTTTTTAACATCAATCCACTTCCTGACGCCTTCCAGGTCTTCTTCATCAAAGGGAACTTCGACCCGGCCTTGTGTGCGATAGCTGGTATCTGCACCCACTTTGGCATTCATCTCGCGCCAACGTTGTTTGGCAAGATGGTGCAACTGGAACGTCGCATCAGGCATCTTGTAGGTCATGACCTGACCATAGAACCTGCAGGACTGCTCGCCGGCAATATCACCTTTTTCAACAATGACGACAGAGAGGCCACGTTCGACGAGATTGATCGCGGTCATGAGCCCCAGAATACCAGCACCAACGACTACCACGTCTGCCTGCTTGGGAAGTGCACCTTCGGTGCCTTGTACAAAGCCAAACCGCGGTTTGCCGGGGATCAACCTGCCTTCGCGGGTCAGCAAGGGGGTCAGAATGCCTGCGCCACCTGCGATAGCCACGACGCTGCCGCCGATCAAGAATTTACGCCTCGTCATTCCCATGACACTTTCCTTTCCTGGAGTTACATGCCTGGCCGCCAGCCGCCGCGGTCAACTTTGCGGCCATCGCGTCAGGCGGATGGTTAAAATTGAAGGGCGGCTATTTTGTTGACGACCCGCTTCCGGAAAAAGCGCTGTGGGCAAATACTTAGTTCAGCTATTTTGAAACTATCACGCAGGGGACATAAATAGTTAATATGGCGACACTCATTACTTGAAAGAGTGAAGTTGGTTTGGCGAGGAAGTTTGCTTAGTTTTGAAAGTTCGTAGGAGCGGCTTTAGCCGCGAACACCGGCACAGCCGGTGCCATGCACCGCGGCGCCTGCTTCGCGGGTGAACCCGCTCCTACACAGACCGCGTCCCCTGTAGGAGCGGGTTTACCCGCGAATACGTCGGTAAAATCACCATCGAATTCGCGGGTGAACCCGGCCAGCCGTTAGAAATCCGCCCGCAGGGTCACGCTGTAGTTGCGTGGATCGCCGTAGTAGTTCGCCGCATACAACCAGCCGATACTGGAGTAGTACTTCTTGTCGAACAGGTTGTTGCCGTTGAGCGACACACTGAAGTGCTTGTTGATCTGGTAAGCCACCCGCGCATTCCAGATCGCATACCCGCCCTGTTCGATCTTCTCTATCCCGTCGGTACCACCAAAATTGCCGTGATAGTTGCGGCTCTGAATGTTGGCACCACCGCCCACGGTCCACGCGCCCAGCTCACCCGACAGGTTGTAATCAGCCCAGAAGCGCAGCAGGTGACGTGGCGTGTAGGTGTTGAAGGTACCGCCAGCTTCCGACTCTCCATCCGCCGGGTCGTTGCGGTACTCGGTGTGGGTGTAGGTGTAGCCGGCAAACAGCTGCAGGCGGTCCAGCACTTCCCCGCTGATCTCGGCGTCGAAGCCCTGGGTGCGGACCTTGCCGCCCGCTACGTAGCAGTTCTCGCCACCGTTATCCCCGCAAAGGGTGGCCTGGGCGCGGTTTTCCTGGTCTACCTGGAACAGCGCGAAGCTGGTATTGACCCGGCCGTCGAACAGCTCGCCTTTCAAGCCCATCTCATAGTTGGAACCGACAATGGGCTTCAGCGGCGCGTTATCCACACTCAGTTCGGTCTGCGGCTTGAAGATGTCGGCGTAGCTCACGTAGGCCGACCACTGATCGTTCAGTGCGTAGATCAGGCCACCATACGGCGTGAACTCGCCGGACTCGCGCGAGTGGGCCGGGGTTGGCGATGTGCCGTTGAAACGGTGCAATTCATAGTCATAACTGTAATTGCTGCTGCGCCCGCCCAGCACCAGGGTCAAGGGGTCGCTGAGCTTGTAACGGGTTACCGCATAGATGCCGCTCTGACGGATCTTGCCCTTGGAGGTACCCGGGTAGGTATTGGTGCCTTCTGCGCCCAGCAACTGGTCCATGCTCGGCCGCTGTGGCGAGACCGGATCGTAGATATTCATCGGGCCCAGGTTGATGAACCCGCCCTGCAGGTCATCCGTCTGCAGGTCGCTGGCGTTGGCCCCCACCACCACTTCGTGCTCACGGCCGAACGCGCGCCACTTGCCGGTCAGGTTGATGTCGCCGCCCTTGTTGATGTTCTCGAAGTCGTACAGGTAGGCACGCGAGCGCATGCCGTCGCCAGTGGCCGGTTCCACCGCGCCACGGCCAAAGCTGTAGAGGATGTAGTTGGTTTCACGCATGTAGCTGCCGGAGGCTTTCAGCCGCCAGTCTTCGTTGAAATCGTGGGTAACGTCGGCGAAGTAGGTGGTTTGCTTGTTGTCCCACTTGTTCCAGTCGGCGCCGGTGAAGGTCGAACGACTGACGTTGACGCCGCTGCCATCCTTGTTGCGCGGCAGGCCGCTGAAGAACGGCGTGGCGTGCAGGTCTTCCACGCTGGCCCCCGCCGCTACCGTGGTGGCATCCCCAAGGTCATATTCGAGAATGCCGTACAGCACGTTCTTGCGGCTTTCGGCGGTGTCGTAGAAGTAGTTCTGGTCTTCATGGCCGGCCACCAGGCGGCCTCGCAGCGAGCCATCGGCATTGAGCGGGGCACTGCCATCGATGGTCTGGCGGTAGGTATCCCAGGAGCCGGCGCTGGCAGTTACCGACAGCGATGGCTCGGCTTTGGGCCGCTTGCGCACCAGGTTGATCGCCGCGCCAGGGTTACCACTGCCCTGCAGCAGGCCGTTGGCGCCGCGCAGAATCTCGACACGGTCATACAGCAGGGTGTCGGAGGTGAAACTGCTGCCGATGGCGTAGTAGCGGCGGTCGAGCGGTACGCCGTCATACTGAATGGTTTCCACCTCGAAACCACGCGAATAGATGTACTTGCCGCCCGACGGGCTCTGCAAAGTGGTGATACCGGTGGTCTTCTCCAGCACTTCATCCAGGGTGTCGAGGCGCTGGTCGTCCATGGCCTTGCGCGTGACCACGCTGACCGACTGCGGGATGTCCTTGAGGCGGTGGGTGCCCTTGCCGATGGTAACGGCATTGGCGGTGTAGCTGCCCGAGCCTTCGGTGGTTGCATTGTCCTGAATACCGTTGATGTTCAACGGCTCAAGGTTCAGGGCCTCGCCACCGGAAGCGGCGCTCAGCGGCAGAGGCTGCAGGCCGTAGACGTTGTTGCCGCGACGCACCGCTTGCAGGCCGGTACCCGCCAGCAATTGCTGGAAACCTTCCTCGATACCATACTGCCCCTGCAACCCCGGGCTGGACATGCCACGGGTCAGCTCCGAGGTGTACTGCAGGGTAAACCCTCCCTCACTGGCGAAGCGGGCCAGCACCTGGGCCAGGCTGCCAGACGCGATGCTATAGGCTTGCGGCGCCTGGGCCGGCGCAGCCATGGCATGTACGCCAATACCCTGCAAGGCGAGGGCCAGTGCGCTGAGCGCGAGCACCCGTCGATAACCAGGCGTGCGAGCTTTACCCATGGTGAAATCGGTCATGGCGACCGGTGAATAAGAGCGGATCATTGAGAAATTGTCCCTTTATGTGTGGCAGTTCCACAGATAAGGACTGATGAGTCTGGAAAACGGGCCAATTCTCATTAACGTTTGTTCACGGTGACCCAGTAGCGGGTGCGGTAATCCACCTGCACCGGCAATGTGGCCGGCAGCGCGGCAAGGATGGCGTCGGTGTCTTGCAGCTGGAACGCACCGCTGATCAGCAGTTGCCCCACGTCGGAGTGGCAGCGCAGCCAGCCCGGCCGATAACGCCCCAGTTCGCTGAGGAACTCGCTCAACGGCATCTCGTCGACCACCAGTTGACCACGGGTCCACTGGCTGTCCTGTTCCCGAGCGGCTGCCACGTCGCCCTGCCCCCAGCCATCGAAGGTAATCTGCTGGCCAGCATCAAGGGTCTGCCGCGGACCATGGGCGGGCATGAGCATTACCGCCCCCTGGAACACGGCCAGTTGTGTCAGACCCTCGCGCTGGCGAACCAGGAAGCGCGTACCCAGGGCCTCCATCAGGCCTTGTTCGCTGGCGACCCGTAATGGCCGATGCTTGGCGCTGTGGGCGTCAGGCCCGCTGTCGATCATGATCTCGCCACGGCGCAGGCTGATCAGGCGCTGATCAGCGTCGAAATCCACATCTACCGCAGTGTCGGTATTCAACTGCAGCAACGTACCGTCGGCCAGCGTCAGCTGCTGGTGCTGGCCAACACCAGTGGCGTAGGCCTCCTCAGGTACAACCTGGCGATAACCCACGTAGCCGAGCGGCGCGGCGATGGCCAGCGCCAGCATCTGCTTCATCACCTGGCGACGCTCGCGGTTCAGAGTGCCCATGGCCAGTTGCTGCGGCAGCAGGCCAAGCTGGGCTTGCACCCGCAAGGCTTTCTGCCAGGCCCGTTCATGTTCGGGCGCGGCCGCACGCCAGCGGTTGCAGGCAGCACGCTGGGCCGGGCTTACGGCTGCGTCGAGCATCAGCATGTGCCAGTTGGCCGCCTGCCGAGCTACTTCCGGGGTAATACGCGGTTGTGGGCCGGCCATCAGAAGTCTTCGTCGAACAGGATGCAGGCTTCCAGGGCGTTGGCCATGTGCCGCTTGACCGTGCGCTCGCCAATGCCCAGGCGGCGCGCCACCTCGATGTAGGTCAGGCCCTCCAGCTGCACCAGCAGGAACACCGAGCGCACCACCGGTTTGAAGGTGTCGAGCAGTGCGTCCAGTTGCTGCAGGGTTTCGCGCATGGACCACTGTTCTTCGGCAGACAGCGCGAACAGCTCGGGCAGTTGCGCGAGCATCTCCAGGTAGGCGCGTTCCAGTGACTGGCGGCGGAAATGGTCGTAGACCAGGCGCCGGCTGACCGTTGCCAGGTAGGCCCGGGGGCGTTGCAGGCTGAGGCTGGCGCCCGCCTTCTGCTGTGCCTGGAGTATGCGCAGGAAGGTGTCCTGTGCCAGGTCAGCAGCTTGCGCCGAGCAGCCAAGCCGGCGGTACAGCCACTGCTTGAGCCACCCATTGTGCTCGGCATAGACCTGACTCAGATCGTCGTTAATCACGGGCATCCCTCCTGGCAAGGCTGGCACCTTAGATGATAACGATTATCAGATCAATTGTTCCTGTACTGGCCCTATCGCCGGCAAGCCAGCTTGCCACGGGGTCTCCACCCACTTCAGGTCCTGCGCTGCACCTATGAAAGCCGGCCTGCCGGCGATAGGGCCAGTACAGGGAAAATTTGGCGGCACACCAATGGCTACAAGCGCTGCAGCCATATCCGCATTCTATTGGCCGCCCACCTGACTAGCACTTAAGCTGTCATTCGTCGGATATATGCCGAAAGTATTGTTAGCGTAATAGCACTTAGCCATAGTTGCGCTCCCATCCCACCACGACCTGTGTGACACATGAAAACAATCGCGCCCTGCATGGCGGCAATGATGCTGCTCAGTGGGTGCAATGGAGTGCCAACGTCGTACGTTTCAGATCCCGTCTACAGCCAGGCTTTCGTGGTTACTTCCGGTGCCCCGCTGCCCATGTTGCTGATGGCCAGCGCCATCCAGTGGAACGAGGATTACGCAGTAACCGCCAAACACACCCCCTTCTTGCGCAACGTGGTCCACGAGGGCCTCGGTGACGTGGTGTTCTTCAAGCACAAGGCCAGCAGCGTGCCGCACTGGCGCCAGTACGTGCCCGGGGAGGCGGTGACGGCTGTGGGCTTCAACAGTTTCATGATGCCGATGCAGGGCAAGGGCCATGCCCTGCCGTCTCTGGTGCGGCTTGAAGGCACGCCGGGCAGCGTCTTCTATTCGGTACACGACGGCCCGATTACCAAGGGCATGTCGGGCGGGCCGGTGTTTGCCGATGACGGCAAGGTGGTGGGCATCAACGTCGCCATCATCCCCACCCGCGAGATCGACGCCGGCAAGCGCCCGGACCTGGTCGGCAAGGAGCGCATCAGTGTGTTCATGTCGTTCAACGAGATCGACAAGGAATGGCGGCGCTACCAGTACCTGCTGGCGCACAAGGCCAAGCCGCAGGCGCCGGCTGCGGTCAAAGGCTACGTGGCGGTGGTTGCCAAACCTTGAGTTGAGTGGCAGGTCGCATGTGTCGATACAAAGCCGCTTATGATGCGAGGCTGATGGCCCTTTCGCGGGTAAACCCGCTCCCACAGGTACCACACAGGTCTCAGAGGCTGTGGAGGTCCTGTAGGAGCGGGTTTACCCGCGAAGAGGCCCGCCCAGCCAGCGCAAGAAGGACCTGCCATGCACCTGACCCACCGCCCCATCCAGCCCGACGACATCCCAGCCATCTGCAACTTCCCGCAGGGCCCGGACGAGCTGTTCTACATGTTCCCCAAAGCCACCTACCCCTTCACCCCCGCCCAACTGAGCGACGCCATCGCCCAACGCAGCGGCTCCACGGTGGTGGAAGACAACGGCACGATTTTGGCCTTCGCCAACTTCTACAAAGCCGAACACGGCGGCGTGTGCGCCCTCGGCAATGTAGTGGTGGCCCCAGCCGCCCGCGGGCAAGGCGTGGCACGCTACATGGTCACCGCCATGATCGACCTCGCCCGCCAGCAATACGCTGCCCGGGAGGTGTGGGTGTCATGCTTCAATCACAACACCGCAGGCTTGCTGCTTTATCCACAGCTGGGCTTCGTGCCGTTCGGCATCGAGGAACGGCAGGCATGGGATGGTACGCGGGTGGCGCTGGTGCAGATGAAGCAGGTGTTCAGCTAACGGGGCGCGGCATGAGGCTGAACGAGAAGATCGACACCCAAGGCCCGGATGACTTTCAAAACAGTGTCAAACCGCGGCTTTGCGCCAGGACTCAGTGCCTTGTAAAGGCTTTCTCTGCCCAAGCCGCTTTCGGCAGCGATCTGGGTCATCCCTCGTGCCCGTGCGATATGCCCCACTGCTCGAATAATCTCCTCGGTATCACCATCTGATAGCACCTGGCTAAGGTACTCACTGATCGCCTCATTACTGTTCAACAGCGCTGCTATATCAAACGGAATCATTTTTTCACGCATTTCATCTCCTTCAGCAGCTTTCTGGCCTTGAGAATATCGGCAGCTTGTGTGGACTTGTCGCCGCCAACCAGCAACAGAACAAGCCTGTTTCCCTTTTGTGTGAAATAGACGCGATACCCGGCTGCTACATCGACCCGAAGCTCACCAATGCCGCCTCCAAGCCATTTGAAGTCACCAAGATTGCCCATCGCCGCTCGCTCCAGTCTGCGACCGATCGCAAGCTGAGCCCTTAAATCTCTCAAGCTGGACAGCCAAGCTGCAGAACTTTCCGTCTGTTCTACAAGAAACACCAAACGCTCACCCAATCGTATCCGTACGGATACATCCTTTCAAGTATTGAAGCGCTCAACTCTGTCGCTCCTCATCCGTGACGGGAATTCAGGCACTTCTCTTGGTCAGACTTTTCTCTTCAAATCAGCCCCTAAATCCCTTGCAACATTCGGCACCCGAACCTTCGACGCCCCTCGACGTCCGATCCTGCATCCCCCGCATTTCGAGGTACCTCGTGTGAAAGACGTCATCACCCGCAAGTACCGCCTGGTGGTGAAGACCATCGGCTACATTGGCTGGTCGCTTTTCTGGCTGCTGATCTGGGATGTGCTGGTCACCATCGACTTCATGCTGTTCTTCAACAGCAAGTTCACCTTGCCGCTGATCCCGTTGACCTTGCTGGGTTCGGCACTGGTGGTACTGGTGAGTTTCCGCAATAGCAGCGCCTACAACCGCTGGTGGGAGGCGCGCACGTTGTGGGGGGCGTTGGTGAACGGTTCGCGCAGTTTCGCGCGGCAGACGCTGACCCTGATCGATGACCCTGACGAGGGCCTGAACCCGGTCAAGGCCACCCTGCTGCGCCGGCATATCGCCTATGTGAACTGCCTGGCGGCGCACCTGAAAGGTGAGCCATGCCCGGATGAGCTCATGGCCTTTATCCCGCCGGCGGAGTTCGAGCGGCGCAACCGCTCGAACAACTTCGCCAATGACATTCTTGGCGGCTCGGCGGCCTTGCTGGCGCGGGAATACCAGGCCGGACGGCTGGACAGCATTCGCCTGGCGCGGCTGGAGTCGACGCTGGTGGACTTGTCCAATGCCCAAGGTGGCATGGAGCGGATTGCCAATACGCCGTTGCCCTACCCCTATGTGTATTTTCCGCGGCTGTTCATCACCCTGTTCTGCCTGATCGTGCCGGTGGGGCTGGTGGAGTCGCTGGGCTGGTTCACGCCGCTGGCTTCGACGGTTGTGGGGTTCATGTTGCTGGCTATCGAGCGGATCGGCACGGATTTGCAGAGCCCGTTTCGGTTCAGTGAGCACCAGATCCAGATGGATACCATTTGCGAGACCATTGAGCGCAACCTGGAGTCGATGCAGCGGGAGGCGCAGTGTGGGGAGCTGGCTTAGCACATGAGCTCAAGGGCCCTATCGGTCAGGCCCGCACATAGCGCTGGCGCAACATATCGCTCGACACATCCACCAGCAACACCAGCACCAGCATGCCGATGATCACCGTACTGGCCTGGGCCTCCTGGAACAGGCTCAAGGTGGTGTACAGCATCTGCCCCAACCCACCCGCCCCGACAAACCCCAGCACGCTGGCCATGCGGATGTTGTTCTCCCAGCGGTACAAGCTGTAGGCCAGCAATTGCGGCCACAAGTTGGGCAAGGTACCAAAGCAGAACGCCGCCACCTGGCTGCCGCCCTGCAAGCGGATCGCCGCAGCAGGCTCCGGTGGGGCATTCTCCAGCGCTTCGGCAAACAGCCGCCCCAACACGCCAGCGGTGTGCAGCGCCAAAGCCAGGGTGCCGGCATTCGGCCCAAGCCCGGCCGCCAGCACGGTCAGCGCCGCCCACACCAGTTCCGGAATGGCCCGCAGGGCATTCAGCAGCAAGCGCGCCGCCCCCTGCAACGGCCAACCGAAGCGCCCCGCTGCCGGCAGTGCCAACAACATCCCCAGCACCATCGCCAACAAGGTGCCCAGGCCAGACATGGCCAAGGTCTCCAGCGCCCCGCGCCATACCGCCTTCAGGTGCCCGGCAGACAAGTCCGGGTGCAGGAAGCGACCGGCGTACTCGCCCATCTGCCCTAGCCCACCGTTGCCGACCAGCGCGCGCAGGTCCAACTCCAGATAGGCGAACGACGCCACCACCGCCGCCACCATGGCGCCCAGCAGCAACAGGTTGATTGCCCGGTTCATGCCAACCTCCAGCGCAGCAGGCGGCTGAGCAGGTCGGCCAATATCACCAGCCCCAGGAACGTCAGCAGCATGCTCGCCACCTCCGCGCCAGCGAACATGCGCATCGACAGGTCGATCTGCTGGCCCAGCCCGCCAGCACCGACAAAGCCCATCACCACCGAAGCCCGCACCGCGCACTCCCAGCGGTATACGGTGTACGACACCACCTCGGATGCAGCATTAGGCAGGATGCCATAGAGAAACGCCGCCAGCCGGCCACTGCCCGCCTGCAACAAGGCGTGGGCAGGACGCTGGTCGACCGACTCGAAAATCTCGGCGTAGACCTTGCCGAGCATGCCGCTGTAGGTGATGGCGATGGCCAGCACGCCCGCCGTCGGCCCCAGCCCCACGGCGCGCACGAACAGCAACGCCCAGACGATTTCCGGCACGCTGCGCAGGAAAATCAGCAACCCGCGCACCGGCAGGCGCAACAACCGTGACCAGAACCCGGCCCGGCCACCGCGGGAGGCGGCACGCAACGACAAGGCACGGCTGGCCAGCAGGCCGGCAGGGATTGCCAGCAACAGCGCCAGCGACATGCCGGCGGTGGCCACGGCCAGGGTCTGCAACGTGGCTTCATACAGCAGCGCAAGGAAATCAGCATCGTGTGCCGGCGGCCAGAAGGCACTGGTGAAACTGGCGATCTCCTGCCGATTCTCTGCCTGCAGCAGCACCCCGGGATTCAGCTCGCTCAACTGGATACCCGGCCACAGCACCACCACGGCCAGCAGGGTCAGCAGCAACCGCGGCAACAAGGCCGGGTCGCGGGTGTCAGCTTTCAGCATCGCGGAATCTGCACGGTCAGGGTCGGCCCCTGGGTTGGCGGCGAAGCCAGTTGTTCGTTGGCGTACAGCGCATCCAGCAACTGCTCGGTAACGGCTGCGGCCGGGCAGTCGAACACCACCTGCCCATCGCGAATACCGATCACCCGCGGGAAGTGCGCCAGCGCCAGTTCTACCGCATGCAGGCTCGCCACCAGGGTCACGCCGTTGGCCTGGGCATGGCGGTTGAGCAAGGCCAGGCTGTGGTCGGCCAGCACCGGGTCCATGGCCGACACCGGCTCATCAGTCAGCAACACCTGCGGCCGTTGGTACAACGCCCGGGCAATGCCCACCCGCTGCAACTGGCCACCGGACAATTGCCCGCACTGCACGAACAGCTTGTCGGCCAGGCCCAGCTCGGCCAAGGCCTGACGCGCGCCCGGCACATCGCTGGGGTACAGCAGGTTAAGCAAACCACGCAGCACCCCCCACTGCCCCAGGCGCCCGGCCAGCACCGCCGTAACCACCCGCTGGCGCGGCGGCAAGGGTGGCGCCTGATGCACCAGGCCAACCCGCGCGCGCAAGTGTTGGCGCGCCCTGGCCGACAACGCCCAAGGCTGCTCGCCGAGCAGCTCCAGGCGCCCGCTGCTGGGCTGAACGGCCGTGGCCATCAGGTGCAACAAGCTGGACTTGCCCGCCCCCGATGGCCCGATGATAGCGACCCGCTCGCCTTGCCCGATGCGCAGGTTCACCGCGTCAAGCGCGCGTACCTGGCCATGGCGCAGCCCGGCACCGTGCAGATGGATTGCCACGTTCGAAGCTGTCACTTGAGCAGGCCGGCCTCGCGTGCAGCTTGTTCGGTGCCCAGGTAGTTCTCAGGCTTGGTCTCGATGAAGCGGCTGGCGGCCTGCAGGTCGAGGATCGCCTTGTGCTCCGGGTTGGCCGGGTCGAGGTCGAGGAAGGCCTTCTTGATCTTGTCTTTCAGCGCCGGGGCCATGTTGCCGCGCACGGTCCAGTTGTAGTCGAAGTAGGTCGGCGTAGTGGCGAACACTTTCACCTTGCTGGTATCGACCTTGCCGGCATCCACCAGCTTCTGCCACACGCTGGCATTCAGCACGCCGCCATCGACCTTGCCGGCCTGCACCCAGGCCACGGTGGCGTCATGCGCGCCGGAATAGGCCACGCGGCTGAAGTATTCTTCAGGCTTGATGTTGTCCTGCTTGAGCATGAAGTAACGCGGCATCAGGCTGCCCGAGGTGGACGAGATGGAACCGAAGGCAAACGACTTGCCCTTGAGGTCGCCCAGGCTTTTCACGTCAGGGTTGGCGGTGATGAACTTGGAGGTGAACTGCGCGTCCTGCTCACGCTGTACCAGTGGCGTGGCAGTCGGGTCCTTCAGGTGCACCTGGACGAAAGTGAAGCCGCCCAGCCAGGCCAGGTCCAGGCGGTCGGCAGCCAACGACTCGACCACTGCCGGGTAATCGGCCACCGGGACGAATTTCACTTCCATGCCCAACTGCTTGGCCAGGTACTCGCCCAATGGCTTGAACTTGCGCTGCAGTTCGGTTGGCGCTTCGTCGGGGATGGCGCTGACCCGCAGGGTTTCAGCAGCCTGGACGACAACGGCACAGCAGGACAACACGAGGCCGGCGGCGAGCGCCAGGGGGCGTTTGAGCATGGGTGTTCTCCGGTTCAATAGCGGGGAAAGGCCGGCCTATGCGCCGACAACGGGAATTATAAGAGGCACAGGCGCAAAGGCCAGCTTTGCTACAATCGCGCAACAAATTGACCTGCCGAGGTACACATGAGCGAGCCGATTCGCCTGACCCAGTACAGCCACGGTGCCGGCTGTGGCTGCAAGATCTCCCCCAAGGTGCTGGACGTGATCCTCGCCGAAAGCGGTACCCAGGCCCTGGACCCGAAACTGTGGGTCGGCAACGCTTCGCGCGATGACGCCGCCGTGTACGCGCTGGACGACGAGCGCGGCGTGGTCTCGACCACCGACTTCTTCATGCCGATCGTCGATGACCCGTACGACTTCGGCCGCATCGCCGCCACCAACGCCATCAGCGACATCTACGCCATGGGCGGCGACCCGCTGATGGCCATCGCCATCCTCGGCTGGCCTGTCAACGTGCTGCCGCCGGAAGTGGCCCGCGAGGTGATCCGCGGTGGTCGTGCAGTGTGCGCCGAAGCTGGTATTCCACTGGCCGGCGGCCATTCCATCGACGCCCCCGAGCCGATCTTCGGCCTGGCCGTCACCGGCGTGGTCAGCAAGCGCCACCTCAAGCGCAACGACACCGCCAGCGCTGGCTGCCAGCTGTACCTGACCAAGCCACTGGGCATCGGCATCCTCACCACTGCCGAGAAAAAGGCCAAGCTGCGCGCGCAAGACCAAGGCCTGGCCCGCGACTGGATGTGCACCCTCAACACCCCCGGCAGCCGCTTCGGCAAGCTGGACGGGGTCAAGGCCATGACCGACGTCACCGGCTTCGGCCTGCTCGGCCACCTGGTCGAACTGGCTGAAGGCAGCGGCCTTACCGCGCACCTGGACTACGCCGCCGTACCGCGCCTGCCCAGCGTCGACCACTACCTGGCCGAGGGCTGCATCCCCGGCGGCACCCTGCGCAACTACGACAGCTACGGGCACAAGATCGGCGCGCTCAGCGACGACCAGAAGCACCTGCTGTGCGACCCGCAGACCAGCGGCGGCCTGCTGGTGGCGGTTACCCCGGAAGGCGAAGCCGAGTTTCTCGCCGTGGCGGCCGAACTGGGCCTGCAACTGGCGCCGATCGGCAAGCTGGTCGAGCGACAGAGCCACGCGGTCGAGGTGATCTGATGCGCCCCGACTGCACCGACTTCCGCCAGCTGTTCCTCGACGACGTGCCGATGATGGACATGCGCGCCCCCGTCGAATTCGCCAAAGGCGCCTTCCCTGGCGTGGTCAACCTGCCGCTGATGAACGACCAGGAGCGGCAGAAGGTCGGCACCTGCTACAAGCAACAGGGCCAGGCCGCCGCCATCGCCCTGGGCCACCAGCTGGTCAGCGGCGCCACCAAGCAGGCCCGCCTGGAGGCCTGGGCGGCGTTTGCCCAGGACCACCCAGAGGGCTACCTATACTGCTTCCGTGGTGGCCTGCGCTCGCAGATCGTGCAGGGCTGGCTGCGTGATGAGGCCGGTATCCAGTATCCGCGGGTCAAAGGTGGCTACAAGGCCATGCGTACCTTCCTGCTGGAGACCACCCAGCAGGCGGTGGCGCACTGCGATTTCGTGCTGGTGGGCGGCCTGACCGGCACCGGCAAGACCGATGTGCTGCACCAGTTGGGCAACGTGCTGGACCTGGAAGGCCACGCCAACCATCGTGGTTCCAGCTTCGGCAAGCGCGCCACCGCGCAGCCGGCGCAGATCGACTTCGAAAACCAGTTGGCCATCGACGTGCTGAAGAAGCGCGCCCGTGGGGTCGAGCAGTTCGTGCTGGAAGATGAAGGCCGCATTGTCGGCAGTTGCACAGTGCCGCTGGAGTTGTATCAGGGCATGCAGCAGTATCCGCTGGTATGGCTGGAAGACAGCTTCGCCAACCGCGTTGAGCGCATCCTGCGTGATTACGTGGTCAACCTGAGTGCCGAGTTCGTCAGCGTGCATGGCGAGGAAGACGGCCGCCGATTGTTTGCCGAGCGCATGCTGCAGAGCATGGCCAACATCTACAAGCGCTTGGGCGGAGAACGCCATCAGCGCTTGTCCGAGATCCTGCGCCAAGCCTTGGAAGAGCAGCAGCGCAGCGGCTCGGTGGACCTGCACCGGGGCTGGATCGAAGGCTTGCTGAACGAGTATTACGACCCGATGTATGCCTACCAGCGCGATGCCAAGGCCGAGCGCATCGAGTTTGCCGGGGATGCCGTGGAAGTGCGCGAATACCTCAAGGCCCGGGCGCAACGGGAGCGTCATCTTTGACACCGCGTCGCCCTCTTCGCGGCGGTTCGACGCCTCGATAAACCCGCTCCCACAGGTATCGCACTGCCCTCAAGCGCGGTGCGGTCCCTGTGGGAGCGGGTTCACCCGCGAAGAGGCCGGTACAGACAACTCACTGCCCCGGGCTAAGCACCCGTTCCAGCTCCGCCGCGCGATCGCGGGTCATGTCCATCAGGCAGCTACCACCTTCCAGCTGCGCCATGGTCCCGCCACTGGCCTGCACATGGAACTGGCAATTGCCATCGCGGTAAGCCAGCCACTTACGCTGCACATCGCGCAGGCTCTTCTGCTGCCCGGCATCCAGCTTGCCCATCAGTTGCTTGTACACACGGTTCAAGCGCTGGTCCTGCACGTGTGTCTCGGCCCCGATGCAATCACTCATGTCTACCGTAGTAGAGGCCTTGTCCATGCACTGTCCATAGGCCGCCGTGTAGTCGTCCGCCACCGCCATTGGCAGCACGCAGGCCAGTGCCAGACCTGTCAGGTAATACTTGATCATGCGAATCCTCCTTGTGGATATCACAGCGTCTGCGGCTGCTCAGGTGGCATCAGCACCTTGCCCGGCTCGAAGCGCAACGAGGGCATCTGCGTCGCCGTATACAAGGCCACGCCAAGTGCCGCAATCAACGCCACGTCGAGCCAGCTCCAGCCCGGCATGTCGTCGGCGCTACGCGCCTTCCAGCAGTGCCACGCCTGGCCCATGCAGAACACCACCATCGCCGCCAGCCACAGGTAGAAACCAGCACCGAAACCGGTCAAGTCGTGGAATTCATAAGTCTGGTTATCCGGCAAACGGGTGATGCCAAAGCTGCTGGCCGCCAGGTACACCGCCGCCAACCCGGCCAGTAATGCCAGCCGGCGAAAGCGCCGATGGGCAAGGACGGCCAGGGCCAGCAGCGGGTTGGCAAACCATTGGTGCAAACCGAAGGGCATGCCCCATGGCCCGTACAGCAGCATCTGCAGGGCCGGCATGTGGCGTCCGCCGCTCATCAGCGCACCATCGAAGAACAGGGCGAGCAGATACAGCAGCAGGCTGATGCTCAGGTAGAAAACGGGCAAGGGTTATTCCTGGGGGAAACGGCACAGGCTACGACCTTAACCCAGGCCCTGCGCCGCTTCCAGACCTTGAAAGGGCCGCTGCACGGATCACGCAACCGGTGGTTCGAGCAGCAGACCATAAATACCTGAGTCGGACAGCTCACCAGCAACGCACCAGCGTGCCCGCAGGGTGCCTTCGAGCACGAAGCCCTGGCGCTCCAGAGTACGTGCCGAGCCCTGGTTACGCGGGTCGATTTCGCCTTCCAGGCGGCGCATGTGCAGAGTGTGGGCGAGGTAGTCGATGAAGCAGGTCAGCGCTTCATCCATGTAGCCCCTGCCCTGCACGGCGCTGGCCAGGCAATAGCCGATTTCGCCACGGCGGGAAATGTCGTCGATGTTGAACAGCTGGACCATGCCGATTAGCTCGCCGTTGTCGCGGCGGTACATGCCGAGCTTGAGCTGGTCACCATTGGCATAGGCTTCGCGGTCGGCGGCCAGGGCGCTTTCGGCCTCGGCCAGGTCTTGCCAGGGGGCATGGTGCCAATAACGCATGACCTCGGGGTCGGCCATGATCGCCAGCCATTGCGCGGCATCGGCATGGCGCATGGGGCGCAATTGCAGGCGCGGGCTATCGAGGCAGAGGTCACTGGGGAAACTGCGGGGTGGGGTCACGCCGGATCTCCTGTCCATTGCTGGGGAGATGACAGTTTAACTTCATGTGGGGTGGGTGGGGCAGGTCTTGGGGTTTGGGGGTGTTTTTGAGAGGTGCCTGTCTTGGGTTTGGAGATGTTTTTGAGAGGTGCCTGTCTTGGGTTTGGAGGTGGTGCGGAAATCGAGCGCCGCCCGCGCGGCGCTTCGCGGGGCAAGCCCGCTCCCACTGTCTGTTTCGGGCCAATTACTCCTGTGCCTTTAGTGTCCGCACCCGAGTGCATGGCTGAAGATTGATTAGAAACAGCGGCGCAACCGATATCGAAGGGAACAAACAAGACGGACAGCGGTGACCTTCACAGGATTGATTGGCCCGAAACAGACAGTGGGAGCGGGCTTGCCCCGCGAAGCGCCGCGCGGGCGGCGCTCGATCTCATAGGCGCCGAACAACTCAAGGCATGCACCCGTCAGCCCCTACTGGCCCGCCCGACAGGCACATCAGCCCATTACTCAATCGCCGCGATTCAACCCCACTTCCATATCATTGATCAGCGCCTTGGCCATGGCACTCAGAATCCGCGCCGCGCTGCCGGCGATCTTGTCGCCCTCCATCTCGGCCTCTTCGTTCAGGTGCTTGATGCAGCCGATCAGCACCGACAATTCATCGAATGCTAGGTCCAGCGGGACGCCCGGCTCCACCCGGTACAGTTCGAGGAATTTTTCCACGCCGGCGGTGGTGCGGGATTTGAGGTGGTCGCTCATGCCTTGGCCTCCTGCGCTTTCATGTGGGCTAGCAGGGCCTGTAGCTGGTCGGTTTGGGCTGACATCGCCTCCAGCAGGCTGGAACGCAGGGCTGGGGCTTCGGCGTCGAGGTATTGGATGATGATGCCGGAGAGGTTGTCCATGACCTGGGTGGCCTGGGACTTGGCGGCTTGGTAGGTGAGGTCTGCGACGGGCGGATCAGGTACAAGTTTATTCATGATTAACTCCAACAGGTTATAGGAGCAACCACCTGAATCCTTCTCACAGATTTGGGCGGCAGCCGTGCGCGAGGTGAGAAGCCCGTGTTGGAGTCACAACGGGCAGGCCAAAGCCTGCACGCGCACAGCTGCCATGAACTGACAGGAAGACCACCAACAACGAGTTCTCACACTCGCTCGCCATATGGGCGAACGGCGAAGTTACCGCTGTGATTCTTCCCTGCCTATCAGACGGCATCCGACTGAGGTCGTAGGATAATTCCTAATCCCTGGCAACCTGAAGCATTTGGTTTCAAGTTCAGAATCTTCTTACAGCTGATGGCCCTTTCGCGGGTGAACCCGCTCCCACAGGGACCGCACCCTTTTCAAGATTCTGAGATCACTGTGGGAGCGGGTTCACCCGCGAAAGGGCCGGTACAGGCTACTGAAGTACGATCAGGCCACCTCAGCCCCATCATCCGGCCAATGCGGCTCGTTGGCCTCTGGCGGGGTCAGCGGTGGCAGCCCATACGCCGCCCGCGCATCATCACAGCTAGGGTTATGCACCCCACCCTCCCACGAGGCATCAAACTCGCGGCACGGGCTGGAGCGGTTGGCATAAATGGTACAAGCCACCTCTTTACCAATCTCGCCAGCAAGGCTGACACAGCGGCAGGGCTTGGCATCGGTGCCGATCATGGCAACGCGGGTGGGGTTGATCTGTACCACCAGGTCGTCCGGCACAACGCCCCCGGCAGACTGGCATTCGCCCCAGAAGAAGGACACACGGAAGTACCCGCAGCAGGCGCCGCAGTCAAGGCAAGGGTTATAGTCGGACATGAGGCCACGGAGGGAAGGTTGTTGTTATCGGGGCTGAGCCCGCGGCGCCATTTTTAATCCAAGCAGGGGCGGCTGGATAGAGGGGCAATGCAAAAAAAATCGCCATTGATCCGGCCGCCCGCCATGGCTAGCAGATCGCTTTGTAAGTAGCGGCATCCCAACGCTGCAAGGCAAGGCCCGCGCTTGGGTCGTAGTCATCGCCCTGCACCTTGCTGAAGTGCGTGCGCGCTTCGCCACAGTGCACCAGCCGATCGTGTTCTTCACCTTCGGTGAGTACGGTGTACGACTCACTGCGCATGGCCTGATATTGCTCGTCAGCCGCCGCCATGATTTGGTGGCACTTCATTAATTGGCCGTCATCCAGCGCCAGCCGCTTGTCCAACTGCACTCCCCAGCGCGCCAGGCACACTTCGGCAAAATGCCGAACGATTAGCCCCGGCTCCGCCAGTACCTTGCCGTCACTGGCGCCATCCAGCGAAGCATTGCCAACCAGCGTGGCATGTCGGCCTGGCATCGGGTAGATGCATATCCGCGTCTGTTGCGCGACGGCAGGGATCACGCAGGCAAACCCTTTGGAACGTTCGTCCCGCGAGTAGAAGCCGACGTACTCCCTGACGTTGTCAGCCAAGGTAACGCGCTCGGTTTGCACATTGCCGACCCCGGGTACCGGGTCGATGGCAAAGATGTTCACCGGTATGCCGCGCAATACCGGGTCTTGCGCCATGGCATTGGCCAGCATGTGGCAGCTGATACCTCCCCTGCTCCAGCCCACCAGGTTGATTTGAGTGGGCAGGCGCGGTTTGCGGAACATGCTGATGATACGTTCCTGAAGTTCCTGCGGTGTTGGGTGGCGCTCGCCGTAGTTGTAGGTGCGCCAGAACCAGGAGGCCGTAGACGAGGCATCCGGGATGGGCACTCCGGCAGCTTTAAGGCGCTCGTATTCTTCTTCGCTGAGTTCGGTGCGCTGCCAGTTGCTTTCGCCTTTGATGACTTGCAGCACATGGTTGACGTTTTCTTCCCAGCCGCGTCCGAACAGCTGGCCGGTCCAGTTGAAATAGCCGCCGGGTTCGACGAACAGGTTGTCATCCTGAAGGTTGCCGCTGCCGGGGCCGTCCACGGCGATCCAGTGGGCGAATTCGCGGCCTTGGTCGTTGCTGGCCAGGGTCGAGACCAGCTCGCCATTCCAGAAGTTGGGGTTGGCGTCGTCGAAGCGGTGTGAGCCGGTGCCGCAGAAATAGGCGGTGAAGACACTCATGGGGATCTCTTTGGTGAGAAATGAGTGCTGAAGATAGGTTGGCAGATCGGGGGAATGCAGGCGGAAAGCTAGCCTTTGAGTCCGTAGGGGGCTGCTTTGCAGCCCATCGCGACACAAGGCCGCTCCTACAAGGGACCGCGTCAGTGCATGTTACGCGGTCCCCTGTAGGAGCGGCCTTGCGTCGCGATGGGCCGCGAAGCGGCCCCAATGGCCTACTTGCGGGCCAAGCCGTCAGCCCGGAACATCTGCCGGATCCCGCGAATGGCCTGGCGGATACGGTCCTGGTTCTCGATCAGGGCAAAGCGCACATGGTCATCACCATAGTCACCAAAACCGATCCCCGGCGACACGCACACCTTGGCCTCAGCCAGCAGCTTCTTGGAAAACTCCAGCGACCCCAGGTGTGCATACTCCGGCGGGATCTTCGCCCACACGTACATCGATGCCTTGGGGTTCTCGACCATCCAGCCCAGCTCGTGCAGGCCTTTCACAAGCAGGTTACGGCGCTGGCGGTACTGCTCGGCAATATCGCGCACGCACTGCTGGTCGCCTTCCAGCGCAGCAATCGCAGCCACCTGCAGCGGGGTGAAGGTGCCGTAGTCGTGGTAGCTCTTGATCCGCGCCAGGGCGCTGACCAGCTCGGGGTTGCCGACCATGAAGCCAATCCGCCAGCCCGCCATGTTGTAGCTCTTGGACAGGGTGAAGAATTCCACCGCAATGTCCTTGGCCCCCGGCACCTGCATGATCGATGGGGCTTTCCAGCCGTCGTAGACGATGTCGGCATAGGCCAGGTCGTGGATCACCAGCACGTTGTATTGCTTGGCCAAAGCCACCACACGCTCGAAGAAGTCCAGTTCCACGCACTGGGCCGTGGGGTTGGACGGGAAGCCGAGGATCATCATCTTCGGCTTGGGGATCGACTCGCGAATAGCCCGCTCAAGTTCGTTGAAGAAATCCACACCCGGTACCAGCGGTACCGAACGCACCTGGGCACCGGCGATCACTGCGCCGTAGATGTGGATCGGGTAGCTGGGGTTGGGCACCAGCACCGTGTCGCCCTGGTCGAGGGTGGCCAGCATCAGGTGGGCCAGGCCTTCTTTGGAGCCGATGGTAACGATGGCTTCGCTTTCCGGGTCGATGTCGACCTCGTAGCGTTCCTTGTACCAGTTGGAGATGGCCCGGCGCAGGCGCGGGATGCCGCGCGAGGTGGAGTAGCCATGGGTGTCTTCACGCTGGGCGACCTGCACCAGCTTCTCGACGATGTGCGGCGGGGTGGCGCCATCGGGGTTGCCCATGCTCAGGTCGATGATGTCCTCGCCACGGCGGCGGGCAGCCATCTTGAGCTCGGCAGTGATGTTGAAGACGTAAGGGGGGAGACGATCGATGCGCGCAAAGCGGCGCGGCGAACCTGGGTTGGCCATGGCTTCCTCTGAGACGTAAGCGCCCGGAACCGTCCGAGCGACGTTGGCCGATGTGGCGGCCTGGATCAGAAGATAGTGCTGAAACAGGATGCCTGTAAAGGACAATTTCCTGTTTTGTTAGAATTTTTCAGATGTATTTTTTGAAAATCAGGGATTCATGTTTTCAGGGCCGGCCCTTTCGCGGGTAAACCCGCTCCTACAAGGACCGCGACCCAGTTGTAGGAGCGGGTTCACCCGCGAAGAGGCCGGCACAGGAAAACACCCATAAAAAAACCCCGGCACAATGGCCGGGGTTTTCGTGAAACAGGCAGCAATTTCAGCGTGCGTATGTCATCAGCACGTCCGCAGCGGTCTGGCTGTCCACACCCATCATCACGCTCAGGGCAGTGACAGTGAGGATGGAGAAGCCGAACACCTTGCGGGCCCACTTGCTGTCGTCCTCGGCCTTGTAACCACCCCACGCCATGTACAGCCAGTACAGGCCCATGGCAGCTGCCACGGCCAGGTAGCCGAGGCCGGCGTAACCGCCGAGGGTAAGCATCAAGGTGGCGAGCACGAAGGCCAGCACGTACAGCACGATCTGCTTCTTCGCCGCGAGAACACCGCGCGCCACCGGCAACACCGGAATGTTGGCAGCGCTGTAGTCCTTGAAGCGGAAGATGGCGATGGCAAAGCTGTGCGGCATCTGCCACAGGCTGAACATCACCAGCAGGGTAACTGCAGCCAGGTCGAAGCTGTTGCTTACGGCGCAGTAGCCGATCACCGGAGGCATGGCACCGGACAGGCTGCCGACCAAGGTGCCGTGCACCGATTTACGCTTCAGCCACAGGCTGTAGAAACCGACGTAGACAATGAAGCCAATCAGCGCGCAGAACGCCGACAGCGGGTTGGCCTGAACATACAGCAGGCTGAAACCCGCCACCCCGAGCAGGGTGGCGTAGATCAGCGCGAGGGGCAGCGACATGCCGCCTTGCACCATGACGCGGTTCTTGGTGCGCTCCATCTTGTGGTCGATGTCACGGTCGATGCAGTTGTTGAAAACGCATCCGGACGCAACCACCAGCGAAGTACCGATCACCACCGCCAGGAACAAGGCGAAATCCACATGGCCCTTCGAGGCAAGGAAGAAACCGCCTGCCACGGAAAGCACGTTACCGAAAATGATCCCCGGTTTGGTGATTTGGATAAAGTGCTTAACGGACATGCAGTCTTACCTCACTTGGCCATCATTTCGATGTGGATGTTGAACATGATCCACAGCGACAGGCCGACCAGCAGTGCAATAACCAGGACGGTGAACAGGAACGTCGACACGTTGTTGCGTTGCTCTTTCGAGCGGTCCATGTGCAGGAAGTAAACCAGGTGTACAACTACCTGGATCACGGCCATGGCAACAATGATCAGAACGGTCAGGTTCTTCGGCAGGCTGGCAGTCATGGCCAGGCCGAACGGGATCGCGGTCAAGATGATCGACAGTACGAAGCCGATCATGTACGACTTGACGCTGCCGTGGTTACCTTCGTGATGAGTGTCGTGTGCGCTAGCCATTACAGAACTCCCAGCAGGTAGACGACGGTGAATACGCAGATCCAGACTACGTCCAGGAAGTGCCAGAACAGGCTCAGGCAGCTCATGCGGGTCTTGGCGGTCGGCGTGATGCCGTGCTTGTTGATCTGGTACATCATGATTGCCATCCAGATCAGGCCGGCAGTCACGTGCAGGCCGTGGGTACCTACCAGGGCGAAGAACGCCGACAGGAAGCCACTGCGCTGCGGGCCGAAGCCCTCGCTGATCAGGTGATGGAATTCATAGATTTCCATCGCGATGAAGCCTGCACCAAACAGGAAGGTCACAGCCAACCAGCCCAGTACACCCGCTTTCTTGCCATCGAACATCTTCAGCATGGCGAAGCCGAAGGTGATCGAGGACAGCAGCAGGAACAGCGTTTCAACAGCTACGAAATCGAGCTGGAAGATGTCGTGACCCGACGGGCCGCCGGCAAAACTGCCGGACAGCACCGCGTAGGTGGCGAAGAGCGACGCAAACAGGATGCAGTCGGTCATCAGGTACAGCCAGAAGCCCAGTACGGTCATCTGGCCCGAGTCGTGGTGGTGGTCGTCATGCCCATGGTCGTGACCATGAGCAGCGCCGCCGTGCATTACTTGACTGGACATTGATTACACCCGCTCAAACGATTCGACACGTGCGCCGGCAGGCAGAACACCTGCTTTGGCCAGCGCTTTCATGCGCTCGCCTTCGATGCGCGCCACTTCTTCGGCCGGAACCATGTAGCCCTGGTCGTCACGTGCAGCGTGGCGAACGAAGACTGCGATGGTTGCCAACAGGCTCGCGCCCACCAGCCACCAGATGTGCCAGATGAAGGCGAAGCCGAACACGGTCAGGAACAGACCCATGAACAGACCGGTGGAGGTGTTGCTCGGCATGTGGATCGCTTCGTACTTGGCCGGAACCTTGTACGCAACGCCAGCTTCCTTGGCTTCGTGCCAGGCGTCCAGGCCAACTTTCTCAGGCATGTGAGCGAAGTTGTAGAACGGTGGTGGCGACGAAGTGGACCACTCGATGGTACGGCCGCCCCATGGGTCGCCAGTGACGTCCATGTTGTCTTTGCGGTCGCGAACCGAAACGAAGATCTGGATCAGCTGGCAAGCGATACCGAACAGGATCAGCACGGCGCCGACAACGGCTACGTACAGGTAGGGTTCCCACAGTGGGTTGTCGGAGTGGTTCAGACGACGGGTCATGCCCATGAAGCCCAGGGCGTACAGCGGCATGAACGCAACGTAGAAGCCCGACAGCCAGAACCAGAAGGCAGCTTTGCCCCACTTCTCGTTCAAGGTGAAGCCGAAGGCTTTCGGGAACCAGAAGGCGAAACCGGCGATGTAGCCGAATACCGCGCCACCGATGATCACGTTGTGGAAGTGCGCAATTACGAACAGGCTGTTGTGCAGGACGAAGTCAGCACCTGGAACGGCCAGCAGTACGCCGGTCATGCCACCGATGGAGAAGGTGACCATGAAGCCCAGGGTCCAGAGCATCGGTGCGGTGAAGCGCACACGGCCTTGGTACATGGTGAACAGCCAGTTGAACAGCTTCACACCAGTCGGGATGGAGATCAGCATCGTCGCCAGGCCGAAGAAGGTGTTGACGCTGGCGCCGGCACCCATGGTGAAGAAGTGGTGCAGCCATACTGCAAAGCCGAGGATGGCGATCGCGCCCGATGCGTAGATCATCGAGTGGTGGCCGAACAGGCGTTTGCCAGAGAACGTCGAGGTAACTTCCGAGAACACGCCGAAGGCCGGCAGGATCAGGATGTAAACCTCAGGGTGACCCCACGCCCAGAACAGGTTGACGTACATCATCGGGTTCCCACCAAGCTCGTTGGTGAAAATGTGGAAGTCCAGATAACGGTCAACAGTCAGCAGAGCGAGTGCAGCAGTCAGAATCGGGAACGAAGCAACGATCAGTACGTTGGCCCAGGTGCAGGTCCAGGTGAAGATCGGCATGTCCATCAGCTTCATGCCAGGTGCGCGCATCTTCATCACGGTGACGAGGAAGTTCACGCCGGTAAGCGTCGTACCCAATCCGGATAGCTGTAGCGCCCAGATGTAGTAGTCGACACCCACCCCAGGGCTGTACTGAATGCCCGCGAGCGGCGGATAGGCAACCCAGCCGGTCTTGGCGAATTCACCAACGCCCAGCGAGATGTTGACCAGCAGCACGCCTGCCAGCAGCAGGTAGAAGCTCAGGGAGTTCAGGAACGGGAAGGCAACGTCACGTGCACCGATCTGCAGAGGAACCGCCAGGTTCATCAGGCCGGTGAAGAACGGCATCGCCATGAAGATGATCATGATCACACCGTGAGCGGTGAAGATCTGGTCATAGTGTTCAGGCGGCAGGTAGCCTTCGGAGCCACCGGTTGCGGCAGCCAGCTGGGTACGCATCATGATGGCGTCGGCAAAGCCGCGCAGCAGCATGACCATCGCGACGATGATGTACATCACGCCGATCTTTTTGTGGTCGACAGTAGTCAGCCACTCGCTCCACAAGTAGGTCCACTTGCGGAAATAGGTGATAAGACCGACGACAGCGATACCGCCGAGCGCGATCATGGCAAGCGTCACCATGACTATCGGCTCGTGATAGGGTATCGCCTCCAGGCTTAGTTTACCGAACATCTCTTACTCCTCTGCACCGGCAGCTGGTTGCATACTCGATTCCACACCCTTGGTTGTGGCCAGATCTTTGCTGCCTGCTTCTTCGTGGACCGGCTTGCCGCGGTTCATGCCTTCGTACTTGTCGACGATGGACTGGAACAGCTCTGCTGGCGCCTCGCTGTACAGCGCGACTGGGTTGTATTCGCTAGGCTTGGCCAGAGCTTCGTACTCGGCTTTGCCCAGTTTCAACGGCGACTGCTTGACCTCGGCGACCCACTTGTCGAAGTCTTCCTGAGAGGTGGCAGTAGCCTTGAATTTCATGCCGGTGAAACCAGCACCGCTGTAGTTGGCGCTGATACCGTCAAAAACACCGTTCTCGTTGGCGATCAGGTGCAGTTTGGTGGTCATGCCGGCCATGGCGTAGATCTGGCCACCCAGGCCCGGGATGAAGAACGAGTTCATCACGGCGTCGGAGGTGACGCGGAAGTTCACCGGGGTGTTAGCCGGGAAGTTGATCTTGTTGACGGTGGCAATGCCCTGTTCCGGGTAGATGAACAGCCACTTCCAGTCCAGCGCGACCACGTCGATCTGAATCGGCTTCACGTCCGAATCCAGCGGACGGTACGGATCCAGCTTGTGGGTGGACTTGTAGGTGACGTAACCCAGGGCAATGATGATCAGGATCGGGATGATCCACACCGCGGCCTCGATCTTGGTCGAGTGCGACCAGTCAGGGGTGTAGGTGGCTGCCTTGTTGGAAGCACGGTACTTCCAGGCGAACGCCAGGGTCATGATGATGACGGGAATCACCACCAGCAGCATCAGGCCGGTTGCGATCAGGATCAGGTTCTTTTGCTCAATGCCGACCTGGCCCTTCGGGTCGAGCAGGGTCCAGTTGCACCCACTGAGTAAAAGCATGCCTAAAACGGGCAATATGCCAAACAGTCTGGGGTAACGCTTTTTACTCATCTCACGACCTCTAGATCAGCTTGCTTCAATGCAATTTGTGTTTTGGTAGCCAACACTTCGTCCTGCCAAGTGAGGCATTTCGCGCCCGTACTCGCTCCCGCCTGGGGTCCGACTGCAGGACCTTGGCTTCAAACGTGTTAACGGTGCTTATGGTTTCGTAGGCAACAGGCCTGTACTTCAGACCAAGTCCATTTGGTGCGGGAAAACGCGGAGGGGGGTCCGCCCGGTATCGCCGTTGGGCGAAACTTGACGAAGTCAGCAAAAAGGAGCGCTGGGGCTTCCTTCAATCCTGCGACTCGCAAGCAGTGCCGAACGGAAATTGGGGGCGATTGTAGTGAGGTCGCCAACCCTTGACTATGACTTATTGAGCAACAGTCTTTTACAGATTACGTAACAATGATGTCCGATAATTCAACTTCGCGACAGTTTGTCGCACCCCGCTTGCTAGGCCCCAAAGCCGCATTCTGCAAGGCCTTGGGGTTGATCTGGATCAAGCGGAGGGCAACTTTTCGCTCTTCTCATGCGCTGCAAAAGACCCCATGCAATTCGGGACTTTTGTCTAACCTTGGCGTCGGTTGCGGTAGATGCAGAACGGCACCAGGATGGCGGTCAGCACAAACGCCACAAGCGCCCATTGCGCGAGCGACAAACCGAGGATCGGTGGGTACGGCGTGCTGCAGAAGCCGTCGACCTGGAACGCCAGCGGCCACAGCTTGGCCAGCGGCAGGTCATCCACGATTGGTTGCAAGGTGTCGATACCGCAACTGACCATGGGGTTGGCGAGTATATACACATGATTGCCAGCCGCAACGATTCCGCCGACTGCGCTAAGTACCACCAGCACTTCGAATAAGGTCAGGCTGCGCCGCCCCGGCATTGCTGCGGCAAGAAAGGCGAACACGGCAATGAACAGCAGCGCATAGCGCTGCAGGATGCACAACGGGCAAGGGGCCTCGCCCAGCACCACCTGCATGTAGAGAGCGCCGCCAATCAGCGACAGGCAGATCAGGCCCAACAGCACCAGAAAGCGCCGTTCCCGATTCAGGCGCGATGTTTGTTCGTTCATTGCCGGTTCCTTCGATGGATAGTGGCAGCGTGGTCCGCCTGCCTTGGCGCAAGTCTACACGCTGGGCAGGGCCTTTGAGCGTGCCGAGGAGGCGGCGCGATAGCACTGCGCAGGGCTATCCGGTGTGGCTGAGACCGGCCGCAGCGACGTCGGTTCAACATCGGGCGGCAAAAAACGGCTGCCTGGGTGCCGCGCAGGGGCAAGCCCCTCGACACCCGGGAGTGAAGGATACCGTGATTAAAGGATGATTAACGATGAAAGCTGCGCAGGCGCTTTCATCTCTCCTTTATATATAGGCAGGAAGGTGAGGTGCGGCCCAGCCGCTGGCAAGCCAGCCCCCAGGCGACGAATGCGGTCGACCGTTTCGTTCTCGATTACCCACGGGCGGGAGCAGTGCTGCGAGGGAGCTGGCTTGCCAGCGGCTGGGATGATTGCTTATGCCTGTACCAGCCTCTTCGCGGGTAAACCCGCTCCCACAGGGACCGCACCACATTCAAAACCGGTGCAATACCTGTGGGAGCGGGTTTACCCGCGAAGAGGCCAGTACAGGCGCTACATCACTCCAGCGCCGCCGCCGGCCCAAAGAACTCGTAGCGGCTCTGGTGCTCCGGCACACCCAGGCCCTTCAGCTGGCGCTTGACCGCCGCCATGAAGCCCTTGGGCCCAAGGAAGTAGGCATCCACATCACGCTCCTGCGGCAACCATTCGGCCAACAGGTCCTCGCTCAGCAGGCCCACGGCATCGGCCGCAGCACCACCTTCAGGATCCTCATAGCAATAGAAGCGCTTGAGCTGCGGATGACGCTCGGCCAAGCCATCGATCCAGTCACGGAAGGCATGCACACCACCATTACGCGCACAGTGAATGAAATGCACCTCGCGCTGGGTTTGCAGTGCTGCCTGCAGCATCGCCAGGGTCGGGGTAATGCCCACCCCGCCACTGATCAGCACCAGCGGCTTGTCGCTGGCCGCCAGGGTAAAGTCACCGGCAGGCGGGAACAGTTGCAGGGTCTCGCCGACCACCAGCTCGTCGTGCAGGTAGTTGGAGACCTTGCCGCCCTCTTCGCGCTTGACGCTGATGCGATATTCCTTGCCGTCACACAGCGCCGACAGGGAATAATTGCGGCGCTGCTCGGCACCGTCGATGTCCAGCTTCAGGCCGATGTACTGGCCAGGCTCAGCTTTGAGTACCGGCTTGCCATCCACTGGGGCGAAGTAGAACGAAACGATCTCGCTGCTTTCCTGCTCGCGGCGCACCAGGCGGAACTCGCGAGTCCCGCGCCAGCCACCCTCGGCCTCTTCCTTCTGTTTATACAAACCTTCTTCTGCACCGATCAGGATGTCGGCCAGCTGGCCATAAGCCGCACCCCAAGCCTCGATGACCGCAGGGGTAGCGATTTCCTTGCCCAGCACTTCCTCGATAGCGCGCAGCAGGCAGCTGCCTACGATCGGGTAGTGCTCCGGCAGAATCTGCAGGGCAACGTGCTTGTTGATAATCTGACCGACCAGGCCGCCCAGTTGCTCCAGCTGGTCAATGTGACGGGCATACATCAGCACGCCGTTGGCCAGGGCGCGCGGCTGGTCACCGCTGGCCTGGTGGGCCTGGTTGAACAGCGGGCGCACTTCTGGGTACTCGCTGAGCATCATCTTGTAGAAGTGGGTGGTCAGCGCTTCGCCGCCGCTTTCCAGCAGGGGTACGGTGGCCTTGATGATTGCACGTTGTTCGGCATTGAGCATTGCAACAACTCCTGAGCCTGTGGCTTCAAATGACTGCCCCTGCTATTACAGCAATCGTGCCAACTTTTATCGCCAGCAAAATCAGGGGGTTGACGCAGGTCATGTCAAAACGACCCTGCCGGACGTATAGTCGTATCGACCTACTGGAGTCCTTATGACCACAAAGCCCCTGCTCACAACCCTGCTGCCACTGGTCAGCGACCTGTCCCGTGATTTGCCCGACCAGGAACGCTACCGCCGCCTGCTGCAGGCCATGCGTGGGCTGCTGCCGTGCGATGCCGCCGCACTGCTGCGCCTGGACGGCGAGTGGCTGGTGCCGTTGGCGGTGGATGGCTTGAGCCCCGACACCTTGGGCCGGCGCTTTCGGGTCAGCGAACACCCGCGCTTCCAGATTCTGCTCAGCAGCCCGCACCCCACCCGTTTCGCCAGTGACTCCGAACTGCCCGACCCTTACGATGGCTTGGTCAACGCCCCCGATGCCGACCTGGAGGTGCACGACTGCATGGGCTGCCCGTTGATGGTCGATGAGCGCCCGTGGGGCCTGGTCACCCTCGATGCCCTCACCCCGGGGCAGTTCCAGAGCATGGAGCTGGATGCCCTGCAGGCCTTTGCCAGCCTGGCCGCCGCCACAGTCACCGTGGCCGAGCGCATCGAGCACCTGGCCCTGCGCGCCGAGGACGAACACCACCGCGCCGAGATCTACCGCCAGGCCAGCGGCCAGGATAAAGAGCTGATTGGCCAGAGCCCCGCACACAAACGCCTGGTAGAGGAGATCCGCCTGGTCGGTGGCAGCGACCTGACCGTGCTGATCACCGGCGAAACCGGCGTTGGCAAGGAACTGGTGGCCCAGGCCCTGCACCAAGCCAGTAGCCGCGCCGACAAACCGCTGGTCAGCCTCAACTGCGCCGCCCTGCCCGACACCTTGGTGGAAAGCGAACTGTTCGGCCATGTCCGCGGTGCCTTCACCGGCGCGCACGGCGAGCGCCGCGGCAAGTTCGAGCTGGCCAATGGCGGCACGCTATTCCTCGATGAAGTGGGCGAACTACCGCTGACCGTGCAGGCCAAGCTGTTGCGCGTGCTGCAGAGCGGCCAACTGCAACGCCTGGGCTCGGACCGCGAGCACCGCGTGGACGTGCGCCTGATTGCCGCGACCAACCGTGACCTGGCAGCAGAAGTACGCACCGGCAACTTCCGCGCCGACTTCTATCACCGCCTCAGCGTGTACCCGCTGCACGTGCCGCCGTTGCGCGAACGTGGCAAAGACGTGCTGCTATTGGCCGGGTACTTCCTCGAACAGAACCGTTCGCGCCTGGGTCTGAACAGCCTGCGCCTGAGCAGCGAAGCCCAGGCCGCACTGCTGGCTTACGACTGGCCAGGCAACGTGCGTGAACTGGAACACCTGATTGGCCGCTCGGCACTCAAGGCGCTGGGCCAGCACCCCGATCGGCCACGCATCCTCACCCTGGAAGCCGTAGACCTGGACCTGCGCGTAACGGCCACGCCGGGCCCCCTGCCCTCCCCCGCCGCACCCTTGCAGGCGGCAACACTGCCCGAAGGCGGCCTGCGCGAAGCCGTCGACATCTACCAACGCCAAGTGATCGAAGCTTGCCTGCAACGGCATGAAGAAAACTGGGCAGCAGCTGCTCGTGAGCTTGGTCTGGACCGCGCAAACCTGAGCCGATTGGCCCGCCGGCTGGGGCTTCGCTGAGGTTTACCTACAAAAGGATTAACCCAGAAAGCCATCTGGTTGGCGCCTGCTGGACTGCTATATCTCCCTAACCACCCGATTCTCGACTGCCTGGTCGAGGCTGTGCGCGATACCCCTGCAAGGGCCCTGTTGCGCCAGTTGTGGCCCGAATAACTTGGGCCTGGGATCCGGATACCAGCAGGGAGCATCCATGGAAAGCATCGTCGTTGCCGATAAGCAAACCGAAGTCGCCACTCAGAGCGCCTGGGGCAATATCAATCTCAAAGGGCCTGGCGTCGTGCAGATGCCGGTATCCCCCGACAAGGTGGCTACCGTCACCCAACGCGGGCAAGATCTGATCGTTACCCTGAAGTCCGGTGAAAAGGTCACCATCGGCAACTTCTTCGCCGTGGACCAGGCTGGGGTTGGCAGTGACATCGTGTTCGTTGGCGAAGACGGCACCCTGTGGCATGCCCAATACGATGCAGCGGCGTTCACCGGTTTCACCTTCGAAGACGTTGCCTCGCTGGATGAGCTGGTCGCAGGTATCGGCACTGCGGGCAGTGCCATGCCGACTTGGGCAATTGCCGGGCTGAGCCTGCTCGGTGTCGGTGGTGCGGCAGCGGCGGCAAACAACAACAGCAGCGGCAGCAGCAGTGGCGGCTCCAACCCCGATACCAGCGCACCGGCCACGCCCATCGACCTGCTGGTATCGCCAGATGGCCTGCGCCTGAGCGGCCGTGGCGAAGCCGGCAGCACGGTGAACATCCGCGACGCTGCCGGTAACCTGATCGGCAGCGGTGTCGTGGGGGCGGACGGCAGCTTCGATGTGGCGCTGAACCCACCGCAGATCAACAACGAACACCTTGAGGTCACCCTGACCGATGGCGCTGGCAATGTCTCGGTGCCTGGCACTGTCACAGCCCCCGACGCGACTGCGCCATTGGCCCCGACCGAGCTGGCCCTGGCCAACGGTGTGACCCTTACCGGTCGTGGTGAGCCTGGTGCCACCGTGCAGGTGCGCGATGCCGCCGGCAACCTCATCGGTAGCGGCCTGGTCAACACCGACGGCACCTTCAGCCTCACCCTTTCGCCTGCCCAGGCCAACGGCGAAGCCCTGGATATCCGCCAGGTGGATGCCGCCGGCAACAGCTCCATACCGCTGGAATTCACCGCCCCGGACATCACCCCGCCCGATGCTGTCAGCAACATCCTGGTCGGCCCGGGTGGCACGGCCTTGAGCGGTCGCGGCGAAGCCGGTGCCACTGTCGAAGTGCGCGATGCCGCTGGCAACCTGCTGGGCCGTGGCATCGTCTCTGTCAACGGTAGCTTCGTGATCGAACTCGACCCTGCGGTACGGTCGGGTGAGCACTTGAGCCTGGTGCAAGTGGACCCCAGTGGCAACGCCTCGCCGGTGACCGAATACGATGTGCCGCTGACCAGCGCCCCCGCCAGCCCGACTAACCTGGCCATTGATGGCGATGGCACCACCCTTAGCGGTACCGCGCCTGCCCGCAGCCGCGTGGAAGTGCACGATGCCAATGGCACGCTGATTGGCAGCGGTATTGCCAATGCCGATGGCACATTCAGCATCGAGCTGAATCCGGCACAAGCCAACGGCGAACTGCTGGATGTGGTCGCCATCGATGACGCAGGCGTTTCCTCTCTACCTGCGCAAATCACCGCACCGGATATCACCGCCCCTGCCGCCCCGACCGAGCTGGCCGTCAGCGCTGACGGGACTGTCCTGACCGGTCGTGCCGAACCAGGTAGCACCGTGCGCATCGTCGGCGCCGATGGCTCCGAGCTGGGCACTGCCGTCGCCGGTGCCACTGGCGTGTTCAGCATCACCCTCAATCCGCCTCAAGTGGACGGTGAAGTACTGCAAGCCACCGCGTCCGACGCCGCCGGCAACACCTCTACCGCCAGTTCGGTCACTGCGCCGGATATCGATGGCGTCGATACCACGCCACCAGCAGCACCGACCGACCTGGTGATTGGCCTCGCTGGCAAGCAACTGACCGGCCGTGGTGAAGCGGGCGCCACCGTGCAAGTGCGTGACGCTGAAGGCAACATCATCGCGACTGGCACCGTCGGTGCCGACGGCACCTTCACCGTCGCCCTTGACCCGGCCGTGATCGACGGCAGCACCCTGCAAGTCACCCTGACCGATGCCGCTGGCAATGTTTCGCAGCCGGGCTCGGTGGCTTCGGCCGACCTGCTGCCACCAGCCCAGCCCACTGACTTGGCCCTGGCTGACGGCGTGACCTTCAGCGGTCGCGGTGAGCCGGGCGCCACTGTGCAGGTGCGTGACGCCGCCGGTAACCTCCTCGGTTCAGGCGAGGTCAATGAAGACGGGACTTTCAGCCTGACCCTGTCCCCCGCTCAAGCAAACGGCGAAGCTCTGGATGTACGTCAGGTCGATGCGGCCGGCAACACCTCTGCGCCGCTGCAGTTCGATGCTCCGGACATTACTCCACCGGATACCGTCAGCAACATCGTGGTCGGTGCCGGTGGCCTGGCACTGAGCGGTCGCGGCGAACCCGGTGCCACCGTCGAAGTGCGTGATGCCGATGGCAACGTGATCGGCAGCGGCGTAGTCGGTGCCAACGGCACCTTCCTCATCGACCTTGATCCAGCCGCACAACCAGGCGACCAACTGAGCCTGCTGCAGACCGACCCAAGCGGCAACGCGTCCGTGGCCGTCGAATACGACGTACCACTGACCACTGCACCCGACAGCCCAAGCAACCTGGCCATCGACGCTGACGGCACCACCCTTAGCGGTACCGCACCTGCTGGCAGCCGCGTGGAAGTCCATGACGCCAACGGCGCATTGATCGGAAGCGCCATCACCAACGCCGACGGCACCTTCAGCATCGAGCTGAATCCGGCCCAGGCCAACGGCGAACTGCTGGATGTCGTGGCCATCGATGACGCAGGCGTTTCCTCGCTGCCTGCGCAGATCACCGCACCGGACATCACTGCGCCTGCCGCCCCGACCGAACTGGCCGTCAGCGCTGACGGCACCGTGCTCACAGGCCGTGCCGAACCGGGCAGCACCGTGCGCATCGTTGGCGCCGATGGCACCGAGCTGGGCACTGCCGTCGTCGGTGCCACCGGTGTCTTCAGTATCACCCTCAATCCGCCACAAGTGGACGGCGAGGTACTGCAAGCCACCGCGTCCGATACCGCCGGCAACACCTCGCAAGCCAGCTCGGTCACCGCACCAGACATTGATGGTGGCGACACCACACCACCTGAAGCCCCGACCGATCTGGTGATCGGCCTCGCCGGCAGCCAACTGAGCGGCCGTGGTGAAGCCGGCACCACCGTTCAAGTGCGTGACGGTGAAGGCAATATCCTGGCGACCGGTACCGTCGGCGCTGATGGCACCTTCATCGTCACCTTGGACCCGGCCGTGATTGACGGCAGTACTCTGCAAGTCACCCTGACCGATGCCGCCGGCAACGTTTCGCAGCCGGGCTCGGTCACTTCGGCCGACTTGCTGCCGCCTGCTCAACCGACTGACCTGGCCCTGGCCGACGGCGTGACCTTCAGCGGTCGCGGCGAGCCGGGCGCCACTGTGCAAGTGCGCGATGCAGCGGGCAACCTTATCGGCAGCGGCGTAGTGGGTGCCGATGGTCTGTTCAGCCTGACCCTGTCCCCTGCCCAAGCCAACGGCGAAGCGCTGGATGTGCGTCTGGTGGACGCAGCAGGCAACAGCTCGACGCCGCTGCAATTCGATGCGCCGGATATCACCCCGCCCGATGCTGTGAGCAACATCGTGGTCGGCGCCGGTGGCCTTGCCCTGAGCGGCCGAGGCGAACCGGGTGCCACCGTCGAAGTGCGCGATGCTGGTGGCAACCTGATCGGCACCGGCGTGGTGGGTGCCAATGGCACCTTCCTTATCGACCTGGATCCGGCAGCCCAACCGGGCGATCAGCTCAGCCTGGTACAGACTGACCCAAGCGGCAACGCTTCCGTGGCCGTCGAGTACGATGTACCACTAACCACTGCCCCAGACAGCCCAAGCAACCTGGCCATCGATGGCGATGGCACCACCCTGACCGGTACCGCGCCTGCCGGCAGCCGCGTGGAAGTACATGACGCCAACGGCACCTTGATCGGCAGCGCCATCGCCAATGCCGACGGCACCTTCAGCATCGAGCTGAACCCTGCCCAGGCCAACGGCGAACTGCTGGATGTGGTGGCCATCGATGACGCAGGCGTTTCCTCGCTGCCTGCGCAAATCACCGCACCGGATATCACCGCCCCTGCCGCCCCGACCGAGCTGGCCGTCAGCGCTGACGGCACCGTGCTCACGGGCCGTGCCGAACCGGGCAGCACCGTGCGCATCGTCGGCGCCGATGGCACCGAGCTGGGCACCACTGTAGTGGGTGCCACTGGCGTGTTCAGCATCACCCTCAATCCGCCTCAAGTGGACGGTGAAGTACTGCAAGCCACCGCGTCCGATGCCGCCGGCAACACCTCTACCGCCAGTTCGGTCACTGCGCCGGATATCGATGGCGGTGACACCACGCCACCGCTGGCACCCACCGATCTGGTCATCGGCCTAGCCGGCCACCAACTGAGTGGTCGCGGTGAAGCCGGCACCACCGTGCAAGTGCGTGACGCTGAAGGCAATATCCTGGCGACCGGCACCGTCGGTGCCGACGGCACCTTCACCGTCGCCCTTGACCCGGCCGTGATCGACGGCAGCACCTTGCAAGTCACCCTGACCGATGCCGCTGGCAACGTTTCGCAGCCGGGCTCGGTGACTTCGGCCGACCTGTTGCCACCAGCCCAGCCCACTGACTTGGCCCTAGCCGATGGCGTGACCTTCAGCGGTCGCGGTGAGCCGGGCGCGACCGTGCAAGTACGCGATGCCGCTGGCACCATCATCGGCACTGGCATCGTCGGCGCCGATGGCCTGTTCAGCCTTACCCTGTCCCCTGCCCAAGCCAACGGCGAAGCGCTGGATGTGCGTCTGGTGGACGCAGCAGGCAACACCTCTGCGCCGCTGCAGTTCGATGCTCCGGACATCACACCACCGGATGCCGTGAGCAACATCGTCGTCGGCGCCGGTGGCCTGGCCCTGAGCGGTCGCGGCGAACCCGGTGCCACCGTCGAAGTACGTGACGCCGATGGCAATGTAATCGGCACTGGCGTGGTCGGTGCCAACGGCACCTTCCTGATCGACCTCGACCCGGCCGCACAACCAGGCGACCAACTGAGCCTGGTGCAGACCGACCCGAGCGGTAACGCGTCCGTGGCCGTCGAATACGACGTACCACTGACCACTGCCCCAGACAGCCCAAGCAACCTGGCCATTGACGCTGACGGCACCACCCTCAGCGGTACCGCACCTGCTGGCAGCCGCGTGGAAGTGCATGACGCCAACGGCGCGTTGATCGGCAGCGCCATCACCAACGCGGACGGCAGCTTCAGCATCGAGCTGAACCCCGCCCAGGCCAACGGCGAACTGCTGGATGTGGTCGCCATCGATGACAGCGGCGTTTCCTCGCTGCCTGCGCAAATCACCGCACCGGACATCACTGCACCTGCCGCACCGACCGAACTGGCCGTCAGCGCTGACGGCACTGCGCTCACTGGCCGTGCTGAACCGGGTAGCACCGTGCGTATCGTCGGCGCTGATGGCACCGAACTGGGCACCGCTATAGTGGGTGCCACCGGCGTGTTCAGCATCACCCTCAATCCGCCTCAAGTGGACGGTGAAGTACTGCAAGCCACCGCGTCCGACGCCGCCGGCAACACCTCTACTGCCAGTTCGGTTACTGCGCCGGATATCGATGGCGGTGACACCACGCCACCGCTGGCACCCACCGACCTGGTCATCGGCCTGGCCGGCCACCAACTGAGTGGTCGCGGCGAAGCCGGTACCACTGTGCAAGTGCGTGATGCTGCCGGCAATATCATCGCCATCGGCACTGTCGGCGCGGACGGCAGTTTCGTTATCGCCCTGG
This sequence comes from Pseudomonas sp. NPDC089392, assembly GCF_044749595.1. Classification (NCBI taxonomy): domain Bacteria; kingdom Pseudomonadati; phylum Pseudomonadota; class Gammaproteobacteria; order Pseudomonadales; family Pseudomonadaceae; genus Pseudomonas; species Pseudomonas sp. NPDC089392. The sequence goes on from NZ_JBIVIF010000004.1 coordinate 98,536, forward strand.
ACCCTGCCGTGATCGACGGCAGCACCTTGCAAGTCACCCTGACCGATGCCGCTGGCAACGTGTCGCCATCCGGTTCGGTGACTTCCACCGACTTGTTGCCACCAGCACAACCGACTGAACTGGCCTTGGCCGATGGCGTGACCTTCACCGGTCGAGGTGAACCGGGCGTCACTGTGCAAGTGCGCGATGCCGCGGGCAACCTTATCGGCAGCGGCGTAGTAGGTGCCGATGGCCTGTTCAGCCTGACCCTGTCCCCTGCCCAAGCCAACGGCGAAGCGCTGGATGTGCGCCTGGTGGACGCAGCAGGCAACAGCTCGGCGCCGCTGCAATTCGATGCACCGGATATCACCCCGCCTGACGCGGTGAGCAACATCGCCGTCGGCGCCGGTGGCCTCGCCCTGAGTGGCCGCGGCGAACCGGGTGCCACCGTGGAAGTGCGTGATGCCGATGGCAACGTGATCGGCACTGGCGTGGTCGGTGCCAACGGCACCTTCCTGATCGACCTCGACCCGGCCGCACAACCAGGCGACCAACTGAGCCTGGTGCAGACCGACCCAAGCGGTAACGCGTCCGTGGCCGTCGAATACGACGTACCACTGACCACTGCCCCAGACAGCCCAAGCAACCTGGTCATCGACGCTGATGGCACCACCCTGACCGGTACCGCGCCTGCTGGTAGCCGCGTGGAAGTACATGACGCCAACGGCGCATTGATCGGCAGCGCCATCGCCAACGCCGATGGCACCTTCAGCATCGAGCTGAATCCAGCCCAGGCTAACGGCGAGCTGCTGGATGTCGTGGCCATTGATGACAGCGGTGTTTCTTCACTGCCTGCCCAGATCACTGCTCCGGACATCACCGCCCCTGCCGCCCCGACCGAACTGGCCGTCAGCGCAGACGGGACTGTCCTGACCGGTCGTGCCGAACCGGGTAGCACCGTGCGCATCGTGGGCGCCGATGGCACCGAGCTGGGCACTGCCGTCGTCGGTGCCACTGGCGTGTTCAGCATCACCCTCAATCCGCCTCAAGTGGACGGTGAAGTACTGCAAGCCACCGCGTCCGACGCCGCCGGCAACACCTCTACCGCCAGCTCGGTCACCGCGCCGGATATCGACGGCGTCGATACCACGCCACCAGCAGCACCGACCGACCTGATGATTGGCCTGGCCGGCAGTCAGCTCAGCGGCCGTGGCGAAGCGGGCACCACCGTGCAAGTCCGCGATGCCGATGGCAACGTGCTGGCCACTGGCACCGTTGGGCCAGATGGCAGCTTCCTGATTACGTTGGCCCCTGCCGTAATCGACGGCAGCACCCTGCAAGTCACCCTGACCGATGCCGCTGGCAACGTTTCGCAGCCAGGCTCGGTGACTTCCGCCGACCTGCTGCCACCAGCCCAGCCCACTGACTTGGCCCTGGCCGATGGCGTGACCTTCAGCGGTCGCGGTGAGCCGGGCGCGACCGTACAGGTGCGCGATGCCGCCGGTAACCTCATCGGTTCCGGTGTGGTCAATGAAGACGGCACGTTCAGCCTGACCTTGTCCCCCGCTCAAGCAAATGGCGAAGCGTTGGATGTGCGTCAGGTCGATGCGGCTGGCAACACTTCAGCGCCGCTGCAATTTGATGCTCCGGACATCACACCACCGGATGCCGTGAGCAATATTGTGGTCGGTGCCGGTGGCCTGGCCCTGAGCGGTCGCGGCGAACCTGGTGCCACTGTCGAAGTACGTGACGCCGATGGCAACGTGATCGGCACCGGCGTGGTCGGCGCCAACGGCACCTTCCTGATCGACCTTGACCCGGCCGCACAACCAGGCGACCAACTGAGCCTGGTACAGACCGACCCAAGCGGCAACGCGTCCGTGGCCGTTGACTACGACGTACCGCTGACCACCGCACCCGACAGCCCGAGCAACCTGGCCATCGATGCCGACGGCACCACCCTGACCGGTACCGCGCCTGCTGGCAGCCGCGTGGAAGTACATGACGCCAACGGCGCCTTGATCGGCAGCGCCATCGCCAACGCGGACGGCACATTCAGCATCGAGCTGAGCCCTGCCCAGGCCAACGGCGAACTGCTGGATGTCGTGGCCATCGATGACAGCGGCCTTTCCTCGCTGCCTGCGCAAATCACCGCACCGGATATCACCGCCCCTGCCGCCCCGACCGAGCTGGCCGTCAGCGCTGACGGCACCGTGCTCACGGGCCGTGCCGAACCGGGCAGCACCGTGCGCATCGTCGGCGCCGATGGCACCGAGCTGGGCACCACTGTAGTGGGTGCCACTGGCGTGTTCAGCATCACCCTCAATCCGCCTCAAGTGGACGGTGAAGTACTGCAAGCCACCGCGTCCGACGCCGCCGGCAACACCTCTACCGCCAGTTCGGTCACTGCGCCGGATATCGATGGCGGTGACACCACGCCACCGCTGGCACCCACCGATCTGGTCATCGGCCTGGCCGGCCACCAACTGAGTGGTCGCGGCGAAGCCGGTACCACTGTGCAAGTGCGTGACGCTGCCGGCAATATCATCGCCACCGGCACGGTCGGCGCGGACGGCAGTTTCGTTATCGCCCTGGACCCTGCCGTGAACGACGGCAGCACCTTGCAAGTCACCCTCACCGACGCCGCCGGCAACCTATCGCCACCCGGCTCGGTAACCTCGCCAGACCTGCTGCCGCCAGCGCAGCCAACCGACCTGGCCTTGGCCGACGGTGTGACCTTCACCGGTCGCGGCGAACCGGGCGCTACCGTGCAGGTACGCGATGCCGCCGGCACGGTCATCGGCACGGGCGTGGTGAATGAAGACGGCGCCTTCAGCCTCACGCTCACCCCTGCCCAGGCCAATGGCGAAGCACTGGATGTGCGTCTGGTCGACGCAGCCGGCAATATATCCGCACCGCTGCAGTTCGATGCTCCGGACATCACCCCGCCTGACGCCGTGAGCAACATCGTCGTCGGCGCCGGTGGCCTGGCCCTGAGCGGCCGTGGCGAACCGGGTGCCACCGTGGAAGTGCGTGACGCCGATGGCAACGTGATCGGCAGCGGCGTGGTCGGTGCCAATGGCACCTTCCTGATCGACCTCGACCCGGCCGCACAACCTGGCGACCAGCTGAACCTGGTGCAGACCGACCCGAGCGGCAATGCCTCGGTTGCCCTGGAATACGACGTTCCGCTGACCACAGCTCCTGATAGCCCAAGCAACCTGCTTATCGACGCCGACGGCACCACCCTGACAGGTAGCGCACCGGCAGGCAGCCGCGTGGAAGTGCATGATGCCAACGGCACCCTGATCGGCAGCGCCATCGCCAATGCCGACGGCACCTTCAGCATCGCGCTGGCCCCTGCCCAGGCCAACGGCGAACTGCTGGATGTGGTGGCCATCGATGACAGCGGCGTTTCTTCGCTGCCTGCGCAGATCACCGCACCTGATATCACCGCGCCTGCTGCCCCCACCGAACTGGCCGTCAGCGCTGACGGCACTGTGGTCACGGGCCGCGCCGAGCCCGGCAGCACCGTGCGCATCCTCGCTGCGGATGGCACCGAGCTGGGCAGCGCCGTGGTTGGCGCGACCGGCGCGTTCAGCATCGGCCTCAACCCGGCACAAGTGGATGGCGAAGTGCTGCAAGCCACGGCCATCGATGCCGCAGGCAACACCTCGGTGGCCAGTTCGGTCACTGCGCCGGATATCGACGGCGGCGATACCACGCCACCGCTGGCACCCACCAACCTGGTCATCGGCCTGGCCGGCAGCCAACTCAGTGGCCGTGGCGAAGTCGGCAGCACCGTGCAGGTGCGCGACGCAGCCGGCAACCTTGTCGCCAGCGGCACCGTCGGTGCAGACGGTACCTTCGCAGTCACCCTGGACCCTGCCGTGAAAGACGGCAGCACCCTGCAAGTCACCCTCGCCGACGCCGCCGGCAACGTTTCGCAGCCAGGCTCGGTCGCCTCGCCAGACTTGCTGGCCCCTGCCCAACCAACCGAACTGGCCCTGGCCGATGGCATCACCTTCAGCGGTCGCGGCGAGCCAGGTGCCACCGTGCAGGTGCGCAACGCCGCCGGCACCCTCATCGGTAGCGGCCTGGTGGGTGCCGATGGCCTGTTCAGCATCACCCTCGGCCCGGCACAGGCCAACGGCGAAGCGCTCGACGTACGCCTGGTGGATGCCGCCGGCAACAGCTCCGCTCCCCTGCAATTCAACGCCCCGGACATCACCCCGCCAGATGCCGTGAGCGACATCCTGGTCGGCGCGGGCGGCACAGCCCTGAGTGGCCACGGTGAAGCCGGTGCCTCCGTGGAAGTGCGCGATGCCGATGGCAACCTGTTGGGCCGTGGCGTAGTCACTGCCAACGGCACCTTCCTGATCAGCCTCGACCCGGCCGTACAGCCCGGCGACCAGCTGACGCTGTTGCAGGTGGACCCAAGCGGCAACGCGTCGGTGGCCGTCGAATACGATGTGCCGTTGACCACCGCCCCCGTCAGCCCGAGCGGGCTGACCATCGATGCCGATGGCACCACCCTCACCGGTACTGCGCCAGCCGGCAGCCGCGTGGAAGTACACGATGCCAGCGGCGCATTGATCGGCAGCGCCACCGTCAACGCCGACGGCAGCTTCAGCATTGAACTCAACCCTGCCCAGGCCAACGGCGAGCTGCTGAATGTAGTGGCCATCGATGCCGATGGCGTTTCCTCCACCCCGACGCAGATCACCGCGCCCGACATCACCGCCCCGGCCGCGCCAAGCGAACTGGCGGTCAGCGCTGACGGCAGCGTCATCACCGGCCGCGCCGAGCCAGGCAGCACCGTGCGCATCGTCGCCGCCGATGGCAGCGAACTGGGCACTGCCGTGGCCGGCCCGACCGGCGTGTTCAGCATCGACCTGAACCCACCACAGATAGACGGTGAAGTACTGCAAGTCACCGCCATCGACGCCGCTGGCAACACCTCACCGACCAATGCGATAACCGCACCAGACCTCGATGGTGTCGATACCACGCCGCCAACAGCGCCTACCGACCTGGTCATCGGCCTGGCCGGCAGCCAACTGAGCGGGCGCGGGGAGCCTGGCGCCAACGTAGAAGTGCGTGATGCGGCAGGCAATGTGCTGGCCACCGGCACCGTGGGTGCAGACGGCAGCTTCGCGATCACCCTGGACCCGGCCGTGAACGACGGCAGTGCCCTGCAAGTCACCCTCACCGACGCCGCCGGCAACGTTTCGCAGCCTGGCTCGGTCACCTCGCCAGACCTGCAACCGCCTGCGCAGCCCACCGAGCTGGTGCTGCTCAATGGTGTCACCTTCAATGGCCGCGGCGAACCGGGTGCCACCGTACAGGTGCGCGATGCCGCCGGTACCGTGATCGGTACCGCCATCGTCGGTGCCGACGGTCTGTTCAGCCTGTCCCTGTCGCCTGCCCAGGCCAACGGCGAGGCGCTGGATGTCCGCCTGGTGGATGCCGCTGGCAACAGCTCGGCACCGCTGGAGTTCACTGCACCGGACATCACCCCGCCTGCTGCCGTCAGCAACATCGTGATCGGCGGCGACCGCCTGGCCCTGAGTGGTCGCGGCGAAGCCGGTGCCACCGTCGAAGTGCGCGACGCAAACGGCACTGTCATTGGTACCGCTACCGTCGGCGCCAACGGCACCTTCCTCATCGACCTCACCCCAGCCGTGCAGCCGGGCGAGCAACTGAGCCTGGTGCAGACCGACCCGAGCGGCAATGCCTCCGAAGCGCTGCAGTTCGAAGTCCCGGTCACCACTGCGCCAGCCAGCCCAAGCGACCTGGTGGTCGCCGAAGATGGCAGCAGCATCAGCGGCACCGCGCCTGCTGGTACCCGCGTTGAAGTGCATGATGCCAACGGTGCGCTGATTGGCAGTGTCGTCGCCGGTGCCGATGGCAGCTTCACCGTCACCCTCGACCCGGCCCAGGCCAACGGCGAACTGCTGGATGTGGTGGCCATCGATGGCAGCGGCGCTTCGTCGCTGCCAGTACAAGTCACCGCCCCAGACATCACCCCACCGGTTGCCCCGAGCGAGTTGGTGATCAATGCCGACGGCAGCGTGGTCACCGGCCGTGCCGAAGTAGGCAGCACCGTACGCGTGCTGGCCGCCGACGGTACCACCGTGCTCGGCAGCGTGGTGGTTGGCGCCACCGGCAGCTTCAGCATCACCCTCGACCCGCCACAAGTGAACGGCGAGGTGCTGCAAGTCACCGCCACCGATGCTGCCGGCAATGCCTCCACGGCCGGCAACATCACCGCACCGGACATCGACGGCGGCGACACCACGCCACCGGAAGCGCCGACCGGCTTGCTGGTCGGCCTGGCCGGCAGTCAACTCAGTGGTCGTGGCGAGGCAGGTGCCACCGTCCAGGTACGTGATGCCGCAGGCAATGTGATTGCCGATGGTTCGGTCAACCCGGATGGCACCTTCACCATCACCCTGAATCCGGCCATCACCGATGGCAGTACCCTGCAAGTAACCCTGACCGACGCCGTCGGCAACGTTTCGCAACCCGGCTCGGTCGCTACACCGGACTTGCAGGCCCCGACCCAGCCAACCGAGCTAACCCTGGCTGATGGTGTCACCTTCAGCGGTCGCGGCGAACCTGGCGCCACCGTGCAGGTGCGCGATGCCGCCGGCACTGTCGTAGGTAGCGGTCTGGTCGGCGCAGACGGCCTGTTCAGCATCACGCTGGCGCCTGCCCAGGCCAACGGTGAAGCACTGGACATCCGCGTGGTGGATGCCGCCGGCAACAGCTCGACGCCGCTGGAATTCACTGCACCAGACATCACCCCACCTGCTGCCGTCAGCAACATCGTCATCGGCGGCGACGGCCTGGCCCTGAGTGGTCGCGGCGAAGCGGGCGCTACCGTTGAAGTGCGCGACGCAAACGGCACTGTCATTGGTACCGCTACCGTCAGCGCCAACGGCACCTTCCTCGTCGACCTATCCCCAGCCGTGCAGCCGGGCGAGCAACTGAGCCTGGTGCAGACCGACCCGAGCGGCAATGCCTCCGAAGCGCTGCAGTTCGAAGTCCCGGTCACCACCGCGCCAGCCAGCCCAAGCGACCTGGTGGTCGCCGAAGACGGCAGCAGCATCAGCGGCACCGCGCCTGCTGGCACCCGCGTGGAGGTGCATGATGCCAACGGCACATTGGTTGGCAGTGTCGTCGCCGGTGCCGATGGCAGCTTCACCGTGCCGCTCGCCCCGGCCCAGGCCAATGGCGAATTGCTGGACGTGGTGGCCATCGACGGCAGCGGCGCATCGTCCTTGCCAGTGCAGGTCAGCGCACCGGATATCACTCCACCGGTTGCCCCGAGCGAACTGGTAATCAACGGTGACGGCGGGGTGGTCACCGGCCGTGCCGAAGTGGGCAGCACAGTACGCGTGCTCGCCGCTGATGGCACCACCGTGCTCGGCAGCGTGGTAGTCGGCGCTACCGGCAGCTTCAGCATCACCCTCGACCCGCCACAAGTGAACGGCGAGGTGCTGCAAGTCACCGCCACCGATGCGACCGGCAATGCCTCCACTGCCGGCAGCGTCACCGCACCGGACATCGACGGCGGCGACACCACGCCACCGGAAGCCCCGACCGGCCTGCTGGTCAACGCTGCCGGTAGCCAGCTGAGCGGTCGTGGCGAGGGAGGTGCCACGGTCCAGGTGCGCGATGCCGCAGGCAATGTGATTGCCGACGGTTCGGTCAACCCGGATGGCACCTTTACTATCACCTTGAACCCGACCATCACCGATGGCAGCACCCTGCAAGTAACCTTGACCGACGCCGCCGGCAACGTTTCGCCACCCGGCTCGGTCGCAACACCAGACCTGCAGGCCCCGGCACAACCCACCGAACTGGCCCTGGTCGATGGCGTCACCTTCAGCGGTCGCGGCGAACCTGGCGCCACCGTGCAAGTGCGCGATGCCGCTGGCACTCTCATCGGTAGCGGGCTGGTCGGCGAAGACGGCCTGTTCAGCATCACCCTGTCGCCTGCCCAGGCCAACGGTGAAGCGCTGGACATCCGCGTGGTGGATGCCGCCGGCAACAACTCGACACCGCTGGAGTTCACTGCACCGGACACCACTGCGCCAATTGCGGTCAGCAATATCGTGGTCGGCGCCGATGGCCTGGCCCTCAGTGGCCGTGGCGAGGCCGGTGCTACCGTAGAGGTACGAGATGCCAATGGCACCTTGATCGGCACGGCCATCGTTGGCACTAACGGCACCTTCGTGGTCGATCTCGACCCTGCTGCACAACCGGGGGCTCAGTTGAGCCTGGTGCAAACCGACCCGAGCGGCAACGCCTCCGAAGCGCTGCAGTTCGAAGTCCCGGTCACCACTGCGCCCGCCAGCCCGAGCGGCCTGGTGGTCGCCGAAGACGGCAGCAGCATCAGCGGCACTGCGCCTGCTGGCACCCGCGTGGAAGTACATGATACCAACGGTGCGCTGGTCGGCAGCGTGGTGGTAGGCGCCGAAGGCACCTTCACCGTCACCCTCGCCCCGGCCCAGGCCAATGGCGAGCTGCTGGACGTGGTGGCCATCGACGGCAGCGGCGCATCGTCCCTGCCAGTACAAGTCACCGCCCCGGATATCACCCCACCGGTTGCCCCGAGCGAGCTGGTAATCAACGGTGACGGCAGCGTGGTCACTGGTCGCGCCGAAGTGGGCAGCACAGTACGCGTCCTCGCCGCTGATGGCACCACCGTGCTCGGCAGCGTGGTAGTCGGCGCTACCGGCAGCTTCAGCATCACCCTCGACCCGCCACAAGTGAACGGCGAGGTGCTGCAAGTCACCGCCACCGATGCCGCAGGCAATGCCTCCACTGCCGGCAACATCACCGCACCGGACATCGACGGCGGCGACACCACTCCACCGGAAGCGCCAACCACCCTGGTGATCGGCCTGGCCGGCAGCCAACTGAGCGGTCGTGGCGAGGCAGGTGCCATCGTCCAGGTACGTGATGCCGCAGGCAATGTGATTGCCGATGGTTCGGTCAATCCGGATGGCACCTTCACCATCACCTTGAGCCCGGCCATCACCGATGGCAGCACCCTGCAAGTAACCCTGACCGACGCCGCCGGCAACGTCTCCCAACCTGGCTCGGTCACCTCGCCAGACCTGCAGGCCCCGGCACAACCCACCGAACTGGCCCTGGCCGATGGCGTCACCTTCAGCGGCCGCGGCGAACCTGGCGCCACCGTGCAAGTGCGCGATGCCGCTGGCGATGTGATCGGCAGCAGCCTGGTCAACGAGGACGGCACTTTCACCGTCACCCTGTTCCCAGCCCAGGCTAATGGTGAAGCGCTGGACATTCGCGTGGTAGACGCCGCCGGCAACAGCTCGACACCGCTGGAGTTCACTGCACCGGATACCACCCCGCCAGCCGCCGTCAGCAACATCGTGGTCGGCGCCGATGGCCTGGTGCTGAGTGGTCGCGGCGAGGCCGGTGCCAGCGTAGAAGTACGTGATGCCGGCGGCACGGTCATCGGCACCGCTACTGTCGGCACCAACGGTTCCTTCGTGGTCGATCTCGATCCAGCCGCGCAACCGGGTGCCCAGCTGAGCCTGGTGCAAACCGACGCCGCTGGCAATGCCTCCGAGGCCCTGCAGTTTGACGTTCCGCTAACCACCGCCCCGGCCAGCCCGAGCGACCTGCAGGTGGCCGAAGACGGCACCAGCATCAGCGGCAGCGCCCCGGTCGGCAGCCGCGTGGAAGTACACGATGCCAATGGCACGCTGGTCGGCAGCGTGGTGGCAGGCGCCGAAGGCACCTTCACCGTCATCCTCAACCCGGCCCAGGCCAACGGCGAACAGCTGGAAGTGGTGGCCATCGATGGCAGTGGTGCTTCGTCGCTGCCAGTGCAAGTCACCGCCCCGGACATCACCCCGCCGGTTGCCCCAAGCGAACTGGTGATCAATGCCGACGGCAGCGTGGTCACCGGCCGTGCCGAAGTCGGCAGCACCGTACGCGTGCTCGCCGCTGATGGCACCACCGTGCTCGGCAGCGTGGTGGTTGGCGCTACCGGCACCTTCAGCATCACCCTCGACCCGCCACAAGTGAATGGTGAGGTGTTGCAAGTCACCGCTACCGACGCTGCCGGCAATGCCTCTACTGCCGGCAACATCACCGCGCCGGACATCGACGGCGGCGACACCACGCCACCGGAATCCGCCACCAACCTGGTCGTCGGCCTGGCCGGCGCCCAGCTCAGCGGCCGCGGCGAGGTCGGTGCCAGCGTGCAGGTGCGCGACGCCCAGGGCAACGTGCTGGCCAACGGCATGGTCAACCCGGATGGCACCTTCCAGGTCACCCTCGACCCGGCAGTCAAGGACGGCAGCACCTTGCAAGTGGTGCTGACCGATGCCGCCGGCAATGCCTCCACACCAGCGTCGGTGGCTACCCCGGACCTGCAGGCGCCAACCCAGCCGACCGGCCTGGACCTGGCCGACGGCGTTACCCTGACCGGTAGCGGCGAGCCAGGCGCCACGGTGCAGGTACGCGATGCTGCGGGCAACGTGGTCGGCACCGACGTGGTCAACGAGGACGGCAGCTTCAGCATTACCCTGTCGCCGGCCCAGGCCAATGGCGAAGTACTCGACATCCGTCTGGTCGATGCCGCTGGCAACGTCTCCACCCCATTGCAGTTCGATGCCCCGGACATCACCCCGCCTGCCGTGGTCAATAACCTTGTGGTGGGTGCCGACGGCCTGACCCTGGCCGGCCGCGGTGAAGCCGGTGCCACCGTCGAAGTGCGTGACGCCAATGGCACTCTGATCGGCAGTGGCCTGGTGACCGAGAACGGCACCTTCCTGCTCGACCTCGACCCGGCGGCACTGCCGGGTGAACGCCTGAGCCTGGTACAGACCGACCCGAGCGGCAATGCCTCAGAAGCCCTGACCTACGACGTGCCACTGGTAGTCACCCCGACCAGCCCGAGCGAGCTGGTGGTGGCCGAAGATGGCGCCAGCATCAGTGGCGCTGCTCCGGCTGGCAGCCGCGTTGAAGTGCACGATGCCAACGGCACGCTGGTCGGCAGCATCGTGGTCGGCGCCGAGGGCACCTTTACCGTGGTGCTCGACCCCGCGCAGGCCAATGGCGAATTGCTGGATGTGGTGGCCATCGACAACAACGGCACCTCGTCTCTGCCGGTGCAGGTCACCGCGCCAGACATTACCCCGCCGCTAGCGCCAAGCGAACTAGCAATCGCCGCCGATGGCACCGTGGTCAGCGGCCGAGCCGAACCGGGCAGCACCGTGCGTGTGCTGGCTGCCGATGGCACTACCGAGCTGGGTGACGTGGTCGTGGGCGCCAGCGGTGCCTTCGAAATCACCCTCACCCCAGCGCAAGTGGCGGGCGAACAGCTGCAAGTCACCGCCACCGACGTTACCGGCAATGCCTCGCAGGCCGGCACCATCACCGCACCGATCGTCGACAACGGCGGCGACACCACGCCACCGGAGCCAGCCAGCAACCTGGTGATCAGCAACGACGGGCGTACCGTCTCGGGCAGCGGCGAAGTGGGCGCGACCGTGGAAGTGCACAACGACCAGGGCCAGGTACTGGCCAGCGGCACCGTGCAGCCAGACGGCAGCTTCAACGTCACGCTGCCAACTGCGGTGGTTGACGGCTCGTCCCTGCAAGTGACCCTGACCGATGCCGCTGGCAACGTTTCTACCCCAAGCCCGCTGACCGCGCCGGACCATGTGGCGCCAGTGCAACCAAGCGGCCTGGAACTGGCCAATGGCGTAACCCTGAGCGGTAACGCCGAAGCCGGCGCACGGGTGGATGTGCGCGATGCCTCGGGCAACCTGATCGGCAGCACTATCGCCGAGCCTGATGGCACCTTCAGCCTTACCCTTGACCCCGCCCAGGCCAATGGCGAAACCGTTTCTGTCAGGGTGACCGATGCGGCAGGCAACACCTCGGTGCCGCTGAGCTACGTGACCCCGGACATCACGCCCCCGCAAATCGTCAGCAACGTCGTGGTGGGTGCCGGCAGCCTGGTCGTCTCTGGCCGCGGCGAAGTCGGTGCCACGGTCGAAATTCGCGACGCCAATGGCACCGTCATCGGCACCGGCGTGGTCGCAGCGAATGGCACCTTCCTGATCGATCTCGACAGCCCGATTTCGGCAGGCGACGCCGTTGTACTGCAGCAGACCGATGCCGCCGGCAACCCCTCGGTCGCCCTCACGGTCATCGTACCGGCCACTGCCTTGCCTGAAAGCCCGGCCGGCGTGGTGGTCGCTGCCGACGGCAGCTCGGTCAGTGGTACCGCCCCTGTGGGTAGCCTGGTGGAAGTGCGTGATGGCCAAGGCAGCGTGGTAGGCAGCGTGCAGGTCGGCAACGACGGCACCTTCACCATCCCCCTCACACCCGCCCAGGCCAACGGCGAACTGCTGGATGTGGTGGCGATCGACGCGGATGGCAACAGCTCGCTGCCAACCCAGGTCAATGCACCGGACATCACCCCGCCCAACGAGGCCACCGAGCTGCAACTGAGCAACGATGGCAGCGTACTGAATGGCCGCGGCGAACCGGGCACCACCGTGCAGGTGGTCGATGCCCAGGGCAACGTGCTGGGCAATGGCCAGGTCGGTGCCGACGGTGTGATCAGTGTGGTCCTGACCCCAGCGCAAACCGACGGCCAGGAACTGGATGTGGTGCTGCGCGACGCCACCGGCAACAGCTCGACCGCGACCATTACCGCGCCAGACCTGGACGGCCCGCTGCAACCTTCGGGGCTGGCCATCGATAGTGCAGGCATCCACCTCACCGGCCAGGGCCAGAGCGGCTCTACCGTCACCGTGCGCGATGCCGACGGCAACGTGCTGGGCACCGCCACCGTAGGCGGCGACGGCCGCTTCGACATCACCCTCAACGCACCACAGCGCAATGGCGAAAGCCTGACCGTGGAAGCCACCGACAGCCAGGGCAACAGCGCCGGGCCGGTGGACTTCACCGCGCCAGACTCGACGCCGCCGCAAGTGGTCACCAGCCCAACCATCGACGACAGTGGCACCACGGTCACCGGCACCGGCGAACCAGGTGCTACCGTCACCGTGCGCGGGCCTGACGGCAGCGTGCTGGGCAGCGTGGTGGTCGGCGCCGGCGGCGCATTCGAAATCACCCTCGATACGCCGCAGACCAACGGCCAGGCACTGACCGTGGAACAGCGCGACCCGACCGGCAACCTGTCGGCGGCAGTCGACCTGTCGGCACCGGACAGCGAGGCGCCCGATTCACCAACCGGCCTGACCCTGGCCGGCGATGGCAGCAGCCTCAGCGGCAGCGGTGAGCCAGGTGCGCAGGTGACCGTCACCGGCACTGGCGGCGCAGTGCTGGGCACCGCCACGGTCCAGCCCGATGGCACCTTCCAGGTGACCATCGACCCACCACAACTCAATGGCCAGACCTTGTCCGTCACCCAGGCGGACACTACAGGCAACACCTCCACCGCCGGCAGTGTGACCGCGCCGGATCACGAGGCGCCGGTACCGGCGCAAGGCCTGGGCATCAATGACACCGGCACGGCGCTCACCGGGCAGGCCGAAGCGGGCAGCACCGTGGAAGTACGCAACGGCGCCGGCGACCTGCTGGGCTCCGCCGTGGTGGAAGAAGACGGCAGCTTCAGCGTGCCGCTCAGCCCTGCCCAGACCAACGGCGAAACCGTGTCGGTGGTGGTGGTCGATGCTGGCGGCAACGCTTCGCCATCTACCCCCTTCACTGCCGACGACACCACCGCACCGGGCGCACCGGCCGGCCTCACCATCACCCCGGGCGGCAACGCCATCCAGGGCACGGGTGAAGCAGGCAGCACCGTCGAGGTACGCAATGCTGGCGGCGACCTGCTCGGCAGCGTGGTGGTGCCGGCTGGCGGCAGCTTCACCGTGCCGATTGCCCCGGCGCAGCTGGATGGCCAGGCACTGCAAGTGACCTTGACCGATGCGGCGGGCAACGTCTCCGACAACACCCCGATCACTGCACCGGACATCACCCCGCCGGCACTGCCTACCGGGGTGGTGGTAAGCCCGGATGGCACCACCGTCAACGGCAACGCGCCGGGTGCAGAATTCGTGACCGTGCGTGACGGCGCTGGCGTGGAAACCACCGTTCCGGTCGATGCCGACGGCAGCTTCAGCGTGACGCTGCCGACCACCCAGAACAACGGCGAAACCGTGTCCGTGATCGTCACCGACCCGGCTGGCAACAGCTCGGCGCCGGTTACCGTCACCGCACCCGACAACACCGACCCGGAACCTGCCACCGGGGTGACCGTGAGCCCGGATGGCAGCACCGTCGGCGGCAGCGCCGAACCGGGTAGCACCGTGGTCATCCGCGACCCGGTCACCGGCGACGACCTCGGCACGACCACTGCGGGACCGGATGGCACCTTCGTGATACCGGTCAACCCGCCGTTGACTTCGGACGATCAAGTCACCGTGGTGGTCATCGACCCTGCCGGCAACGAGTCCGACGGTGTGTCGCTGGCCGGCCCGACCGGCACCGAGGCAGCAACACCAGCGGGCCTGGCCATCAGCGCCGATGGCTTCGTACTGACCGGCACCGGCACCGTCGGCTCGCTGATTACCGTAACGTCCGGCGGCACTACCCTGGGCACCGCCACGGTGGGCAGCGATGGCGCCTTCCGGGTGTTCTTCGGCAATGCCCAGCTCAATGCACAGACCTTGCAGGTCAGCGCACGTATCGGCGCCGATGGCCAGCCATCGGTTCCGGCCACCGTAGTCGCCAACGACACCACCGCGCCAAACGCACCTACTGCAGACATCGACCGCACCGGCAGCACGCTGACCGGCCAGGGCGAAGTGGGCGCTACCGTGCGGGTCACCGACGCCCAGGGCACCCTGCTTGGTACCGCCGTGGTCGCCAGCAATGGCTTGTACAGCGTCACCCTCACCCCGGCCGCGGCCAACGGCCAAAGCCTGATCGTCACCCAGGCCGACGCTGCCGGTAACGTGTCGCTGGCAGCCAGCGTGCAGGCACCCGACTTGCAGGCACCGCTGGCGGCCAGCAACCTCAGCCTCAATGGCGCGGCCACCGTGCTCAGCGGCCAGGGCGAAGCCGGTGCCAGCGTCACCGTACGCGATGCCAGCGGCGCCATCCTGGCCACCGGCACGGTTAACCAGAGTGGTCAGTTCCAGGTCACCCTGCCCAGCGCGCAGACCAGCGGTGCTGCGCTGCAGGTCACCCTCAGCGACGCTGCCGGCAACGTCTCCGGCCCGGCCAGCCTGGCCACGCCAGACCGTACACCGCCAGCCGCCATCAGCAACCCGCTGTTGAGCCAGGACGGCCGGCAGCTGTCCGGTAGCGGCGAGGTGGGCGCCACCGTACAGGTACGGAATGCTGCGGGGGCTGTGCTCGGCACAGCAACCGTGGGTGCCGATGGCCGCTTTACAGTGACCTTCGATACCCCGCAAGCCACCGGCCAGGCCATCGGCGTGACGCAAGTGGATGCCGCCGGCAACACCTCCCCGGCGGTCAACGTCGCCACACCAGACCTGACCCCGCCAGCGCCACTGACCAACGTAGTGCTGAACAACAACGGCCTGACCCTGACCGGCCTCGGCGAAGCCGGTGCCAGCGTGACCGTGCGTGGCCCGGACGGCACCATCATCGGCACTGGCCTGGTGGCGGCCAATGGCAGCTTCAGCCTCACCCTCACCAGTGCCCAGCTCAACGCCCAGCACCTGAGCGTGACCCAGACCGACGCAGGCAACAACACCTCCACCGCCGTGGCGGTTACCGCGCCGGACTTCACCGCACCTGCGGCACCTGCAGCATTGGCCCTGGCCGCTACCGGGCTGCAACTGAGCGGTAACGCCGAAGCCGGCAGCACCGTGACCGTGCGCGATGCCAGCGGCAACGTGCTGGGTACCACGGTGGCCAGCAGCAACGGCACCTTCCAGGTCACCCTGAACAGTGCCCAGACCAATGGCCAGACCTTGCAGGTAACCGCCACCGATGCGGCGGGCAACGTGTCGCCGGCTGCGCCTTACACTGCAGCCGATACCACGCCGCCAGCCGCGGTGAGCAACCTGGCGGTGTCCGCCGACGGCGCCACCCTGATGGGCAATGGCGAAGCCGGTGCAACGGTCACCGTACGGGCGCCAGACGGCACCGCGCTGGGCACGGCCACAGTCGCCGCCGACGGGCGCTTCAGCGTCAGCCTGTCGCCAGCCGCGATCACCGGCGAAAGCCTGAGCGTGGTCCAGGCCGACGCCGCGCAGAACGTATCGCCTGCGCAAAACGTGACCGCACCTGGTGTGCTGGCGCCGGCCACGCCGGATAACCTGGTGCTGGCGGCCGACGGCCTGTCGGTAACCGGTACCGCTGCGGCGGGCAGCACGGTCAATGTGTATGGCCCGAACGGCGTGTTGCTGGGCAGCAGCCCGGTGGCCAACGACGGTACCTTCACCGTCAACCTCGGCAGCGCCCAGGCCAACGGCGAAGTGCTGCAGGTCAGCGCCACTGGCAGCGACGGCGGGGTATCGCTGCCGGCGATGCTGCAGGCACCGGACACCACCGCACCACAACCGCTGAGCAACCTGGTGCTGTCCAACGATGGCCTGGTCCTCAGTGGCCACGGCGAACCGGGTGCCACCGTCACCGTGATCGGTGAAGGCGGTATCGACCTGGGCACCGCCGTGGTTGATGCCAACGGCAACTTCAGCGCCAACCTGAACAGCGCGCAGATCAACGGCGAACTGCTCAGCGCCAGCCAGGCGGATGCGACCGGCAACGAGTCCAACAGCGTCAGCCTTACCGCGCCCGACCGCGTGGCGCCGGATGCCGCCAGCAACCTGGCCTTCGCCGGGGGGGGCAGCCTGCTCAACGGTAGCGGCGAAGCCGGTGCCGGCGTACGGGTGCTGGCCGACGATGGCAGCGTGCTCGGTACCGCTGTGGTACGTGCCGACGGCACCTTCCAGGTCAACCTCAACTCGCCGCAGGCCAACGGCCAGCAGGTGCATGTGGTGCTGACCGATGCGGCTGGCAACCAGTCCACCGCCAGCGCCATCACCGCGCCGGATACCACGCCGCCAACAGCACCGAGCGAGCTCGCCGTGTCCAGCGATGGCGTCACCATTACCGGGCGCGGCGAAGTTGGCGCACGGGTGACCGTGACCGACCCAAGCGGCGCGCAACTCGGCAGTGCCACCGTCGATGCCAGCGGCCACTTCACCATCACCCTGAACCCGGCGCTGGGCAACGCCGAGCTGCTCAGCTTCACCCAGGCCGATGCCGCCGGCAACGTGTCGGCAGTGGCCACCTTGCTGACCCCGGACTTCACTCCGCCAGCCCCGCTCACCGAAGTGGTGATCAACGCCGACGGCAGCGTGGTCAGCGGCCTGGGTGAAGCCGGCGCGACAGTCATCGTGAGTAACGCCGCCGGCACCGTGCTGGGGACTGGCTCGGTGCTCGCCGACGGCAGTTTCCGCGTCGAACTTACCCCAGCGCAAATCAACAACCAGCTGCTGTCGGTGTTGCAGGCCGACCCACCCGGCAACGTCAGCCTGCCGGTCAGCGTGCTGGCGCCAGACCACACGCCACCGGCTGCGGCAACCGAGCTGCGCCTCAATGCAGCAGGTGACGAGCTGGGCGGCCTGGGCGAAGCGGGCGCCACGGTACGCGTCTACGTCGGTACCACGCAGATCGGCACTGCGGTAGTCGCTGCCAATGGCACCTTCGTGGTCGAGCTGGATGCCGCGCAACTCAATGGCCAAGTGGTACAGGTGACCTTGACCGATGCCGCCGGCAACATCTCGCCGATCAGCTCGGTCACGGCGGTGGACACCACGCCACCGGCTACCGTGGTCGCCAGCATCAACGACAGCGGCACCCAGGTAATCGGCAATGCCGAAGCCGGCACCCGCGTCACCGTGGTCAACAACAACGGCGACCTGCTGGGCCAGGTCACGGTCGACCCGGACGGCACCTTCGTGCTCGGCCTGACCCGCCCGCAAATCAACGGCGAAACGCTGACCATCATTGCCCAGGACGCCACCGGCAACCCGTCGGCGCCACTGGAAGTGACCGCGCCAGACCTCACCGCGCCTGTGCAGCCAGGCAACCTGCTGCTCAATCCGGCCGGCACGTCGATGACCGGTACTGCCGAGGCCGGCAGCACCATCACCGTACGTGGCCCTGACAACACCGTGGTGGGCACGGTGGAAGTGGGTGCGAACGGCCAGTTCACCGTGCCGATCAGCCCGGCACAGAACAACGGCCAACTGCTTAGCGTGGTGTCTACCGACGATGCCGGCAACGCCTCGGTGCCTGCGCCATACCAGACCAACGACACCTCGCCACCCGACCTGGTCACCAACCTGGCGATCAACAACACCTTCAACGTGCTGACCGGCAAAGGTGAGGCCAATGCCTCGGTCACCGTCAGCCTCGGCGGCACTATCATCGGCACCGGCGTGGTCGATGCCGCTGGCAACTTCCAGATTACCCTGGTGCCAGCTGCGGGCTCGCTCGCAACCCTGGCAGTCACGCAGTCCGACGGCCTTAACACTTCAGCGGTGCAGACCTACGTCACACCGCTGATTGCACCGCCCGTACCGCCGACCAACGTGGTGCTGGCAGGTGACGGCGTTACCTTGTCGGGTAATGCCCCCAGCGGCGTCGGCATTCGTGTGTACGATGCCGCTGGCAACCTGATTGGCACAGGTGGCGCCACGCTGAACGGTACGTTCTCCCTGACACTGGGCACTGAACAGCTCAACGGCCAGCACCTCACGGTGACGGCGGTGTCGCTGCTTGGCGGCGAATCGCAGCCGGCCTTCGTACAGGCAGGCGACAGCACGCCTCCCGCCAACCCGTTGGTCACCAGCCTGTCTACCAACGGCCTGGTGCTGAGCGGTACCGGCGAGGCTGGTGCCACGGTGACCGTGCGTGACGCCAGCGGCAATGTGCTTGGCAGCGGCCAGGTGAACGCCGGTGGCGTGTACACCGTCAACCTCAACGCCGCACAGCTCAACGGCCAGGTCCTGGCCGTGAGCCAGGCCGATGCCGGAGGCAATATCTCTGGCAGTACCAGCTACACCGCCGCCGACCTGCAGCCGCCTGCTGCACCGACCAACGTCACCATCAACGACACAGGCACGGTGCTCACCGGTAACGGTGAAGCGGGCGCCACGGTCACCGTACAAGGCCCGAACGGACAGGTTGGCACAGGCGTGGTGCAGGCCAACGGCACCTTCAGCATCACCCTGACCGCAGCGCAGAACGACGGCCAACTGCTGGTGGTACGCCAGTCCGATGCTGCCGGCAACCTGTCTGGCAGCGCCAGCCTGACCGCACCGGACACCACCCCGCCGGCCGCGCCGCTGGCCACCATCAACACCAACGGCACCGCGGTCAGTGGTTCTGGCCAGGTCGGCAGTACGGTCACCGTGCGCAACAGCGCCGGTACCGTGCTGGGCACTGCGACGGTGGGCAGCAACGGACTGTTCGTGGTCAGCCTGACCGCCGCGCAAATCGACAACCAGGCGCTCAGCGTCACCCTCACCGACGGCGCCGGCAACGTCTCCACCGGTATCGCGCTGACCGCACCGGACCTGACCCCGCCTACGGCTGCCGGCAACCTGGCGTTCAGTGCCGACGGCGGTACCCTCACCGGTACTGGCGAAGCGGGTGCCACCGTGACGGTACGCAGCGCCAGCGGTACCGTGCTGCAAACCGCAACGGTGCAGCCGAACGGCACCTTCACCGTGACCCTGAGCCCGCCTCAGGACAACGGTCAGATCCTCTCGGTAACCCTCGCCGACCCACGCGGCAACGTGTCGGGCAACGTCAACGTCACCGCGCCGGATGTGGATGCCAACGCGCCGGTCATTGCCAGCGACAACCTGGCCACAGCCACGGTCAACCTGGTACCGGTCAGCGCCAGCAAGACCTACTCCGACAGTTTCACCACGCTGTTGTCGGGCTTCACCAAAACCTACACCTGGACGGTAGCGGCAGGTACCACTGCAGACCCGACCCTGACACTGACCACCAACAGCGTGCTGGCCCTGCTCAACAACACCAGCTTTGTCCTGCAAGTGAAAGACGCCAGCGGTGCCTGGGTGACCATCGCCAACGGCAACACTCAGGGGCTGCTTGACCTGATCGTGCTGCCAATCGGCCTGCAAGTGGACATCGGCGTGCTGCAAGCCGGTGACTACCGCCTGACCGTGGGCAGCGGTGGCATTGGCCTGGTCACCAACGTGACCACCACGCTGGACATCACCTCCACCAGCCTGACCCAGTTCACCGGCAGCGGCACCGCCACTTCGGGCAACGTCATCACCGACGTCGGCACCGATGGCGCAGTGGACGCACGTGGCCCGGACAGCGGCGCCGTGCTGCAAGTGCTGAAAAACGGCAGCTACGTTGCCGCGGGCAGCGCCACCACGGTGCAGGGCCTGTATGGCACGCTGGTGATCCACAGCGACGGCAGCTACACCTACACGCCGAACGGCAGCCCAAGCAGTGTCGGCAAGGTCGATGTGTTCAGCTACCAGCTGGTGCACCCGAACGGCGCGTCCGACACCGCCAACCTGTACGTGCGCATCGACAGCCCGCAGGCCACGGAGATCTGGAGCAACAGCAACTATGCTGCACCGGCCACAGTGGTGGATGCGGTCAACGACGTGGGCAGCAGCCACATCACCCTGGTCAATCCGGAAACCACCACGCCCACCACATTCACACCGCTCAGCCTGCCGCTAGTCGGTTCGCGCTCGGCCACCTACACCACCACGGTCGCTGCCAATACCGTGACCGACCTGCAGGTGGTTGTGAATTCCACCAACCTCCTGAGCTTGCTCAATGGCACCACCATCGAGCTGCTCAAACTCAACCCGGCGACTGGCCTGTACGTGTCGGTGCAGGTCGTGAACGGCGGCTCACTGGTCAGCTTGCTGGGCGGAGGTGCCGCCTATACCTTCCAGGACCAGGGGCCAGGCACCTACCACGTGAAGGTAACGGCAGGCGGTATCGGGCTGCTCAGCTCGATCACCACTACGATCAATGCCACTGCCACGCACCTGGATCAATTCGTGGTGGGCAGCGCCAGCCAGGCTACCGGCAACCTGCTGAGCGGCGACAATGTAGGGTCCGCACTCACCGTGCTGAGCGTGCTGACGGCGGTCAACACCTACACCATCCCGGGCTACAACGGGGTGAGCGTGGCCGGTACCTACGGCACCTTGCTGGTGCACGCGGACGGCAGCTACACCTACACCCTCAACTCGGGGCTCTCCTCGGCAGCGGTCGGTCAGCACGATACCTTCACCTACGAGCTGACCCACCCCAACGGCACCACCGACACCGCCACGCTGACCATCAACCTGGACAACGCTGCCGGCCTCACCACCTTCACTTCGCTGCAGGCCGACAGCGGTGACGAGGCAGTAGCGCTGGCCAGCCTGGCCGCCGCCACCGACGTGCTCGCCGGCGCCGACGGCAACGACCATCTGGTGGGCAGCCAGGGCGGGCAC
The DNA here is from genome assembly GCF_044749595.1 of Pseudomonas sp. NPDC089392. NCBI lineage: Bacteria > Pseudomonadati > Pseudomonadota > Gammaproteobacteria > Pseudomonadales > Pseudomonadaceae > Pseudomonas > Pseudomonas sp. NPDC089392. The sequence continues at coordinate 120,033 of NZ_JBIVIF010000004.1, forward strand.
ATCACCCTGGAAGGTGGCGCGGGTGACGATACCCTGGTGATCGTCGACCAGAACTTCGCCAGCGTCGACGGCGGCACCGGCACCGACACCCTGCAATGGGGTGGCGGCGATGCCAGCATCGACCTGGGCAACCTGGTCGGGCGGGTGCACGATATCGAAGTCATCGACCTCAACGACACCAGTTCGGTGGCGCTGACCCTGAACCTGGCCGACGTGGTGGCGATCACCGAAACCGGCACTGACACACTGATCATCAAGGGGGACGACAGCGACTCGGTTCACATGACAGATAACTGGACCCTGGTGGGGAACCAGAGCGTCGACGGCACGGACTATAACCAATACACGGCCCAGGAGGACCCGAGCCACCAGCTGTGGGTACAGAACGGTATCCATGTGGTCTGAGGCCGCTGCAATCCCGCCGGGCACCCCGCCCGGCGGCATGGACGACCAGCAGTAAGGGAACTATGTGAAGCGAAGCAGTCCGCTGTCACCGCTGTTGCTGGGAGCCTTCGGGCTCCTGGCCCTCAACTTCCACCCGGTTGCCCACGCAGCCGATGATATAGACCCCCAACTGCGCCACATCGGGCCATCCCTGCTACGGGATGCGCCCGACGCGGTGGCCGCCCGCCCTGCCATTGGCATGGCCCCGGTCGCCAGTGGCGAACGCCTGGGGCTGACCGAAGCGGTGCTGCAGGCCGCGCAATGGCACCCCAGCATCGCCGAAGCCATCGGCAACCTGTACAAGCAGGGCGAAGGCATCAACGTCGCCCGCGCGGGGTACTACCCGCAGATTTCCGGCGGTATCCGCACCGGTTACGACACCGGCTACGGCGGCGACCGCAACAGCCAGGCGCTTAACCTGTCGCTGAAACAGATGCTCTACGACTTCGGCAAGGTCGACAGCGCCGTCAGCGCAGCCCAGGCCGCCGCCGCCCGCGCCCAAGCCAATATCCTGCTGGTAGTGGATGACCTGGCCCGTGACACCGCCTATGCCTGGATCGAAACCCGCCGCTACGAGCAACTGATGACCATTGCCCGTGACCAGATTCGCGGGGTCGGCGACATTGCCGGCATGGCCCGCCAGCGCAGCGACATGGGCGCCAGCACACGCTCCGACGTGGTGCAGGCCGAGTCCCGCGTGGAAAGCGCTCGCGCCACGCTGGAGGAATACCAGTCGCAGTACGAACGCTGGCGCTCGACCCTGGCGGCGCTGATGGGGCGCGTGACCCCGCCGGCGCTGGCCGAAGACTCACCCCCTGCGTTGAACCAGGCGTGCAAGCGGCCCTCGCAAGGCGATGACCGCCTGCCCGCCGTGCTGATGGCCCTGGCCCAGCGCGCCCAAGGCCAGGCCGAGCTGGCCCAGGCCAAGGCCGAGGCCTACCCGACCGTGTCGTTGCAACCGCAGGTCAACCACTACCTGGACAACGACTACAACCGTGACAACTCACGCATGGACCGCACACAGGCGGGCATCTACCTGAACGTCGAGGTGCCCATCTATCAGGGCGGCGCCATCAGCGCCCGCTCGCGCGCGGCCAACCATGCACTGACCGCCGCCGACTCCGCCGAGGACGCGGCGCGCCTCCAGGCTCGTCGCGGCCTGGCCGAGGCCATGGCGCAAACCTCCGGCCTGGGCCGCCGGCTGAGCTCGCTGGAAGCGCGCCAGGTCAGCATCCAGGAGGCCCGCATGCTCTACGGCCGCCAATACCTGGACCTGGGCACCCGGCCGCTGCTCGACCTGCTCAACGCCGAGCAGGAGATCTACCAGTCACGCTTCGAACTTGCCGGCACCCGCTCCGATCTGCTGCGTCTGGATGTCGACTGCCTGTACAACACCGGTGCCCTGCGTACGGCCTTTGGCCTTGAGGGGCGCAACCTGCAAGGTGTGGAGATCCAGCCATGAGCGATTCCATCAATGTGACCCTGCCCAACCAGCCCCCCGCTGCAGCCCCCGAAGAGGTCCACCGGCCCGATCTTGGGCCATGGCTGGAAGTGATGCTGCAGGTGGCGCACCACTACCGCCTGGACGTATCGCCCCAGCGCATTCGCCTGGCCGCCGTCGAGGACGCCCGCCCGCTGGACGAAATCCTCCGCCACATGGCGCGCCAGGCCGGCCTGGCCCTGCGCTTCGTGCGCTTCGATGCCAAGGGCCTGCGGCAGTGGCGCACGCCGCTGGTACTGGAGCTGGACGATGGCCAGCTGGCGGTAGTCGAGTCGGTGACCGAAGAGGACGACCTGGCCGTGGTGTTTGCCGGCGACCAGGGGCTGACCTCACGCCTGCCCCGCGACACCCTCAAGGGCCGCATCAACCGCGTCGCCCTGCTGCGCCCGGCGCGGCCACTGCGTGACGTGCGCACCGACGACTACACCGCGCCCTACGACCGCCACTGGTTCGCCCGCATCGTGCTGCGCGACCTGCGCCCATACGGGCAGGTGATGGTCGCCTCACTGGTGGCCAACGTGCTGGCGCTGGCCGGGGTGCTGTTCTCGATGCAGGTGTACGACCGGGTGATCCCGGCCGAATCACTGCCAACCTTGTACGTGCTGTTTGGTGGTGTGGTGCTGGCGCTGGTGTTCGACTTCAGCATGCGCCTGCTGCGGCTGAAGGTGACCGACCTGCTCGGCAAGCGCGCCGACCTGCGGGTGAGCGACCTGGTCTACGGGCATGCCCTGCGCCTGCGCAACTCGGTGCGGCCGAAATCTACCGGTTCGTTCATCTCGCAACTGCGCGAGCTGGAGTCGATCCGCGACCTGATTACCTCCAGCACCGCCACGGCACTGGCCGACCTGCCGTTCTTCTTGCTGTTCCTGTTGGTGTTCTGGCTGATCGGCGGCGTACTGGTGTTCATCCCGCTGGTTGCGCTGCTGGCCATGGTGTTGCCCGGTTTGCTCGCGCAACGGCGCCTGGCGCGGCTGGCCAATGCCTCGATGCGCGAATCGGCACTGCGCAACGCCATGCTGGTGGAAAGCATCCAGGGCCTGGACGAGATCAAGGCTCTGCAGGCCGAAGCCCGCTTCGAACGGCAGTGGAACCAGTACAACGCGGCCTGCGCGCACACCAACCTGCGTTTGCGCACCCTCACCAATGGCCTGGTGACCTGGACGCAGAACGTGCAGGGCGCAGTGTTTGCCGTGGTGATCGTGATCGGCGCGCCCATGGTGATCGCCGGCGACCTCACCACCGGTAGCCTGGTGGCGGCGTCGATGCTGTCGTCGCGGATGATGGCGCCGCTGGCCCAGCTGACCCATGTACTGACCCGCTGGCAGCAGGCCAAGGTAGCTCTGCAAGGGCTGGACAAGCTGATGCAGTCGCCGGTCGACCACCCCGAAGGCGAAGCCCGCGTGCACCTGCCGGCCATTCGCGGCGAGTACCGCCTGCGCCAGGCCAACTTCCGCTACAGCGAAGAGTCGCCGCCAGTGCTGAACATTGGCCAGCTGGATATCCAGCCGGGCGAGCGCATTGCCGTGCTCGGGCGCAACGGCGCCGGCAAATCAACCCTGCTGCAAGCCTTGGGCGGGGCCATGGACCTGGTGCAAGGCGAGGTCAGCCTGGACGGCATCGCCATGGCCCACCTCGACCCCGCCGACCTGCGCCGCGATGTGGGCTTGTTACCGCAGTACGCGCGGCTGTTCCACGGCACCCTGCGGGAAAACCTCACCCTCGGCGCCGGCCAGGCCAGCGACCAGGAGCTGGTGGCCGCGCTGGCCGCCACCGGCGCGCTGGATTTTGTCCGCCGCCTGCCCAAGGGCATGGACCACTTGATCCTCGAAGGTGGCCTGGGCCTGTCGGGCGGCCAGCGCCAGGCCCTGGTGCTGTCGCGCCTGCTGGTGCGCCAGCCGCAGGTGCTGCTGCTGGACGAGCCGACCGCGTCGCTGGACGACATGACCGAGCGCAAGCTGCTGGATAACCTGGAACGCTTCTGTCAGGGCCGCACCCTGGTGATCGCCACCCACCGCCTGAGCGTGCTGCAACGGGTCGACCGCATCCTAGTGCTGGATGGCGGGCGCATTGTCATCGACGACAGCCGCGATGCCGCGCTGGCCAAACTGCAAGGAGCGCAGGCATGAGCAACCACGAACTCCCGGTCTCTTACCTGGATGGGCAAGACGACCAGGCGGTATTCCGCGCCGGCCGCATCATCACCATCTGCGCGCTGATGCTGGCGGCGTTCCTGGCCTGGGCGGCCTGGTTCGAAGTGACCGAGGTGTCCACCGGCACCGGCAAGGTGATCCCCAGCTCGCGGGAGCAGGTGATCCAGTCGTTCGAAGGCGGCATCGTCGCGCAGATGAGCGTGGCCGAAGGCGACCTTGTTGACCGCGGTCAGATCCTGGCCCAGCTCGATCCGACCAAGACCGCCTCCAGCGTTGGCGAAAGCGAGGCCAAGTATCGCGCCGCCAAGGCCAGCCAGGCGCGCCTGCAAGCGGAGGTGACAGGCAAGCCGCTGACGTTCCCCGAAAGCCTGCGTGACTCGCCCGAACTTATCGACGCCGAAACCGCCCTGTACCAGACCCGCCGCCGCGGCCTGGAGCAGACCCTGGCCGGCATCGAGGACTCGCTGCAACTGGTACGCAGCGAACTGAAGATCACCGAAAACCTGGCAAAGATGGGCGCCTCCAGCCGGGTCGAGGTGATCCGCCTGAACCGCCAGCGCTCGGAGCTGGAACTGAAAGCCAACGAAGCCCGCTCCGACTACCTGGTACGGGCCCGCGAAGAACTGGCCAAGGCCAGCGCCGAAGCCGACAGCCTGTCGGAAGTGATCCGCGGGCGCAGCGACTCGCTCACCCGCCTGACCCTGCGCTCGCCGGTACGCGGTATCGTAAAGGACATCGAGGTCAACACCCTGGGTGGCGTGGTGCAGCCCGGTGGCCAGGTGATGAAGATCGTGCCGATGGACGAACGCCTGCTGATCGAAACCCGCATCGCCCCGCGTGACATTGCCTTCATCCACCCGGACCAGGCGGCCAAGGTCAAGATCAGTGCCTATGACTACTCGGTGTATGGCGGGCTGGATGGCAAGGTGGTGGGGATTTCGCCGGATACCCTGCAGGATGAGGTGAAGCCGGAGATCTATTACTACCGGGTGTTCATCCGTACCGAGCAGGACAGCTTGCAGAACAAGGCCGGCAAGCATTTCGCGATCGTGCCGGGGATGATTGCCACGGTGGATATCCGTACTGGAGAGAAGACCATCCTCGATTACCTGATAAAACCGCTGAACCGGGCCAAGGAGGCGCTGCGGGAACGGTAATGTATGGCTGGAGATTTGCTGCGCCTGTGAGATCGAGCGCCGCGCGGGCGGCGCTTCGCGGCGCAAGGCCGCTCCCACATCTGTTTCGGGCCAGTTATTCCTGTGCCAGAGGCGCGCGCACCCTGGGTGCATGGCTGGAGATTGAGAAACAGCAGCGGCGCAGCCGATATCGAGGGGAACAAACAAGGCGGACAGCGGTGACCTCACAGAAGTGACTGGCCCGAAACAGACAGTGGGAGCGGCGGTGCGGCGATCCGACTTGCCCCGCGAAGCGCCGCGCGGGCGGCGCTCGATCTTACAGGCGCCAAATGTGTAGTGCCGGGCACCTCTCACACCCAATGCGAACTATAGACAGGCACCTGGCAGCCCCAACCATCACTACAGCCCAACACCCTGACGCACATTTCAGACATCCCCTACAACTCAGATCTAGCGATACCTAACCCGAGGAAATACCCTACAACGCCTGTCGACTCGCGTCTGATTGTTACTGGAATTCTGACCCTCTAGCCTTTGCTGGTCGCTGATATCCAGCGGCCGGGGGTGGAATCCCGATCAATTACTGAGTAGCTGTCGTCATGGCAGTTGTGCGCGGAAGGCCCAAAGCCTACCGGGTTTACTCGTAGCCTGGATTCCACACCGCGTACAACTGCCACCCTTCGTGTGGAATCGGAGAGGCGGTCAATCAGTAACCATACGAGTGATTGATATGAAAAAGACAGTTCCCGATCTTCCCCCTCTGAGGCCGAGTTAGGTATGGCGCGTTGAGGCAGGTTTGGCCCTTGATTGTGTGAAGGCGGGAAAGTGCATGCCTAGGATTTTGCAGCGCCTGCGAGATCGAGCGCCGCCCGCGCGGCGCTTCGCGGGACAAGCCCGCTCCTACATCTGTTTCGGGCCAGTTACTCCTGTTGCAGAGGCGCGCGCACCCTGGGTGTATGACTGGAAATCGATAAACAGCAGCGACACTTTCAATATCGAATGGAACCAACAAGGCGGACAGAGGTGACCTCACAGAAGTGACTGGCCCGAAACAGACAGTGGGAGCGGGCTTGCCCCGCGAAGCGCCGCGCGGGCGGCGCTCGATCTCAAAACCAGCATAAGACTCAAGTCAAACCCAACCACTACCACGCCACCCTAAAGCCCAGCCCGAACAGGCCGATAACCGGTTATCCCCTGTTCCCCATCGAAGGTCACCATGGCCACGCAAAATGCTCGCGCGGACTCGCTGTCGCTGCTGCTGTTCACCCTGCGCAGCGGCAAGCTGATGGCAATCAACCTGCTCAAGGTCAGCGAGATCATCCCCTGCCCGCCGCTGACCAAGCTGCCCGAATCACACCCCCACGTGAAAGGCGTGGCCACCTTGCGTGGCCATTCGCTGTCGGTCATCGACCTGTCCCGTGCCATCGGCGAGCGGCCGCTGGAAGACCCGAACGGCGGCTGCCTGATCGTCACCGAGATCAGCCGCTCGCGCCAGGGCCTGCATGTACAGGCGGTGAGCCGCATCGTGCATTGCCTGAGCACCGACATCAAACCGCCACCCTACGCTTCGGGCAACCGCTCGTTCATCACCGGCGTGACCCGGGTCGACAACACTCTGGTGCAGGTACTGGACATAGAAAAAGTCATTCACGGGATTGCCCCGCCCGCAGCCGAAATCCATCACAGTGGCCTGAGCGAAGAAGACGCCAGCCTGCTGGCCGCCAGCAACATCCTGGTGGTGGACGACAGCAACGTGGCCCTGCAGCAGTCAGTGCACACCCTGCGCAACCTCGGCATCGAATGCCACACCGCGCGCAGCGCCAAGGACGCGATCAACGTGTTGCTGGAGCTGCAAGGCACCGAGCAGGAGATCAACGTGATCGTCTCCGACATCGAAATGAGTGAGATGGACGGCTACGCCTTCACCCGCACCCTGCGCGAAACGCCCGATTTCCAGCACCTGTACGTGCTGCTGCACACCTCGCTGGACAGCGCCATGAGCAGCGAGAAAGCGACCCAGGCCGGGGCCAATGCCATCCTTACCAAGTTTTCTTCGCCGGAACTGACCGATTGTCTGGTGGTGGCGGCGCGTGCCGTGGTGTTCGCCGAGCGCTGATATATTCGGTGACATACCCCCTGGCTTGCCGCAGGGAGTGAGTCGGGCATAATTCGCGCCCCTCGCAAGCAACTTGCCGGAATTGCGTATGAAGTTTTTCAGCTCCATCCTGATCAGCTGCTTCCTCTTCAGCGGTATCGCCCAGGCCTCCAGCAGCCAGGCCTGGAACGAGCAGCGCCAGCAAATGCTCAAGGCTTGCCTGGCCGCCAGCCAGTTCAAGGACGCCCACGCTCGCGGCAAGCCTGCCGAGTTCGATGACCAGGTCGGCATGAGCGCCCTGCTGATCGAAGGCGTCTACCCCCAGCAGCACATGCAGCAGCGCACCGGCACCGAGCTGTGCCTGTACGACCGCCAGCATCAGCGTGCCTTCGTCAGCGAATGGAGCCCGGAGGCCAAGTGACCGACAGCTTGCGTTTCGGTTGTACCGGCTGCGGCAAGTGCTGCACCGGGCACCACGTGCCTTTGACCCTGAACGAAGCCCGGCGCTGGGCGGATGACGCCGGCCAGGTGATCGTGCTGATCGAGGCCTTTGTCAGCGATGGCCCGGGCATGCCGCTGGAGCAACGTGAGCATGTGCTGCGCCGTTCCCATCCGGTGCCTTGCGGTGACGGCGAGGCGCGGGTGTCGGTGACCTTTGCCGCGTTCAACCCCGGGCGTTGCCACAACCTCGACGACAACGACCTGTGCACCATCTATGACCAGCGACCGTTGGTCTGCCGCATCTACCCGGTGGAAATCAACCCACATATTCCGCTGCGGCCAGAGGGCAAGGACTGCCCGCCGGAAGCCTGGCAGCAGGGGCCGGAGCTGATCCACGGCACGCAATTGGCCGATGCCGGGCTGGAGGCGCTGGTACAGGCCTCGCGCCAGGCCGACCGCGATGACATTGCCGCCAAAGTAGCGGTGTGCCAGGCGCTGGGCATGACCACCAGTGCCCTCAAGGGCAACGGGTTTACCGCCTACCTGCCGAACATGGATGCGTTTGCCGCGGCGCTGGCGCAGGTGCCAGGGGATGACGGTGCGCAGTGGACCTTGCATGTGGAGGATCAGGCGCTGGTGGCGAGCTTGCTGGGGTATGGTTTGCGCACGACCAGCGAGGCCCCGCTGTATTACGCCTTTATCGGGTTTTAGGTGAAGCACGGGCTTGCCTTGAGAGGTTGGGCGCCTGTGAGATCGAGCGCCGCCCGCGCGGCGCTTCGCGGCTAAAGCCGCTCCTACGTTTGTTTCGGGCCAATTATTCCTGTGGGATTTGCGCGCGTACGCCTTGGCGCATGGCTCGATATCGCGTCGTACAAACAAGGCGGTAGCGCGGGCCTGGCACAGGAGGGACTGGCCCGAAACAAACGTAGGAGCGGCTTTAGCCGCGAAGCGCCGCGCGGGCGGCGCTCGATCTCACAAGCGCTGAAAAACCCAAGCCATACACCCGAAACTGACACGGCTGTCAGCCAGCGGTCACGCTGACGACCCGGTTCGGGGGTTATAAGATTGGATACTGACCACCCTTCCCTCCCCTTTGGCCAAGGTGCCCGCACCGATGCGACGTCCGTCCCGTTCTGTCCTCCTCGCCGCCCTGGCGCTTCTCGTCCTGGCGGTAGCGGGTATCTGGTTCGCCCAGCGCCAGCCTGCACCCGCTGCCCGCGCGCAAACTGCCATCCCGGTGCGTGTGGTCAACGTCGCCCAGCAGGACGTGCCGCGCTATACCAGCGCCATCGGCTCGGTGCTGTCGCTGCACAGCGTCGAGGTGCGCCCGCAAGTGGAAGGGGTGCTGACCCAGGTACTGGTCAAGGAAGGCCAGTGGGTGAAGGAAGGCGACTTGCTGGCCACCCTCGACGACCGCGCCATCCGCGCCAACCTCGACCAGGCCCGCGCGGAACTGGGCCAAAGCCAGGCGCAGATCCAGGTAGCCAATGTCGACCTGCAACGCTACCGCCTGCTGAGCACCGACAACGGCGTGTCAAAGCAGACCCTCGACCAGCAACAGGCCCTGGTCAACCGCCTGCAAGCCACGGTCAAGGGCAACCAGGCGGCCATCGCCAATGCCGAGGTGCAGCTGTCGTATACGCAAATCCGCTCGCCGGTGACCGGCCGGGTGGGCATTCGCAACGTCGACCCTGGCAACCTGGTACGCGCCAGCGACACCCGCAGCCTGTTCAGCGTCACCCAGATCGACCCGATCGCCGTCGAATTCGCCCTGCCGCAGCAGATGCTGCCAACCCTGCAAAGCCTGTTGAAGGCGCCCACCCCTGCACTGGTGCAGGCCTACATGGATGCCGACGGTGAACGCAGCCTGCTGGGCGAAGGCCACCTGGCGCTGATCGACAACCAGATCTCCGCCACCACCGGCACCGTGCGGGTCAAAGCCGAATTCGACAACAAGGACGGCCGCCTGTGGCCGGGCCAGCTGGTCACCATTCGCCTGCGCACCGGGGTGGAGGAAAACGCCCTGGTAGTGCCGCCACCGGTGGTGCAACGCGGCGTCGACGGGCACTTCGTCTACCGCCTGGACGGCGACAAGGTCACCAGCGTGCCGGTCAAGGTGCTGTACCAGGACAGCGGGCTGAACATCATTGCCGGGGTCAAGCCCGGCGAGCGCCTGGTGCTCGACGGCCAGTCACGGCTCAAGCCAGGCTCGCGGGTCGAGGTAACCCCCGACGCCCCCGCACCGTCGGAAATGGCCGACCGCCGGAGCCAGCCATGAACACGCGCAACGGTGTTTCGGCCTGGTGCATCGACCACCCCATTGCCACCCTGCTGCTGACCTTCGCCCTGGTGCTGCTGGGCGCCATCGCCTTCCCGCGCCTGCCAGTGGCGCCGCTACCGGAAGCGGACTTCCCGACCATCCAGGTCACCGCCCAACTGCCCGGCGCCAGCCCGGAAACCATGGCCTCGTCGGTGGCCACGCCGCTGGAAGTGCAGTTCAGTGCCATCCCCGGCATGACCCAGATGACCAGCAGCAGCGCGCTGGGCTCGACCACCCTGATCTTGCAGTTCACCCTCGACAAGAACATCGACACCGCCGCCCAGGAAGTGCAGGCGGCGATCAACACGGCCACCGCGCGCCTGCCCCAGGACCTGCCCAACCCGCCGACCTGGCGTAAGGTCAACCCGGCCGACAGCCCGGTGCTGGTAATGACGGTCAGCTCCAACCAGATGCCCGGCAACGACCTCAGCGACTATGCCGAAACCCTGCTGGCCCGCCAGCTTAGCCAGATCGAGGGGGTGGGCCTGATCAACATCACCGGCCAATTGCGCCCGGCGATCCGCGTGCAGGCGCAACCCGAGAAGCTGGCGGCCATCGGCCTGACCCTGGCCGACCTGCGCCAGGCCATCCAGCAGACCAGCCTGAACCTGGCCAAGGGCGCGCTGTACGGTGAGCACAGCGTGTCGACCATCGCTGCCAACGACCAGTTGTTCCACCCGCAGGACTACGCCCAGCTGATCGTCTCGTACCGTGACGGTGCGCCGGTGCACCTCAAGGACGTGGCCAAGGTGATCAACGGTGCCGAAAACGCCTACGTCAAAGCCTGGTCCGGCGACCAGCCGGGGCTGAACCTGGTGATCTTCCGCCAGCCCGGTGCCAACATCGTCGATACCGTTGACCGGGTAATGGCCGCCCTGCCCAAGCTGCAGGAGATGCTGCCGGCCTCGATCGAAGTGTCGGTGTTGCAGGACCGCACCCAGACCATCCGCGCGTCGCTGCACGAAGTGGAACTGACCCTGATGATCGCCGTGGCCTTGGTGATCGGGGTGATGGCGCTGTTCCTGCGCCAGTGGTCGGCGACCATGGTGGTGTCCAGCGTGCTCGGCGTGTCGCTGATCGCCAGTTGCGCGCTGATGTACATCTTCGGCTTCAGCCTGAACAACCTGACCCTGGTGGCCATCGTCATTTCCGTGGGTTTCGTGGTCGACGACGCCATCGTGGTGGTGGAGAACATCCACCGCCACCTGGAGGCCGGCGACGACAGCCGCACGGCGGCGCTCAAGGGTGCCGGGGAAATCGGCTTTACCGTGGTGTCGATCAGCTTCTCGCTGATTGCCGCGTTCATCCCGCTGCTGTTCATGGGCGGCGTGGTCGGCCGGCTGTTCAAGGAGTTCGCCCTCACCGCCACTTCCACCATCCTGATTTCGGTGGTGGTTTCGCTGACCCTGGCGCCGACCCTGTGCGCGCTGTTCATGCGCCGCCCGCCAGGCGAGCACAAGGGCGGCTTTGGCGAGCGCCTGGTCAAGTGGTACGAAAAAGGCCTTGACCACGCCCTCGCCCACCAGCGCCTCACCCTCGGCGTGTTCGGTGTGACCCTGGCGCTGGCGGTGGCCGGTTACGTGGCCATCCCCAAGGGCTTCTTCCCGCTGCAGGACACCGGTTTCATCCTCGGCACCAGCGAAGCCGCAGCAGATGTGTCGTACCCGTCAATGATCGAAAAGCACCAGGCACTGGCGAAAATCATCGGCGCCGACCCGGCCGTGCGCGCGTTCTCGCACTCGGTGGGCGTTACCGGCAGCAACCAGACCATCGCCAACGGCCGCTTCTGGATCGCCCTCAAACCGCGCGGCGAGCGTGATGTGTCGGCCAGCGAGCTGATCGACCGGCTGCGCCCCAAACTGGCCCAGGTGCCAGGGATCGTCCTGTACATGCGCGCCGGTCAGGACATCAACCTCAGCTCCGGGCCTTCGCGCACACAGTACCAGTACGTGCTCAAGAGCAACGACGGCGTGGCGCTGAACCTGTGGACCCAGCGCCTGACCGACCGCCTGCGGGAAAACCCGGCGTTCCGCGACCTGTCCAACGACCTGCAACTGGGCGCTAGCGTCACCCGCATCGATATCGACCGCCAGGCTGCGGCACGTTTCGGCCTGACCACCACCGACGTCGACCAGGCGCTGTACGACGCCTTCGGCCAGCGGCAGATCAGCGAGTTCCAGACCGAGACCAACCAGTACAAGGTGATTCTTGAACTGGATGCTCGCCAGCGCGGCAAGGCCGAGAGCCTGAACTACTTCTACCTGCGCTCGCCGCTGAGCAACGAGATGGTGCCGCTGTCGGCAGTGGCCCATGTGACGCCGCCCAGCACCGGGCCGCTGTCGATCAGCCATGATGGCCTGTTCCCGGCCGCCAACCTGTCGTTCAACCTGGCCCCCGGCGTGGCCTTGGGCGATGCGGTGAGCATCCTTGAACGCACCCAGCGCGAGCTGGGCATGCCCGACTCGATCAGCGGCAACTTCCAGGGCGCGGCGCAGGCCTTCCAGAGCTCGCTGTCGAGCCAGCCGTGGCTGATCCTGGCGGCGCTGGTGGCGGTGTACATCATTCTTGGCGTGCTGTACGAAAGTTTCGTGCACCCGCTGACGATCATCTCCACCCTGCCCTCGGCCGGCCTCGGCGCGCTGATATTGCTGTGGGCCATGGGCCAGGATTTCAGCATCATGGGGCTGATCGGCGTGGTGCTGCTGATTGGTATCGTCAAGAAAAACGGCATCCTGCTGATCGACTTCGCGCTGGACGCCCAGCGCCATCAGGGCCTGACACCCGAGCAGGCGATCCACCAGGCCTGCCTTACGCGCTTCCGGCCGATCATCATGACCACCCTGGCCGCCTTGCTCGGCGCCGTGCCGCTGATGTTCGGCTTCGGCACTGGCGCCGAACTGCGCCAGCCGCTGGGCATCGCCGTGGTCGGCGGCCTGCTGGTAAGCCAGGCGCTGACGCTGTTCACCACCCCGGTCATATACTTGGCCCTGGAGCGCCTGTTCCACCGCCGCCAGGCTGCCCGTGCGGCAGCGCCCAGTGCCAGTTAGGACAAGACCATGCGTGTGCTGATCATCGAAGACGAAGAAAAAACCGCCGACTACCTGCATCGCGGCCTTACCGAGCAGGGCTTTACCGTCGACCTGGCGCGCGACGGCATCGACGGCCTGCACCTGGCGCTGGAGGGCGACTACGCGGTAATCGTGCTGGATGTGATGCTGCCCGGCCTGGACGGCTATGGCGTGCTGCGCGGCTTGCGTGCGCGCAAGCAGACGCCGGTGATCATGCTGACCGCCCGCGAACGGGTCGAAGACCGTATCCACGGCCTGCGCGAAGGCGCCGACGACTACCTGGGCAAACCGTTCTCGTTCCTTGAGCTGGTCGCCCGCCTGCAGGCCCTGACCCGGCGCAGCAGCAGCCATGAACCGCTGCAGGTGCAGGTGGCTGACCTGTGGATCGACCTGATGGCACGCAAGGCCACGCGTGCCGGCCAGCGCCTGGACCTGACCGCCAAGGAGTTCTCGCTGCTCAGCGTGCTGGCCCGCCGGCAGGGCGAAATCCTGTCGAAGACAGCGATTGCCGAGCTGGTCTGGGATATCAACTTCGACAGCGACGCCAACGTCGTCGAGGTGGCGATCAAGCGCCTGCGCGCCAAGCTCGACGGGCCCTTCGACAACAAGCTATTGCACACCATCCGAGGCATGGGCTATGTCCTGGAAAACCGTGCGGGGTAACTCCATCGCGCTGCGCCTGTCGGCGCTGTTCATCCTGGTGGCGCTGGTCGTGTTCCTGCTGATCGGCACGGCGCTGTACCGCCAGGTCGACCGCAGCCTCGACCTGCTGCCGCAAGCCGAACTGGACGCGCGCTTCAGCGTGCTCGAATCCACCCTCAACCGCTTCGGCACGCCCGAGCACTGGGCCAAGATCAACAACAAGCTCAACCTGCTCAGCGAAGAAGACAAGCGTATCCGCTTCTGGGTGGTCAGCAGTAACCCGGCCTATGAATATGGCCACCCCAGCGAACTGGTCCGTGCATTCGCCGAAGGCCCACATGGCATGCGCGACCTGCGCCTGCCCGACCGGCCCTACCCGTACAAGGTGCTGGTCAGCGAACTGCCGGCGCTGGGCGAGCGGCCGACGCTGCGCTTTCTGATCGGCATCGACACCGAAACCTTCTGGCAGGCCCAGCACAGCCTGCTGGTGGCGATTGTCGGGCTGGCGGTACTCGGCGTACTGCTGGCTTCGCTGCTGGGTTACTGGGTAGCGCGCATCGGCCTGCGCCCACTGCTGGCGTTGTCCAACGAGGCCCAGGCCCTGGCCCCGCCGCGCCTGGACGGGCGTTTGCAGACCCAGGCCCTGGCCCCAGAGTTGGCGCAGTTCGCCGGTGCCTTCAACGCCGCGCTCGACCGGGTCAGCCAGGCCTATTCGCGGCTCGAAGCATTCAACGCCGATGTCGCCCACGAATTGCGCTCGCCACTGACCAACCTGATCGGCCAGACCCAGGTGGCGCTCACCCGTGGTCGCAGTGCCGAGCACTACTTCGAAGTGCTGCAATCGAACCTGGAAGAGCTGGAGCGCCTGCGCAGCATCATCAACGACATGCTGTTCCTGGCCAGCGCCGACCAGGGCAGCAAGGCCACCGCCCTGACCCAGGCTTCGCTGGCCGAGGAAGTGGCAACCACCCTCGACTACCTGGACTACATCCTCGAAGACGCGCAGGTCAGCGTAAGCGTGACCGGCGACGCCCAGGCGCCCATCGAAAAGGCCCAACTGCGCCGGGCACTGATCAACCTGCTGAACAACGCCGTGCAGCACACGGCGCCGCACCAGGTGATCCAGGTGCAGATCGATGCCGGGCCCGAGCAGGTCAGCATCGCCGTGAGCAACCCGGGGCCGGCGATTGACGATGAGCATTTACCGCTGCTGTTCGAGCGCTTTTACCGGGTGGATGCGGCGCGTAGCAACAGCAGCGGCGGGAACCATGGGTTGGGGTTGGCGATCGTCAAGGCGATTGCGTTGATGCATGGGGGGGAGGTGTTTGTGCGCAGTGGGGCTGGGGTCAATACCTTCGGTATCCAGCTGCCGATCCTGAGGGCTACGCGGTCCCTGTAGGAGCGGCCTTGTGTCGCGATCGGGCTGCGTAGCAGCCCCAGCATTTGTTGCCGTAGCACAGAACCTAGGGCCGCTTCGCGCCCCATCGCGACACAAGGCCGCTCCTACAGGGACCGCGTCTAGCACAAGGGTTTGCGGCGAAAGTACTATTGCTTTTTCATGGATCGTTACCTTTTGCGCAACAGTGCTTATCGCACTTCGCTCTGTTTCAAGTGCATTGAAAGGACTAACTTTACCCCCGTCCTCATTAGCACTTGCACAGCAAGAAGGTAGTTTCAAATGTCCAACAGTATGGGTATTGCCAGCGTCTTCGTCCTGTCTTCCCTGTTGTTGTCGCCCCTGGCCATGGCCGAAGAATCCCAGGCGTTCGTCACCCGTAATGCTGAATTCGCCGCCGTCCACCAAGATGCCCGCGAAGCCGTAGCCGCACAGAAGGTAGACGCCGCCAAAGACGCTAAACAGAGCGCCTCCAAGGTCTCTGTCGATGCCAATGCCGACAGCTGATCAAGCGCTGTTACTGCTCCCGATTTCCCTTGGCTACGCCATGGGCACCACCGGTGCCGATATGTTAGCCTTTTAAAGCCGCTGCCGATCAGCGGCTTTTTTTATGTGCCTTAACTCTCAGCCCCGCTGTAACGTCTATGTATAAAAAAGACGCACATTCAAAAATAAAAACTGCCCCACCGTCAGACCAAAGGAGCTTGTACCGGTGTCTTCCGCGTTTCGTTTTACCCCGCTGTTCATTGCGTTGACTGCAACTATCCCTTTCGCCGCCCAGGCAGATGAAGACAAGGCTGATGGCTTCATCGAAGGTTCGTCCTTCAACCTGCATTTGCGTAATGCCTACTTCAACCGCGACAACCACAACGCCGGCGTGCGCGACACCCGCGAGTGGGGCCAGGGCGCGGTTGCGCGCTTCGAGTCGGGCTACACCCCAGGTGTGGTCGGCTTTGGCCTGGACGCCCATGCCATGCTGGGCCTGAAGCTCGACGGCGGTGGTGGCCATGCCGGTACCAGCATCCTGCCCGAGCACATCAAGGACAACGGCGAGCTGGGCGCGGCCCCACACTCGTTCTCCACTGCCGGGGCTGCGATCAAGCTGAAAGCCTTCGACACCGAGCTGAAGGCCGGTGACCTGTTCCTCACCAACCCGGTAATCGCTGGCGGCGAAACCCGCATGCTGCCGCAGACCTTCCGTGGCGTGAGCCTGACCAACACCAGCGTCGACGGCCTGCTGCTCGAAGGCGGCCAGGTGAGCTTCACCCACCCGTACAACCAGAGCGGCCACCGCCGTATCGACACCTACTACGGCTCGCTGGACGAACACGACAAGAGCAAGCACCTGAACTGGGCCGGCGCATCGTGGAGCGGTACCCCGAACATCACCGCCAACCTGTACGCCGCCGAGCTGAAGGACATCTGGAACCAGTACTACGCTGACTTCGACTACACCTACGTGGTCAACGACCTGGTCAGCCTGAACCCGGGCGTGCACTTCTACCACACCCAGGACACCGGCCAGGCCCTGCTGGGCAAGATCGACAACAATACCTACAGCGTGCACTTCACCGTCAACGCCGGGTACCACAGCGTCACTGCCGCCTACCAGCGGGTCAATGGCAACACGCCGTTCGACTACATCAACCTGGGCGACAGCGTGTACCTGGACAACTCGCGCATGTACTCGGACTTCAATGCGCCCAACGAGCGTTCGTGGAAGCTGCAGTACGACTATGACTTCGCCGGTGTCGGCGTGCCCGGCCTGACCAGCTCGCTGTCGTACTCGCGCGGTGAAGCGGACCTGACCAAGGCCACCCAGAACACCGACCACTACGACTACTACCGCGCCGATGGCAAGAACGCCATGCACTGGGAGCGTGACCTGGACGTGAAATACGTGTTCCAGGAAGGTGACCTGAAGGACCTGTCGGTGCTGGTGCGCTATGCCACCCACCGTGGCAGCCAGGGTTATGCGTCGATCGACGACAACAGCGACAACGATGAAGTGCGGGTGATCGTCGATTACCCACTGAACGTGTTCTGACCCTCGTTTGTAGACAGCACGCTTAACCCCTGTAGGAGCGGCCTTGTGTCGCGAAAGGGGTGCGAAGCGCCCCCAGATCTTCAGCTTCGCAGCCGGTATCGCCGGGGCCGCTTTGCGGCCCATCGCGACGCAAGGCCGCTCCTACAAAAGCCGTACAGTCGAGATAGCCGTAATTCCGTCGGACAAATCTTGTCCGACAATACCCGCTTCCCTAGAATGTCGCCGCCGCGAATGGCCCTGCCCACTCAGTAGCGAGCATGCCCACCCAATCCCCGCGTTTCGCACTCTACAGGTCGCACCCCGAACTGATCCTCAACCTGGGCAGTTGCCTTGCCGTGCTCGCTATCGTAGCCATCGTCAGCTACCTGCTGGCGCGTGAACGCGACAGCGTCGAGCTGTCCGCCATTCGCTCGTCCAACAACATCGTCCAGCTGATCGAAAGCGACATCCTGCGTAACGTCGAGCTCTATGACCAGTCACTGCAGGGCCTGATCTGGGCAGTCGGGCGTAAGGAACTGACGGATATACCCGGCCCGATGCGCCAGCGCCTGCTGTTCAATGAAGCCTTCGTCGACCGCAAGCGCGGTGACGTTCTGTGGCTGGACAAGCAAGGCAATGTGGTGGGCGACTCCACCAGCAGCGTGCCGCGCAAGGCCAACTTTGGCGACACCGGCGTATTCAAGGCGCACCAGCACAATGCCAACCTCGGTTTGCTGGTGGGCCCACCGTTCAAGGCCAAGCTCGGCGAGCTCGACTGGTGCATCAGTTTCAGCCGGCGTATTTCCGGCCCTGATGGCGAGTTCGCCGGGATAGCGGCGGGTGCACTGCGCCTGTCCTACTTCAGTGACCTGTTCCAGCGCCTGGACATTGGCGACGACAGCAGCATCAACCTGTTCAACAGCGACGGGCAGCTGCTCGCCCGCCAGCCCAGCCGCCCGCATGACCCGCTGATCGGCAGCAATTACGCCGAACGGCCCAATTTCAAGCGCATCCTCAGTGAACAGAGCGGCAACTTTACCGCCCACTCCAGCCGTGACGGCAAGCCGCGCATGTACACCTTTGCCCGCGTCGCGCAGCTGCCGCTGATCGTGCTGGTGGTGCACTCGGCCGACGAGGTGTTCCAGTCCTGGCGCCGTACCGCGATCCTGGTCAGCGTTGCCACCGGGGTGCTGTGCGTGGGCATTCTCTGGCTGACGCTGTTGCTGGGCCGCGAACTGCGCCGCCGTCAGGAGGCCGAACAAGGCCTGGCGACCCTCGCCGCCACCGACAGCCTGACCGGCCTGGCCAACCGTCGCCGCCTGGACCAGGTGCTGCGTCAGGAATGGGCCCGCGCCCAGCGCAACCGCAAGCCGCTGGCCGTGCTGATGGTGGATGTGGACCATTTCAAGGCGTTCAACCAGCGCCATGGCCATGCCGGTGGTGACCATGCCCTGCGCGAAGTGGCCAAGGCCATCGAGTCATGCATCCGCCGCCCAGCGGACCTGGCGGCGCGTTATGGTGGCGAGGAATTCCAGGTGGTGCTGCCGGAAACCGGCCTGGCCGGCGCACAGTTGTTGGCCGAACGCATCCGGGCCAGCGTCGAGGCGCTGGCACCGTTTGCCGATGATGCCCATGCAGTAACAGTCAGCATTGGCATCGGCCTGTCCGGCACCCAGCACGACCTGGCCAGGGTGCTGGGTGCTGCGGACGAAGCGCTCTACCGGGCCAAGGCCAAAGGCCGCAACCGGGTAGAGGGGCCTGCCGATTAACTGCGGGCGCGCGCGGCGTTGCGCAGGGCCTTGACCTGGTCATGGTTGCGCTGCACGCCTTGCAGCTGTTTTTCCACCAGGCTGTAGGTCATGTCGCTAGCGGTGCGGCCCAGTTTCACCAGCTTCTCGCGGGCTTCCTTGTAGGCCTTGAGGGCGTGGTCCTCGCCCCGCTCCACTTCGTTCAGCACCGCCTCTTCGTCTTTGCCGGTAACCATCGACTTGAGGTTGACCCAACCGCGGTGCAGGTCGCCGCTGATGCTGGTGGACGTTTCCGGGTCGCCACCCAGGCGGCGCACTTCGCTTTGCAGCTCACCGGCAGCGTTGCTGCACTCACCGGCACGCTGGACGAAGAACGCTTTCAGTTCAGGGTTCTTCACATCATCGGCCGAGGCCTTGAAGCCTTTCTCGCCATCCTTGCTGTACTCGATCAGGTCGTTGAGCACGTCGATCACGTCTTTGTTGGGGTTGCTCATGGTACGAACTCCTTGGCAGGTGATAGTCATCTGTAAGGGAGCAGCGTTCGTGCCAAGCTTTAGAACTAAATAAAGTCCTTTTAATTCATGTAGTTAAAAATAAGTTAGCGAAGCCTGACAACGGCGTTCTGCATGATTGCCGCTTGGGGCTTCGTGCAGATTGCAGTATGGTCGGCGCATTTACACAGCCAGGTGCGCCGATGATGAAGCCGGAAACCCTCGAACTGCTGGTGACCCGCAGCATGCCGTTCGGCAAGTACCAGGGGCGAATCATTGCCGACCTGCCGGGGGATTACCTGGCGTGGTTTGCGCGCAAGGGCTTCCCGGCGGGGGAGCTGGGGGGGTTGTTGGCGTTGATGCATGAGATCGACCATAACGGCCTGGGTGACTTGCTGGTGCCGTTGCGGCAGAAGCATGGGTGCTGACCTGTTCCGGCCTCTTCGCGGGTGAACCCGCTCCCACAGGGACCGCGCAATCTGCAAGCTTGCAGAGATCCCTGTAGGAGCGGGTTCATCGGGGCGCCGAACCGCCGCGAAGAGGCCAGTGAAGCCAGCTGAAATCGCTAGCCTTTCACCGGCGCCACCGCCAACTCCACCCGCTCGCTCTTCTTGATCACCGCATACACCACCGCCGTCAGCAAACTACCCGCCACAATCGCCAGCAAATACAGCAGCGCGTGGTTGATCGCATTAGGGATCAGCAGCACAAACAACCCACCATGCGGCGCCATCAGCTTGCAGCCGAAGTACATCGACAGCGCACCGGTCAATGCACCACCAGCAACACTGGCGGGGATCACCCGCAGCGGGTCCTTGGCGGCAAACGGGATCGCCCCTTCGGAGATGAAGCACAAACCCAGTGCCAAGGCCGCCTTGCCCGCCTCGCGTTCGCTCTGGGCGAACTTGCGCCGGGCCATGAAAGTGGCGATGCCCAGGCCGATCGGCGGCACCATGCCGGCAGCCATGGTCGCCGCCATCGGCGCGTAGCTCGACGAGGCCAGCAACCCCACCGAGAAGGCGTAGGCAGCCTTGTTGATCGGCCCGCCAAGGTCGACGCACATCATGCCACCGAGCAACAGCCCCAGCAGAATGGCATTGGTGGTGCCCATGCTGTCGAGGAAGTGGGTAAGGCCTTCAAGCATCGCCGCCACCGGCTGGCCGACCACGTAGATCATCACCAGGCCGGTGAACAGGCTGGCCAGCAGCGGAATGATCAGGATCGGCTTGAGCGCCTCCAGGCTGCTGGGCAAGCGCGCCCAACGGGCAATGGCCTTGGCGCTGTAACCGGCGAGAAAGCCTGCGACGATGCCACCGATGAAGCCCGCACCCAGGGTGCTGGCCAGCAGGCCGCCGATCATGCCGGGGGCCAGCCCCGGGCGGTCGGCGATGGACCATGCGATATAGCCCGCCAGCAGCGGTACCATCAGCTTGAATGCAGCCTCGCCACCAATCTGCATCAGCGCCGCAGGCAAAGTGCCCGGTTCTTTGTAGGCCTCGATACCGAACACGAACGACAGGGCAATCAGCAGGCCGCCGGCCACCACCATCGGCAGCATGAACGACACGCCGGTAAGCAGGTGCTTGTACACCCCGGTCTTCTCGCCCTTGGCTGGCGTTGCCGCAGCGGCAGTATCGCCGCTGCTTTCCACCTTGGCTTCGGCCAAGGCCTTGTCCAGGGTGGCGCGGGCCTGCTTGAGGGCGATGCCGGTTCCGCAACGGTAGATGCGTTTGCCGGCGAATCGCGCTGTGGGCACTTCGATGTCAGCGGCCAGCAGTACCACATCCGCTGCAGCGATGGCGTCGGCAGACAAGGGATTGCGCGCACCCACCGAGCCCTGGGTCTCGACGGTGAGTTGGTAACCCAGTTGTTGCGCGGCCTGCTGCAAGGCTTCCGCCGCCATGAAGGTATGCGCAACACCGGTCGGGCAGGCAGTGACTGCAACGATGCGTGCGCCGCTGCTGGCGGCAACCACCGGGCTGCCCGGCACATCCGCCAGCAGCTGGGCGTTGGCCGCCGCTTCATCCAGAAAACCCTCGCGATCGGCCAGGGCCTGCGACGGCGTGCTCTGGTACACGCGCTTGCCGACGAAACGGGCCAGGTCCACCGGGCCGGTGCTGACCACCAGCACCCAGTCGGCCTCGGCGATCTGCGCGGCGCTCAGTTGTCGCTCGGGGTGCGCGGCATCCTGCACCTCGACGCTGGTACTCCAACCCCGTCGCTGGGCAGCGGCGGACAGCAAGCGCGCACTCAGCACACTCGACACCTGACCGTTGGGGCAGGCGGTGACAATGGCAATGTTCATCGGCAACCCTCTTGTTGTTCTGTCAGTTGCACGGCGGCTTCCAGGCGCGCCAGTTGCTCGCGGTCACGAATGCCAAAGCCAACCTGGGTGACGGCCTGGGCGGCGATGGCGGTGGCGCGGGTCAAGGTTTGCGCAGGCGCTTCGCCCTGCAGCAGGCCATGAACCATGCCGGCCACCAGCGAATCCCCCGCCCCAACTGTGCTGGCAACCCGCACCTTGGGCGGGCTGGCGTGTACGGCCAGGTCGCGGGCGAACCAGCTAACGCCCTGTTCACCGGCAGACACCACCACGTGCTCGACGCCACAGGCCAACAGGCGCTCGGCGGCGGCACGCTGTTGTGCAGGGTTATCCACAGCCAGGCCGAGCACCTCCCCCAGCTCTTCGGTATTGGGCTTGACCAGCCAGGGCGCGCTTTGCAGGCCGGCACGCAGGGCTTCGCCGCTGCTGTCCAGGGCCACCTTGAGGCCTTGGGCCTTCAGTTGTTCGAGCAACTGGCGGAACCAGTCGGCACTGACCCCGCGCGGCAGGCTGCCAGCCACCACCACCGCATCGTGGCCCGGGGCAACCTGCTGCAACCTACGCAGCAAGGCACTGCGTGCCGCCTCGTCGACTTCCGGGCCTTGGCCGTTGATGTCGGTGACGCGGCCATCGGCCTCGACCAGCTTGATGTTGCTGCGAGTTTCGCCCGGCACACGGACAAAGCAATCGGCAAAGCCGCGCCAAGCGATCAGCGCCTCGAACGGCTGCAGGTTTTCCTGCCCAAGAAAACCGCCCACGGTAACGCTGTGCCCCAGGTCGGCCAGTACCTGAGCAACGTTCAGCCCTTTGCCCGCCGCGTGGCTGTGCTGCGCATGGCTGCGGTTGACCTGCCCCGGGCGCAGGGTATCCAGGCCGATGGTGATATCCAGCGCCGGGTTCAGGGTGAGGGTGAGGATCTTGGCCATTCAGTAACGCTCCACCAGCGCGCGAACCGCCGCGGCGCTGTCCTGTTGCAGGGCCTCGCGCGCCAGGGCGCGGGCGGTCTGGTGATCGGCCTGGCGGACCAGGGCCTTGACTTCGGCAATGCTGCGCGCGGCGACACTGAGTTCGTCCACGTCCAGCCCGAGCAGTACGGCGACTGCCTGCGGATCAGCAGCCAACTCGCCGCACACGCCTACCCATTTGCCATGGGCATGGGCGGCGCGCACGGTCATGTCGATCAGGCTGAGCACCGCGGGGTGCAGGCCATCGGCCTGGGCCGAAAGGCTGGGGTGGCCACGGTCGATGGCCAGGGTGTACTGGGTCAGGTCGTTGGTGCCGATGCTGAAAAAGTCCACTTCGCGCGCCAGTTGCGCCGCCAGCAGGGCCGCCGAGGGCACTTCGACCATGATGCCCAGTTGCAGGTCGGCTACCGGGATCTCTGCCCGCAGGCGCTCGACCATGGCGCGCGCCTCGCGCCATTCGTGCACTTGGCCAACCATCGGGAACATGATGCGCAGCGGGCGCTGGTCGGCCGCCCGCAGCAAGGCCCGTAGTTGGTCTTCCATCACCTGCGGGCGCTGCAGGGTCAGGCGTATGCCGCGCACGCCAAGGAAGGGGTTTTCCTCGGCAGCGATCGGCCAGTACGGCAGCGGCTTGTCGCCGCCGACATCCAGGGTGCGGACCACCAGCGGGCGCCCGTCGAGGCCATCGAGCACGCGGCGGTACTCGGCTTCCTGGGTGGCCACGTCCGGGGCCTGGGGGTGGGCCATGAAAATCAGCTCGGTGCGCAGCAGGCCCACGCCTTCGGCGCCCTGCTCCACCACCTTGGCGATACCGCTGCTCTCGCCAATGTTGGCGAACACCTCGACGGTATGGCCATCGCGGGTGATAGCAGGCTCGAAGCGGTTGGCCCAGGCGGCCTGCAAACGTTGCTCGCGCAGGTCGCGTTCGGCCAGGGCACGTTGCAGTTCATCCGCTGCCGGCGCCACGCTGACCACTCCGCGCTGGCCATCGAGCAGCAACGGCGTGCCACTGTCCAGCAACAGTATCGACGCACCCGCGCCGACCACCGCCGGGATGCCCAGGGCACGGGCGACGATGGCACTGTGGGCCGTGGCGCCGCCCTGGGCGGTGATGATACCGGCGACCCGGTTTGGGTCCAGGCGCGCGACATCGGACGGGCCGACTTCGGTCATGACCAGTACGTAGGGTTGCGCTGGCTCCACGTGGGCCTGCACACCGCACAACTGCGCCAGCACGCGGCGGCCAATATCGCGCAGGTCGGCGGCGCGTTCGGCGAGCAAGGCGTCGTGCAATGACTCCTGCTGGCGGGCTGCGGCCTCGATCACTGCCATCCACGCGGCCGCAGCACTTTCGCCTTGGCCCAGGCGTTGCTCGACATCGTCGGTCAAGGCCGGGTCGGCGAGCATTTCCTGGTGGGTGACGAAGATTTCGCCAATCGCCTTGTCGCTGCGCTGGACCAACACCTGCAACTCGCCGTTCACGGTTGCCAGGGCTTCGCGCAGCTTCTGCCGCTCCTGCGCGTACGACTCGCCGCGCAGGGGGTAGTCGAACTCACGCTCGACACACACATGCGCCGGGCCGCTGGCAATGCCAGGGGCGGCCCCGACACCTTGAATGCGGCTTCCGGCTGCGGGGGCTTGCAGCACTTCGGCCGCTTCGCTGGCGATGGGCGCAGTGCTCTGCGCCAGCGGCTCCACGTCTTCGCCCAGGCCTTGTTCGATGGCCGCCAGCAGCACCGGCAAGGCATCGGCGGCGATACCTGGCTCGGCCACCAACTCCAATGTCTGGCCACGGCGAGCGCCGAGGCTGAGCAGCTTGCTCAGGCTCTTTACCGACACCGCCGGCTGCGCGCTGTCGACCAGGCGCACTCGGATTTCCCCTTCAAAACCTTTGGCCAACTGCGCCAGCACCTTGGCCGGGCGGGCATGCAGACCATGCGGGTTGGCCAGCACGATGCGTGCGCTGGGCCAGTCCGCTGGCGCCTCGCCGCCCAGCACTTCCAGCACCGCACGGCTGCTGGTGGCCTGGTAGAGCATTTGCCCACGGCCTTCGATAAGCACCTCGCACAGGCGTTCGAGCAAAGCCTGGTGAGCGGCACCGAGGCTGGCCAGGCAGAACAGGCCGTTGAGCGGCTGGTCGCGGTAGCGCAGCGGCTGCTGCGGGGTGATGAAGGCCAGGCCCGGCTGACGCACCTGGCGCTCGCTGTGCAACCACCACAGGCCTTCGCCCAGCGGCAGCGGCTCGGCCTGCTGCAGCACGGCGGCAAACCCGCTGTCGACGCAATCGGCGCGCTGCAACAGCCGGGCACCGCGCCAGGCCAGCTCGTCGAAGTCTTCGGCCGGCAGGTTCAGGCCGACCAGCTGCGCGTCCAGTGCCAGCGCCTGCGGCGCGCCTTGCAACAGTTTCAGCAGCGCTTCGGCGGAACTGGCCCGGCGCAGCGCTTCGGCAAGGTCAGTCTCGCCCAAGGCGCGGGTCAGCAGTTGCAGCAGGCGCAAATGTTCGTCGGAGCGGGCGGCAATGCCAATGGCCAGGTAGACCCTTTGCCCGTCGCCCCAGTCCACCCCTTTGGGAAACTGCAGCAGGCGCACGCCAGTGGCGTAGACCAGGTCGCGGGTCTGCGGCGTGCCGTGGGGGATGGCGATGCCTTGCCCAAGGAAGGTGGAGCCTTGCGCCTCGCGGGCCTGCAGCCCTTGCAGGTAACCGTCGGCGACCAGGCCGTCAGCGACCAGCCGGTCGGCCAACAGGCGCAATGCCTCGGCCTTGTCGACGGCCTTCTGGCCCATGGCTATCTGCTCCTTGGCGAGCTCGAGCATGACCTTCTCCTTTTGCAGTTCCCGGTCGGGTACTGGAGTATTGTTGTGAAATTCACAGGAAGGGCCAGTTCCAAGCTACAAGCTACAAGCTGTAAGAAAAAAGCCGGCCGCACACAGGCCGCTTCTTCTTGTAGCTTGCAACTAGCAACTTGCAGCTATTCCGCCGAGGCAGAAAATTCGGCAGCTGAAACGTTTAATCTGACCAGACGGCCACGTTACTCGATAATCTGCCGATGAAAAAGCCCCATCCTGTCGGACAATTGCGACAATGGTCGTCTGCGCGTGGCGCCAGCGCCGGGTCAAACTACCCGGTCAGGCTTCACAGCCAGCCCCGGTAATAACAAGGAAAATTCGGTGAAACTCAGCGATATCGCCCGTCTGGCCGGTGTGTCCGTGACCACTGCCAGCTACGTCATCAATGGCAAGGCTGAACAGCAGCGCATCAGCAGCAGCACTGTCGAACGGGTGCGCGCGGTGGTCGAGGCCCATGGCTTCACACCCAACCCGCAGGCCGCTGGCCTGCGCAGCCGGCACACCCGTACCCTGGGCTTCATTCTCCCGGATCTGGAGAACCCCAGCTACGCCCGCATCGCCAAGCAGCTGGAGCAAGGCGCCCGCGCCCGCGGCTACCAGTTGTTGATCGCCAGCAGTGACGACCAGCCCGACAGCGAACGCCAATTGCAGCAACTGTTCCGCGCCCGCCGCTGCGATGCGCTGTTCGTCGCCAGTTGCCTGCCGCCGGAAGATGACAGTTACCGCGAACTGCAGGACAAAGGCCTGCCGGTGATCGCCATCGACCGCCGCCTGGACCCTGCGCACTTCTGCTCGGTGATCAGCGACGACCGCGACGCCAGCCGCCAACTGGCCGCCAGCTTGTTGAGCGCCGCCCCGCGCAGCATCGCCCTGATCGGCGCGCGTCCCGAGCTGTCGGTCAGCCAGGCGCGTGCCGGCGGCTTTGAAGAAGCCCTGCAAGGCTATGCCGGCGAAGTTCGCCGCTACCAGGGCGAAGCGTTCAGCCGTGAGTGCGGCCAGCGCCTGATGCAGCAGCTGATCGACGACCTTGGCGGCTTGCCAGATGCCCTGGTGACCACCTCGTATGTGCTGCTGCAAGGGGTATTCGACACCCTGCAGGCGCGCCCTGCCGACTCACGCCAGCTGCAACTGGGCACCTTCGGCGACAACCAGTTGCTTGACTTCCTGCCGTTGCCGGTCAACGCCATGGCCCAGCAGCACGGCCTGATTGCCGCCACCGCGCTGGAACTGGCGCTGGCCGCGATCGAAGAAAAACGCTACGAACCTGGCGTGCATGCTGTCGGTCGAACGTTCAAGCAACGCATCACAGCGGCCTGAACATGCGCCTTATCGACACCCACACCCACCTGGACTTCCCCGACTTCGACGCCGACCGCCAGCGCCTGCTGGCCAACGCGGCGGCCCGCGGGGTGGAGCGGATGGTGGTGCTGGGGGTGTTCCAGGCCAATTTCCAGCGGGTATGGGACCTGGCCTGTGCCGAGCAGTGCCTGTTCGCCGCGCTTGGCCTGCACCCGGTGTACCTCGACCAGCATCGCCCGGAACACCTGGTGCAGTTGCGCGAGTGGCTGGAGCGCCTGCACGACGACCCGCGGCTGTGCGCTGTGGGTGAGTTTGGCCTGGACTACTACCTCGAAGACCTGGACAAGGCGCGCCAGCAGGACCTGTTCGAAGCACAACTGCAGATGGCATGCGACTTCGAACTTCCGGCACTGCTGCACGTGCGCCGCAGCCATGCCCAGGTGATCGCCACGCTCAAGCGCTACAAGCCGGCGCGGGCGGGGGTGATACATGCGTTTGCCGGCAGTTATGAAGAGGCCCGCGAATACATCAAGCTGGGCTTCAGGCTCGGGCTTGGCGGTGCGGCTACCTGGCCGCAGGCGCTGCGGCTGCGCAAGACCTTGGCGCGGCTGCCGCTGGACAGTGTGGTGCTGGAGACCGATGCGCCAGACATGGCGCCAGCGATGTACCCGGGGGTCAGGAACAGCCCGGAGCACCTGCCGGAGATTGCCGGGGCGCTGGCGCAGGTGATGGGCGTGGAGGTTGGCGAACTGGCGCAGGCCAGTACCCACAATGCTTGTGAGTTGTTTGGCTGGTAGGGTTTATCGCCTGTGCCGGCCTCTTCGCGGGTAAACCCGCTCCCACAGGGACCGCGCCATTTCTGAGGGCTGCGCCGTATCTGTGGGAGCGGGTTTACCCGCGAAGAAACCAATGAACTGCTTCAGACCAGCACGGTCCACAAGGCAAACCCGGCATACCACAACACAGCACAACGCAGCAGCAGCTCCCACAGGCTGTCCAGCCGCCCCAACCCGCGCTGGCTGTCCTCTTCCTCGGGAATGTCATCGGCAATCCGCCCTACCCGTGCCACCAGGTGCGCGGCGCTGATGTGCCAGTTGAGCACCTCGTGCAGCATCACCCGGGTGACTGCGAGGAAGTTGCCTACCAGCGCAAAGCTCAAGGCCAACAAACGCACCGGCAACCAGTCCAGGACATGCCGCAGCTGCTCGGCACGTGCCTGCAGCGCCGGTTGCTTGCTGTGCTCACCGCACAACGCCAGCAGACGATAGGCCAGCGCCGCCCCTGGGCCCAGCACGAAGTACCAGAAGATCACCGCAAAAAAGCCCTGGTATACCTGCCACAGCAAGTTGCCCTGCACGCGCACCAGCAGGCTGTGCGGATCGTCCGCCGCCAGGCCCAGGTCACGCTCGGCCACATGCAGCGCCGCCTGGTCATCGCCCCGCCGCCAGGCATCGCGAAACGGGCCCAGCGACGCCTTGGCATCGCCACGGCCCAAGCTATAGATCAGCACCACCAGGTGCACCGGCAAGGCCAGCAGGCCATAAGCCACAGGGTCCAGCACATGCAACAGCAGCACCAGCAGCGCTACCGGTGCCAACACCAGGATGGCCAGCGTCCACCACGGGTGCACCTTGCCGCTGCGCTCAAGGCGCACCAGTTCGCCAAGGAAGAACCCGTCGCGCTGCACCTGATGGCGCAGGGCCGAGAACTTCTCGACCCACAGCGCCAGCAACAACACCAGAAAACTCATGCCTTGTCCTCGTCGTGCTGCAACGCTTGGCGGTAGCGCGGCCAGTCGAAGGCCGGGCCGGGGTCGGTCTTGCGTTGCGGGGCTATGTCACTGTGGCCCTGGATTCGACCCAGGTCGATGGCTGGCCAGGCACCGCAAATGTGCCGGGTGAGTTGCTCCAGCACGGCGTACTGGGCATCGGTATAGGGTAGGTCGTCGGTGCCTTCCAGCTCGATGCCAACAGAGAAATCGTTGCAGCCTTCGCGCCCGTCGAAGCTCGACACCCCGGCATGCCAGGCGCGGTCATGCAACGACACGAACTGGGTCACCGCGCCATCACGCTCGACGAACAGGTGCGCCGACACGGTCAGGTGGTTGATGCTGGCAAAGTACGGGTGTTCGTCGGGATCCAGGCGGTTCTGGAAGAACTGCTGCACTTTGCCGGTACCGAAGCAGGCCGGCGGCAGGCTGATGTTATGGATCACCAGCAGGGAAATTGATTCGCCTTCGGGGCGGGCATTGAAGTTCGGCGAGGGGCAGTGGGTGATTCCGATTCCGTAGAACCAGCCAGTGGCACGGTCCAATTGCATGGGGCAGATCCTGAAACGCCATGAACAGAGCGACAGTATGCCCTGCGGGCAACAGCATTTGCATGTGAATGATAGTAGTGCGGGCGACCACTGTGGGAGCGGGCGTGCCCGCGAAACAGGCGCTGCGGTGGATGGCACCGGCTGTGCCGGTGTTCGCGGGCTTGCCCTAATGCCGGTCACTAAAGAAAAGGCAAGGTGTTCTCCGTACCTTTAGCAGCGCCTGTGAGATCGAGCGCCGCCCGCGCGGCGCTTCGCGGCACAAGGCCGCTCCTACATCTGTTTCGGGCCAGTTACTCCTGTGCCTATGGCGCGCGCACCCTGGGTGCATGGCTGGAGATTGATGAAGAGCAACGGCGCCCCCTTCATTATCGAAGGGAACAAACAAGGCGGACAGAGGTGACTTAACAGAATGGACTGGCCCGAAACAGACAGTGGGAGCGGCGGTGCGGCGATCCGACTTGCCCCGCGAAGCGCCGCGCGGGCGGCGCTCGATCTCACAGGCACCCAACATCTCAAGGCAAGCACCTGCCAGCCCTTACTGCTTAACTGACTGGCATCAGGTCGAGCCCGCTCCCACAGGAATCGCGCCAGTTTGCAGATTCTGCGCAAGGCAGTTGCGGCTACGTGCGCAAGCGCTCAAGCACCGCCTCCAGCGCCCGCTCGAACAACAGCCCGTCATCCAGCGCCCGCACTTCGCCCCGGTGCAGTGCCTGAGCCAGGCTGGCGCCATTCCACTCACGTACTTTCATGCCATTGCGGTTGGCGAATACCAGCCTGTCGCTGCCGTCGATGCGTGCCACCAGCTTGCAGCGCAGCGGCTCGTCTTCGTCGAACACTTCGACCCAGCTGCCGATACGCATGCGCTGCACCTGCCGTAACGCCGAAGCCTGGCCGTCGGCAAGATGCAGTGGCGCACAAGCCGGCTCTTCGGCTATTGCCAGCACGATATCCTCGGCCACCAGCACTTCGGCCAATGACTGATCATCGTCACCAGGCAGCAACGCCGTGCCTGTGCATGCGCGCAGGTGCAACTGTTCCAGCTGCTGGAAGAATTCGCGGGTCGCCTGCGAGTCCAGGGCTACGCTAGCCAGGCCATCGCGCAGCGACTTGAGCAGGCCTGGTACCTGCTGCAGCAGTGCTTGAGGGTCATGCGGCGGGGTGATGCTGGCCAGCAGCGTGTCCAGGGTAGCCAACGCATCCCGCCAAGCCTGGGACGCCTCGCCCTGCTTGAGCCAGGCCAGCAGCAACACCTGGCTCCAGGCCTGTACCAGCATCTGTACCACCGCCTGCGGCAACACCCGACCGCGCAAACGCTGGTTGAGTACTTGTTGCACCTGCTGCCTGGCCTGCAGGGCCCGCGCTCGGCCTTCTTCGGCATCGCGGGTCCGTTGCTCCAGCAACTCGTTACGCCGTCGCTCGTCCTGGTTGAAGGCAAGGAAGTCATCAAGCAGTTCGGCAAACAGGCTGGCATCTTCTGCAAAATCGCTGAGCAAGCGCTGGACGATGCGCTCCACCCGTAGGTGCAGGCTGTCGCGCAGGCCTTCGCCGCCATACTCCCAGCCGATGGCCGCGCCGGCGATCTCGTTGAGCAAGCGCCGGGCCGGGTGGCTGGCTCGGCTGAACAACCCCTTGTCGAGCAGTGCCACCTTGAGCAGCGGTATGTGCAAACGCGCGATCAGCGCGCGCAGGCTGGCCGGCAGGTTGTCATCGCGCTGGATATACGCGAACAGCAGCCCCACCAGGTTGACCATGTCTTCGTCGGCCACGGCAATGCATCGACGTGTGCCGCTGCGCACACTGACGCGCAATAGCAGTTGTTCAAGCTGTTGGCCGAGCTCGAAATCATCGGCCTCATGGGTAGCGGGTACGTAGTGCTGCAAATGCGAAAGCAGGCGCAGCAAGTCGGCGGTACTGATCGGCTGGGCGCTGGCCGCAGCCTGCAAACGGGGTGCGAACTGCCCGCGCGCCGGGGCCAGCAGCGCTTGCAACGAAGTAAACAAGGCCTGCCCTGCCGCGTCCGCGCCTACCGCTTGCCCCAGGCTGGCCGGCCCCCTTCCTACGCTCATGCGCCGGTCTTCGGCGCGCCGGCGCGGTGCAGGTTGCAGCTCGGGCAGCACGCCGGCTGCAGCCAACAGCTGGTTGGCTTCGCCATAGATCACGTCAGCATCGCGCAGCACATAGCGCTCGAACAGTTTGAGCAGGATCAACTTGACCCGCAGGCCAACCCCCAGGTTACGGCCCGCATCGAGGAAGTAACCCGATAACGCGGCAGGCCCCAGCGGGTTGTGCTGTTCATGCACGGGGCGGTCAAGCAGCGCCTGAAAACGCAAGCCCAGCTGCTGCAGGGCAAAGCCGTTGCGCGACAGCACCCGTGCAACCATCCCTTCAATGGCTGCGGCTCGCTCCAGTTGCGCTTTGTTGCGCAGGCCTGAATCGCCCAGGCACGCCAGCGGGTCGACTTGGCCAATCCGGGCGAAGGTTTTGTAAAAGCTGTCGAGAAAGCCGCGTTCAATGCTTTTGCGTTTGAGGCGCAAGTCGCGCATGGCCTCGAAGTACAGGTTCTGGTTGCAGCGCTCATTGGCCTTGTCGGCCATTTCGAACAGGGTGTCGTCGGCGTTGTCGAAGAGCGCCTGCAGGCCCTGGCGCAACTGCAGCGCCGCCTTGTCGCGCACTTGCAGGAGCACCACCGGAAGGCAAGGCAGAGGCGTGCGCGCCCCTAGATCGATGGCTGCCGCCAAGGGCACCACCTTGCCTTCATTTTGCATCCTGGACTCCTTGCAGGGTGTCTTGCCCGAAGGGCACAGCATCGTCAAAGCTATGACGCCAAATACTGGACGCTATTATCGGTAAAAATCCCCACAGCTGCCAGTGCCGTTTCACGGGCTGGTTAGTGACACTCATTCGCTCCAGTTGCTCGCCCCGGCCGACCAAAGGTCATCGCCAAGGCGGCTGTACACGCCGGCCCCCTGCCCTATAATCGCGGGCATCTAGCTTGTGGAGCCGACCATGCCGAACCTACGCCTTGCCGATCTGACCGCTGAAATCGAAGCCAATGTGCGCCGTGCACTGTTGGAGGACATCGGCAGTGGCGATATCACCGCGCAGTTGATCCCGGCCGAGCGCCTGGCCAAGGCGACCATCATTACCCGCGAAGACTGTGTGATCGCCGGCACCGCCTGGGTCGATGCCGTGTTCCGCCAACTTGACCCGCGCGTGGCGGTGCACTGGCAGGTGGCTGACGGTGAACGTGCCACGGCCAACCAGCCGCTGTTCCACCTGGAAGGCCCGGCGCGTTCGCTGTTGAGCGGTGAGCGCAGTGCGCTGAACTTCCTGCAGATGCTGTCGGGTGTCGCCACCCGTGCGCGCTTTTTGGCCGATTTGGTCGCAGGTACCCAGGTGCGCCTGCTGGACACCCGCAAAACCCTGCCGGGCCTGCGCCTGGCGCAGAAGTACGCGGTTACCTGTGGCGGTTGCGACAACCACCGCATCGGCCTGTACGACGCTTTCCTGATCAAGGAAAACCACATCGCTGCCAGCGGCGGCGTGGCCGAGGCGGTGGCGGCGGCACACCGTATTGCACCGGGCAAACCGGTGGAGATCGAGGTAGAAAGCCTGGACGAACTGCGTCAGGCGCTGGCGGCGGGTGCCGACATCATCATGCTTGACGAGCTCAACCTGGATGAAATGCGCGAAGCCGTGCGCATTACTGCCGGCAAGGCCAAGCTGGAAGCCAGTGGCGGGGTTAACGAAACAACCTTGCGGGTGATTGCCGAGACCGGGGTGGATTACATCTCGATTGGTGCGATGACCAAGGATGTGAAGGCGGTGGACCTGTCGATGCGGCTGAGCCTGTGAGCTGATTGCGGACAACAAAAAACCGGCCATTGAGCCGGTTTTTTGTTGGGGGCGCTTTGCGCCCCTTCGCGGGTGAACCCGCTCCTACAATGGTTCACGTATTCCTGTAGGAGCGGGTTCACCCGCGAAGGGCCGCAAAGCGGCCCCCTACGACCTCGGATCAGAACGAAGCGTTGGCCAGCCCGTCCAGGTAACGCTCAACGTCCAGTGCGGCCATGCAGCCGGCACCGGCCGAGGTAATGGCCTGACGGTAAACGTGGTCAGCCACGTCACCGGCGGCGAACACGCCCTCGACGTTGGTAGCGGTGGCATTGCCTTCACGGCCGCCGTTGACCACCAGGTAGCCGTCCTTCAGGGTCAGCTGGCCTTCGAACAGCGAGGTGTTCGGGGTGTGGCCAATGGCGATGAACACGCCGTCGACCTTGATTTCGTCGCTGCTGCCGTCGTTGTTCTTCAGGCGCGCACCGGTCACGCCCATGTTGTCACCCAGCACTTCGTCCAGGGTGGCGTTGAGCTTGAGCTCGATCTTGCCTTCGGCCACACGGGCGTTCAGCTTGTCGACCAGGATCTTCTCGGCACGGAAGGTTTCACGACGGTGCACCAGGGTCACCTTGCTGGCGATGTTGGCCAGGTACAGCGCCTCTTCCACGGCAGTGTTGCCGCCGCCGACCACGGCGACTGGCTTGTTGCGGTAGAAGAAACCGTCGCAGGTGGCGCAGGCCGACACACCCTTGCCCATGAAGGTTTCTTCCGACGGCAGGCCCAGGTAGCGGGCGCTGGCGCCGGTGGCGATGATCAGCGCATCGCAGGTGTACTTGCCACTGTCACCCTGCAGGGTGAACGGCTTGTTGGCCAGGTCGACGGCGTTGATGTGGTCGAAGACGATTTCGGTTTCGAAACGCTCGGCGTGCTCCTGCATGCGCTGCATCAGGGCTGGGCCGGTCAGGCCGTGGGGGTCGCCCGGCCAGTTGTCGACTTCGGTGGTGGTGGTCAGCTGGCCACCGGCCTGCATGCCAGTGATCAGCAGCGGCTTGAGGTTTGCACGGGCGGCATACACTGCGGCGCTATAGCCGGCAGGGCCGGAACCGAGAATGATGACGCGCGAATGACGTACTTCAGACATGTCGAACTCCTGTCGAGCGGGCCGGTATCGGTGTACCGGCTGCGCCAGCTGGAAAATTAAAAAGGACCCACGCAGCACTTGGGGAAGGCTACAACGCGCAGGCCCAGAAAGCGGAAAGTTGAGCGCACTGTAGCGAGGTCGCAAAGATTAAGGAAATATCCTTCGACAATCCACCTCATAGGCATCCTCTATGCAGTGATTTCATCGCTAGCCACAGCCTTGGCGCTTTTGTTACAGGCCGTTTCCCGCTGACTGCCCGCCTTTCGTCGGCGCGGCAAACTCGGTAAGGTCAGCGCGTTTTCCTTCTCTGCGGAGTGTCTCGATGCAAGCCCCTGTCCTCTCTGGCCCCCAGTACCTGCGCGAAGGCCTGAAACTGGTGCTGAGCCCCAACCTGCGGTTGTTCGTGCTGCTGCCGCTGGCGGTCAACCTGCTGCTGTTCGGCGGCCTGATCTATTTTGCCGGCCATCAGTTCAGCCTATGGGTGGATGCCCTGATGCCGACCTTGCCGAGCTGGCTGAGCTTCCTCACCTACATCCTCTGGCCGCTGTTCGTCGCCCTGGTGCTGCTGATGGTGTTCTTCACTTTCACCCTGGTGGCCAACGTCATTGCCGCGCCGTTCAACGGTTTCCTGGCCGAGAAGGTGGAGGTTGTGGTGCGTGGCGAAGACAACTTCCCGGCGTTCAGCTGGGGGGAGCTGGTGGCCATGGTACCGCGCACCTTCAGCCGCGAAATGCGCAAGCTGGGCTACTTCCTGCCGCGGGCCATCGGCCTGTTCATCCTGTCGCTGATCCCGGTGGTCAACGTGGTAGCGGCGCCGCTGTGGCTGATTTTCGGGGTGTGGATGATGGCAATCCAGTACATCGACTACCCGGCGGACAACAACAAGATGAGCTGGCAGGACATGCTGGCCTGGCTGCGGCAGAAACGCTGGCAGTCGCTGGGGTTTGGCGGGATTACCTACCTGGCGTTGATGATTCCGGTAGTGAACGTGCTGATGATGCCGGCGGCGGTGGCGGGGGCTACCTTGTTCTGGGTGCGCGAGCGCAACTGATATTTCGAATGCGACATAGCCCATGTGGGAGCGGGTTCATCGAGGCGTCGAACCGCCGCGAACACCGGCAAAGCCGGTGCCATACACCGCGTCGCATTCTTCGCGGGTAAACCCGCTCCCACAGGGGCCGCGTTGCGGCCCTGTCACTACAGCAGGTCGCTTCGGCGCTTTACTGCCCCAACCGGCTGGAAAACTGCCCCACCACATCCACCACCCGCTTCGCCCCGTCCTGGATCTCGACAATCACACTGCCGGTCTCATCCGCCAGCGCCAGCCCCTGTTCAGCCTGGCGCTTGCTGGTGTCGATGATCGCCACCGCCGCCTGGGCCAGTTGCTCGTTCTGCTGCACCACCCGGGCGATTTCTTCGGTGGCGGTGCTGGTACGCGAGGCCAGCTGGCGCACTTCGTCGGCCACCACGGCAAAGCCCCGCCCCTGCTCACCCGCGCGGGCTGCTTCAATAGCTGCGTTAAGGGCCAGAAGGTTGGTTTGCCCGGCAATGTCGCTGATGGTCTTGATGATCGAACCGATCACCCGTGACTGGGTGTCCAGCGCCTGGATCCCCTCGGCCGCCTCCTGCATCGAGGCCTCCAGGCCGCGCATCACACTGACGGTCTGGGTAACCACATCGGTGGCCTTGCGGGCACTGGCATCGGTACCCAGCGAGGTGTTGTAGGCAACGTCCGCCGCCTCGGCCACTGCCTGCTCCTGGTTGACCTGGTCGGTGATCACGGTGGCGAACTTGACCACCTTGTACAGCACGTCGTGGGCATCGAAGATCGGGTTGTACGAGGCTTCCAGCCAGATTACCCGGCCATGGGCATCGATGCGCTTGAAGCGATCGGCAACGTATTCGCCACGGCGCAGCTTGTCCCAAAACGCCTGGTAGCCGGCCGAGTGGGCCTCCTCCGGCTCGCAGAACATACGGTGATGCTTGCCGCGAATCTGCTCCAGGCGGTAGCCGACGGTGGCCAGGAAGCGTTCATTGGCAGTGAGGATGGTGCCGTCGAGGGCGAATTCGATCACTGCAGTAGAGCGCATCAGCGCCTTTATCAGGCTTTCGTGCTCACGGGAGGCCTCGATGGTGCGCGTGAGGTCGCTAGAGTGCAGCGTGAAGTACTTGATGCGCCCTTCGCTGTTCTTCACCGGCTGCAGGATCGAACGCAGCCAGGCCTCCTGGCCATTGCCACGCAACAGGCGGAATGCGCCGTTCAGGTGTTCACCACGTCTGATCGCGCTTTTCATGCGCTGGTAGAAGTCCAGCGACTTTACATGGGCGGGGACGATGTCCTCGATGTTGCGTCCAAGCAATTGGTCGGCACGGTAGAGCATTTCGCTCTCGAAGTTGCCGTTTACCATCTCGATCCGTCCCTGGGGGTCGAGTTGCAGCACCAGCATCTCGCTGTCGAGGCTACCTTGACCTGCTCGATGGACATCAGGTCTTCGCGCAGCTGCCGGATTTCTTGCTTGAGCTTGTTGTTGAACATCACCGCTCTCCCGGAGCGCATCAGGTAGTCGAATGCATCTTCATCGGCTGCCAGTGACACCTTCTTGAGTGCCGTTGCAGGAAATATCCTCAACGCTGAAATCAACGGCGGTCAGGCGTCATCTGTACGTCACATGGCAGTCACATGGGCGCAACCCGGCAGGCGGAAACTTTTTGTCATGAATACACCCGCCCTGCGCATTACCCTGGTCAGTGAAACCTACCCACCCGAAATCAACGGCGTGGCCAACACCCTTGGCCGCCTCAGCGAAGGGCTGCGCCAACGCGGCCATGAGGTCGAAGTGGTACGCCCACGCCAGGCCGGTGAAGGGCCGGCGCACAACGACCCAAACCTGATGCTGTGCCGTGGCTGGGCCCTGCCCGGTTACCCTGGCTTACAGTGGGGCGAGGTGTCGATGCACAAGCTGTTGCGGCGCTGGCGCCGGCAGCGCCCGGATGTGCTGTACATCGCCACCGAAGGGCCGCTGGGGCTCAGCGCGCTGCGCGCTGCCCGGCGCTTGGGGGTGGCGGTGGTCAGTGGCTTCCACACCAACTTCCCGCAGTATTCCGGCCAGTACGGCCTGGGCCTGCTGGCGCGCCTGCTCACCCACTACTTGCGCTGGTTCCATCGGCGTACAGCCTTCACCCTGGTGCCCAGCCTCAGCCAGCGCCTGGAGCTTGAACGCCGTGGTTTCGAACGCCTGGAACTGCTGGCCCGGGGCGTCGATGCCTGCCTGTTCAACCCAGCCCGACGCAGCCAGGCGTTGCGTGAAAGCTGGGGGCTGGGCCCGGACGATATCGCCGTGCTGCATGTTGGGCGGCTGGCGGTGGAAAAGAACCTTGGTTTGCTGCGCCCAAGCCTTGAGGCATTGCAGAAGCATTACCCACAGAAACGCCTGCGCCTGATTCTGGTGGGGGACGGCCCGCAGCGCGCTGCCCTCAAACAGCAGATGCCGGATGCCGTGTTCTGCGGCGCCCAGCGGGGCGAGGTGCTGGCAGAGCACTATGCCAGCGGCGACTTGTTCCTGTTCCCGAGCCTGACTGAAACCTTTGGCAATGTGGTGCTTGAAGCCATGGCCTCCGGGTTGGCGGTAGTCGCCTACGACGAAGCGGCCGCGGCGCAGCATATTCGCCATGGCCATAGCGGCGCGTTGGCCATGCCGGGGGATCAGGCGGCGTTTATTGATGCTGCCTGCTGGTTGCTGGAAGAGGAAGAGACGTTACGCCGGGTGCGCTTGAATGCTCGCCAGCATGCCAGCCGTCAGGGCTGGGCGGCGATTGTCGAGCAGTTTGAGGGGTATCTGTACAGTGCCTGCCGGCAAATCGGCCCTGTACCTGAAAAAGCAAAAGCCGCCGCATTAGCGATCAAGCCAGGTTCAACAGCACCTTGAGGCTGATCGAGACCCAGCGGAATAGACAGGCTTACTCAAAATCCAAAAACCAGCGCGATCCCTGTGGGAGCGGGTTCACCCGCGAACACCGGCGCAGCCGGTGCCATCAACCGCGGAGGATTCTTCGCGGGTAAACCCGCTCCCACAGGGTGCACTGTACGCTTGCAACCAATCGGCTGTTCAGGCCAACGCTTTCTCGATAGCCTGCACCACTGCCGGATCATCCGGCGCCGTCCGCGGCGAGAAGCGCGCCAGTACTCGCCCGTCCTTGCCAACCAGAAACTTCTCGAAGTTCCAGCTGATGTCACCTGGGAACTCCGCGCCCTCGCCCGCCAGCAGCCGGTACAGCGAGTGGCGCTGCGGCCCGTTGACTTCCAGCTTGCCGCCCAGCGGGAAGCTCACCCCGTAGTTGAGGCTGCAGAAGTCCCGGATTTCCTTTTCGCTGCCCGGCTCTTGGCCGGCAAACTGGTTGCACGGCAGGCCAAGCACGTTGAAGCCCTTGCCCTTGTATACCTGGTAGAGGTTCTCCAGGGCCTTGTATTGCGGCGTGAGGCCACATTTGGAGGCCACGTTGACCACCAGCACCACTTGGCCCTTGAACGGTGCGAGGGGCAGCTCCCCGCCGTTCAGCGCGTCCAACTTCAAGTCGTGAAATGCACTCATGTTGAAATCCCCTCTCAGGTTCCCGGTTGCCGCGCAGGCGAATTTCGCCCACTAAAAAGGCGCTCGTCCAAACCGTCCACCTCCCGTAGGAAGGCAAATCGGCTTGCCCGAGCGCCTGGCGACTTTCTGAGCTTAGCGCAGAAAAATCAGTGGTGATGGCCACCTTCACCGTGGATGTGACGGTGAGCGATTTCTTCGTCGCTGGCGTCACGCACGTCGACAACCTTGACCTGGAAGGTCAGGCGCTGACCGGCCAGTGGGTGGTTGCCGTCAACGGTGACGTCGTCGCCGTCGATGTCGCGGATGGTGACGATCTGCATCTGGCCGTCCGGTGCCGAAGCGTGGAACTGCATGCCCACTTCCAGCTCGTCGACGCCTTCGAACAGGCTGCGGTTCAGGGTGCTGACCAGCTCGGCCAGGTATTCGCCGTAGGCGTCTTCTGGCTCGATGGAAACATTCAGCTCGTCACCGGCCTGCTTGCCTTCCAGGGCTTTTTCCAGGCCTGGGATGATGTTGCCGGCACCGTGCAGGTAAACCAGCGGCGCACCACCGGCGGAGCTGTCGATGGTCTCCCCGGCGTCGTTGGTCAGGGTATAGTCGATGGAGACAGCCTTGTTGGCGGCGATCAGCATGGGGCAAGACCTTTTGCAAAAGTATGTAGAGCGTACAAGTGTAACCAAGCCATCGCCCGATTGCGAACGCACCGCAGACGAGCAACGGCCCATCAGTCGGATCACCGGCTTCCACCAGGACCAGGAAGGCCACTGGGTGGCCGAACTGTCCTGTGGCCACACCCAGCACCTGCGCCACCAGCCACCGTGGCAGGCACGCCCCTGGGTGCTCGACCCGGTGCAGCGCGAACAACGCATTGGCCAGCCTTTCGCTTGCGGCTGGTGCGCACAAGGGGCCGATAGCGCTACCCTTGGCCGTTAATTTCTTGCACCGCTTATTTCGAGAAGCACGCATGCAGACATTTTTCATTGCGCCGACCGACTTTGGTGTCGGCCTGACCTCCATCAGCCTGGGCCTGGTGCGCACCCTGGAGCGCGCTGGCCTGAAGGTCGGCTTTTTCAAGCCGATCGCCCAGCCACACCCCGGAGACACCGGCCCCGAGCGCTCCACCGAACTGGTCGCCCGCACCCACGGCATCCGCCCCCCCGTGCCGCTGAGCCTGGCCCATGTCGAGCGCATGCTCGGCGACGGTCAGCTAGACGAGTTGCTCGAAGAAATCATCCGCCTCTACCAGCAAGCCTGCGTCGGCAATGACGTGGTGGTGGTCGAGGGCATGGTGCCTACACGCCACGCCAGCTATGCAGCGCGGGTCAACCTGCACCTGGCCAAGAGCCTGGATGCCGAGGTGATCCTGGTGTCGGCACCAGAAAACGAAGTGCTCAGCGAGCTGTCGGGCCGGGTCGAACTGCAGGCCCAGCTGTTCGGCGGCCCGCGTGACCCGAAAGTGCTCGGGGTAATCCTCAACAAGGTGCGCACCGACGAAAGCATGGTGGACTTTGCCACTCGCCTGCGCGAGCACTCGCCGCTGCTGCGCGGCAACGACTTCCGCCTGCTCGGCTGCATCCCCTACCAGCCCGAACTGAACGCCCCGCGCACCCGCGACGTGGCCGAACTGCTCGGTGCCCAGGTGCTCAATGCCGGCGATTACGAGCAGCGGCGCATGAGCAAGATCATCATCTGCGCGCGCACCGTGGCCAACACCGTACCGCTGCTGACCTCGGGTACCTTGGTGGTGACCCCGGGCGACCGCGACGACATCATCCTTGCCGTCAGCCTGGCGGCGATCAATGGCGTGCCGCTGGCTGGCCTGCTGCTGACCAGCGACAGCAAGCCCGACGCACGCATCCTCGG
Source organism: Pseudomonas sp. NPDC089392 (assembly GCF_044749595.1). NCBI lineage: Bacteria > Pseudomonadati > Pseudomonadota > Gammaproteobacteria > Pseudomonadales > Pseudomonadaceae > Pseudomonas > Pseudomonas sp. NPDC089392. Next base: position 160,674 of record NZ_JBIVIF010000004.1, read on the forward strand.
CCTGTGCCGCGGTGCCCTGCAGGCCGGCCTGCCGATCCTGTCGGTCAGTACCGGCTCGTATGACACCGCCAACCAGCTCAACTCGCTGAACCGCGAAATACCGGTGGATGACCGCGAGCGTGCCGAATTCATTACCGACTTCGTCGCCAGCCAGCTTGACGCGGCCTGGTTGCACCAGCGTTGTGGTACCCCGCGTGAGCTGCGCCTGTCGCCGGCGGTGTTCCGCTACCAGCTGATCCAGCGGGCGCAGCAGGCCAACAAGCGTATTGTCCTGCCAGAGGGCGCCGAGCCGCTGCTGGTGCAGGCCGCGGCCATCTGCCAGGCCCGCGGCATTGCCCGCTGCGTGCTGCTGGCCAAGCCCGAGGATGTCGACGCTGTGGCGCGTGCCCAGGGCATCACCTTGCCGCCGGGCCTGGAGATCCTCGACCCCGAACTGATTCGCGGGCGTTACGTGGAACCTATGGTCGAGCTGCGCAAGAGCAAGAACCTCAACGCGCCGATGGCCGAGCAGCAGCTGGAAGACCCGGTGGTGATCGGGACCATGATGCTGGCGCTGGACGAAGTGGACGGCCTGGTCTCGGGCCTGGTGCATTCCACCGCCAACACCATCCGCCCTGCCCTGCAGCTGATCAAGACCGCACCGGGCTCCAGCCTGGTGTCGTCGGTGTTCTTCATGCTGTTCCCCGAGCAGGTGCTGGTGTACGGCGACTGCGTAATGAACCCGCACCCAAGCGCTGCCGAATTGGCCGAGATTGCCCAGCAGAGTGCCGAGTCGGCGCAGGCTTTCGGTATCGCGCCACGGGTGGCGATGATCAGTTACTCAAGCGATTCGGCCAGCGATGAAGAAGTCGAGAAAGTACGCGAAGCGACTCGCCTGGCGCAGGGCGCGGCGCAGGAGCTGCTGATTGACGGGCCGCTACAGTATGACGCGGCGGCCAACCCGGCCATAGCACGGGAACTGGCGCCGGGTAGCCCGGTGGCCGGGCGTGCCACGGTATTCGTATTCCCCGACCTGAATACCGGCAATACCACGCACAAGGCTGTGCAGCGTAGCGCCGACGGGGTCAGCCTGGGGCCGATGTTGCAAGGCTTGCGCAAGCCGGTGAACGACTTGCCGCGCGGGGCTCAGGTTGACGATATCGTCCATACCATTGCCCTGACGGCGATTCAGGCCAGCGTGGTGCGCTAAAAGCCGGGGCTGCTTTGCAGCCGCTGTGGGAGCGGCTTTAGCCGCGAACACCGGCGAAGCCGGTGCCATGCACCGCGCTGGTTTCTTCGCGGGTGAACCCGCTCCCACAGGTCTCGGACACACTCGGTCCCTGTAGCAGCGGCCTTATGTCGCGATAGGGCCGCAACGCGGCCCCAGGATTGAAGCCTTACTGCTGAACCTGCCCCTGGTCATACTGCTGACCCGGAATCGGCTTCAGGTTCACTTCCACACGGCGGTTCTGCGAGCGGCCATTGGCGTCGGCGTTGCTGGCAATCGGCTGGTCCGGGCCCATGCCACGTACCGAAACACGCGAGGCATCCACACCCTGCGAAGTCAGGTAGCTGCTGACTGCCTGCGCGCGGCGCTGGGACAGGTCCATGTTGTGCTGGCGGCTGCCGGTGCTGTCGGTGTAACCGACCACTTCGATGGTGTTCTGGTTGAACTGCTTGAACGAGCCGGCCAGGTTGTTCAGCGGCGCGTAGAAGCTTGGCGCGATGTTGGCCGAGTCGGTGGCGAAGGTGATGTTGCCTGGCATGATCAGCTTGATCTGGTCACCCTGACGCTGCACTTCCACGCCGGTGTTGGCCATTTGCGCACGCAGCGCGGCTTCCTGCTTGTCGGCGTAGTAGCCGTAACCAGCTGCAGCTGCACCCACGGCGGCGGCGCCGATCAGTGCACCTTTGCCACGGTTGTTGTGGTCGATGGCGGCACCGGCGACAGCACCAGCCAGCGCACCCAGGCCGCCGTATTTGGCGGTCTTGCTCATCCCCGTGGAACCCTGTGCCTGACCCTGGTTGTCGTAAGGGTTCTGGCCGGCACAGCCGGTCATCAGGGCAGCGGCGGTTGCGACGATAATCAGACGACGCATGGTGAACATGGACAAGCTCCTACTGAAATTCATAAATGCGGCAGATCACAAAGGGATCTATGCCAGCCTTGGATTGCTGGAACAACGAAAAATTCCGTGAAGTTGTTTTCATGTGCCATCAGGCACGCACGAACGGGTTCTCACGCATCTCGTCGCCCAGGCGGGTGTCGGGCCCGTGGCCGGTCACCACGATGGCTTCTTCGTCCAGCCGGTACAGCCGCTCCTTGATGGAGCGCACGATAGCCCGTTGGTCGCCACCCCACAAATCGGTGCGGCCAATGCCACGGCGGAACAGGGTATCACCCGCAATCAGCAGCTTGGCATCGGCAAACCAGAAGCTCATCGAGCCGGGGGTGTGGCCTGGGGTGTGCAGGGCCACGCCGCAACCGCAGGCCAGCTCTTCGTCATCGCCCAACCAGCGGTCTGGTGCAGGCACCGGGGTGTAGGGCACACCGAACATCTGGCACTGCATCTCCAGATTGTCCCACAGCGCCTGGTCGTCCTTGTGCAGGTGCAGCGTGGCGCCGGTCAGCTCCTTGAGTTTGCCCGAGGCCAGGAAGTGGTCGAAGTGCGCATGGGTGTGGATGATGCTCACCAGCGTCAGGCCATGGGCTTGCAGGCGGGCAAGGATTTTGTCCGGGTCACCGCCAGGGTCGACGACGATGGCCTTTTTGGTCAGCGGGTCGCCGATCAGGGTGCAATTGCACTGCAGGGGGCCTACGGGGAAGGTTTCGCGGATGAGTGCCGACGTGGGATTCTGCATGGTGTATACGGGAACCGTTTAATCGAAGAGGGTTTGCACGCGAGCCAGTGCATCGAGGATGACAGCCTCGGGTACCGACTCTATGCGCTTGGCGAAGCGGGCTTCAAGGTCGACTGTGCGCACCTGGTTGCAGAGCATCACACCCTGCGTTTGCGTACCTGCGCCGCTGAGTGTGACAGCAAAACCTGCATGCCTTGCAAAATCGCCGCCTTGGGTGATCGGGACTATCACAGCCAAGCCTGAGGCATTGAAGGCAGCCGGCGTGAGCACCAGTGCAGGTCGCCCGGCGCCCTGCTGTTCCCTCCCGACTGTTGGGTCGAGGTTGACGCGAACGATATCGCCCCTGGCGAATTTCACCCGCTTCACACTTCACGCCCTATCGGGCGCATCGCGTTCCAGTCGGCCATGTCCTCTGGCTCCGGTGCGTTCAGGTCGCACTGGGCCATCAATTCTTCAAGGGTGTATTTGGGTTTCGACCTGACGGGCTTGAGCACCATCGTCTCACCCGCTGTGTCCAGGCTCAATGTGGAGCCGACACCGAGACGCATCTGTTTGAGCACTGCAGCCGGCAAGCGGATTGCGGCGCTGTTGCCCCACTGCTGAATTTTGATCTGCATGAGTATCCCCCAAGGTAGATACATAGTAGAAACCCTCCAAGTGATTGCAAGCGAAATGTAGAGACGTCGTATCTACACTGTCATTTGCCCGGCCTGGACAAAAGCCCTGCAACCACATGAAGGAAATGCCCTACGCCACCTTGGGAAGCTACTTCCTAACTGCAAAAATTCGAAACGCTGACTCAGCCAGCTCTCAAGGCAGGAACAACCTGAACAACCCGCCCCCAAGCGCTCCGCCATTGGAGATTTCAATCCGCCCACGCACCCCGCCGCTTTCATGCAGCGCCGCGATCCGCGCCGCAAAATACAGCCCCAGGCCGGTGCTGCCGCTGGTCGAGTCGATACCCTGGATGTACTCCTGCTGGCGCTCGAGCATACGCTGTGGATAACCTGGGCCGTCATCGTTGACGCAGATGGCCAGCTGGTTGTCGGCCTCTTCAATGCTGATCAACAAGGCGTGCCCGGCAAAGCGGGTAGCGTTGGTGATGACGTTGGCGATCACCGAGGCCACCAGTTCGCGGTCGAAGAAGCCCAGCGGGTTGTCGGTGTCGATGCGCCAGGTGGCGAGGATATCGTTGTGCTTCAGCACTTCTTCATGCGCTGCCAGCTGGGCTTCGATGAAGTCATCCAGTTCGTGATAGTCCGGGCACACCGGCAGCTGGTTCACACCGAGTTTGTACAACCCCAGCAACTGCACCAGCATGCCGTTTAGGTGGCGAAACTCGTGCTCCATCATGCCTTGCTCGGCACCGCCGCGCAGCTCCTCGGGCAAGCGCTCCACCCACTGGCTGTGGGACTGGATCAGCGCCGCCAACGAACTTTTGAGGTCGTGCACGGTGGAGGCGATCACCGTGGAAAAATCCAGCCCCTGATTGTCTTGATTCATGCGCCGAACACTCGGATGTGCAATTTGCGATAGCGGTCGTAGCGGTTGTCGCTAGTGGGAATGCCAGCCACGCTGGTCAGGGCGTCGCGGCATTCCTGCATGATCGCAGGCTGAGGGTTGTCACCGCCGATGCGCAGCAGCGCCTGGGCGGTATTGAGGGCGATGCTGATGTTCTTCGGCTGTAAACCCAGTGCCTTGCGGAACAGCTGCAACGCCTCGCCAAGTTGCCCTCCCTGGTAACTGCGCACACCCTGGCGATTGAGGGTGACCGCTTCGGTAATGGCGTTGAGCACGCTGGGGTCGTCCGTCAGCTTGCCCACTTTCTCCATGACCTTGGGGTCATCGCCATAACTTTCCACACAGCTCTTCAGCACGCCGATGGCGGCAGCGTCCTGCCCCATCGCCTGCAACTGCGCGGCAACGGTCAGGGCCGAATCGACCGAGAAGAACTGGTTCATCTTGTCCAGGCGCTGGATCGCCTGCTCGGTCAGCTTGGCTGCCGTTTCCGGGTCACCGGCCTGCTGCAGGCTGGCGGCTTTCATCATCCGCGCACGCACCTGCAAGCCTTGGTCCTCGGGGTTTTCCTTGGCCACTTCGCTGAGTGTGGTATTGATCTCGACCCGAGTGCGGGCGTCCAGGCCAAAGCCTGCGTTCTTGCTCATCAGCGCCTGCACCAGGCCAAGGTTGTTTTCGGCATCCTTGTAGCGCGAGCTCTGCCCCTGGTTCACTGCATGACGGAACGCTTTCGAGGCGCTCTCGAAGTCTTCGTTTTCCAGCGCCAGCTTGCCCAGCGTCGACTGCCGGCGCACCGACAACGGTGACAGACGCACGGCTTCTTCAAGCAGGCTCTGCGCGCGCTTGGTTTCGCCCTGGGCTACCAGCACCTCAGCCATGCCATCGTAAAGGCCCGGCATGATCGGGAACGCCTTGAGTGCCTGCTCGTACACGCCCTGCGCCTGGGCATTCTGGCCGCGCTTGTGCATCAGTGCACCCAGCGCCGCGTAAACCCACGGCTGCGGGCGGCTGGCCAGGATAGCCTTGAGGAACTTTTCCAGTTCCTCGAAGCGGTTGAGGTTACGCAAGGCATCGGCCCGATAGCGCAGGCACAGCGGTGCCAGGCGTGGGTCCTTCTTGCACAACTCGGCACAGGCCGCCAGCACTTCGGCAGGACGGCTGCGGTCCAGTGCCTGCAGGATCGGCTTGAGCAGCGTCTTGCGCTGGAACAGTTTCTCGACGCGCTGGGCCAGGCCAACCCGGTTGAACGGTTTGGTCAGGTAGGCATCGGGCTCATGCTCGATGGCACTCAGGACAATAGCCTGGCTGCTCTCGGCAGTGACCATGATGAACACGCATTCATGGCTGATGTGCTTGTCGATAATCAGGTCTTCAAGCACCTGCTGGCCGTTCTTCTTGCCGTCGCCCAGGTGGAAGTCCTGCAGGATGAAGTCATAGCGCTTCTGCGCGCACATGCGCAGCGCCTGCTCGCCGCTGTCGGCGGTGTCCACGTCACGCACGCCCAACTCACGCAGCATGGAACGCGTCGACGTGCGAAAGTCGGTAAAGTCGTCGACGATCAGAAAGCTCTTTTGCCCGTACTGCAGCATCAACACGACCTGCCTTGGAATGATTGAAAAATCGCGCGAGGCGATGCCACCGATCGCTGTATCGGCAGCTGGTCGGGAAAGATGAGGGTAGAACATTGGTCGCCACAAATGGCGGCCACAGGCCATCACTTTAGCGGGCGATGAGCCACAGGGCCAACATCACGCTAGCAAGCCCAAGGATTTGGCCTTGGCCACTGCCTGGGTACGCCGCTCCACCCCCAGCTTGCTGTTGATGTGGCTGGCGTGGGTTTTCACAGTGTGCAGCGAAATGAACAGCCGCTCGCTGATCTGCTGGTTGGAGCAGCCTTGGGCAATAAGCTCAAGTACGGCCAGCTCACGGCCACTCAAGGCTTCGCCGCTGCCCGTGCTGGCTGTCGGCATCTGTGGCAAGCGTTTGAGCAGTTCTACCTGCACCGGGCAAGCGCCCCCAGCCTGTAACTGCTCGTGAAGCCACTGCGGGTGCTGCTCCAGCAACGGCTGGAACGGCTGCAACACACCGCCCTGGGCAGCCTCCAGCAAGCTTGGCATCAACTTCGCCGCCTGCCCCTCCTGGCCTTCACCCAACAACAAGGCGACCCATTGGCACAAGGCGCTGACAGTGAGCATCATGCCGCCACTGGACTGGCCGCGCTGCGTCAGGCTGGACAAGCGCTGTACTGCTTCGTCACAACGCGACTGGATACGTTCAAGCAATGCCTGCTGCAACTCGATGTGCAAGGGCAGCAACGGGTGGAACTCCGGTGCCGCCGCCGCTTGCTCGCCGCCGTAGGTCTGGCCAAGACGCAGCAACCACGACTCCGCCAGGTCGGTGCGCCCCTGGGCCAGCCACAACTCGCATTTGACCAAGGTGATCATGGCCAGGTAGTAGACCGGCGGCACGTCCCAGATATGCATCAGCCGCTCGGCCTCGGCCAGTTCGGCAAAGGCCTCGGCAAAGTGCCCTTCCCGGCCATCGAGCGTAGCGATCACGCAGTGGCCGATAAGCACGCTGATATCCCGGCAAGCCCGCGCCTCGCCCAGCCCCGCGCGCAAGCGCGCACGGCCCTGGGCTGGCTGCAGGCGCGAGACCAGCAGGTAGCCTTCGTAAAGTGTCAGGCGGGCGCGCACGGCATACAGGCGCTGCGCCGAAAGCCCTTGCAGGCGCTGCAGGCCCTGACGCACTTCGTCCAGCGCCCGCAACACTTCACCACGGGCGTGCAGTACCCGCGCCCGGTCGTAATGGGCCAGGGCCTCGAACAGCGGGTTGCCGACACGCTGGGCCAGCTCCAGCGCCTCGCGATTCCAGCCACGGGCCCGCCAGAAGTCGCCATCGGCGATGGCCAGGTTGGACAGCGTCGACAGGCATACCAGGCGTTGGCCATAACGCTTGCTCGGCAGGCTCTGCAGCGCTTCACCGCAATAGGCCAGGGTGCGCTCGCGGTCACCACGGCCACGGGCGATGACACCACTCAGCGCCAGCCACTGGGCCAGCATGGAATTTTGCGCAGTCGCCGAAGGGGCTGGCAGGAAGCGGCTGAGGTAACCCGCCAGCTCTTCGGCCGCGTCCAGCTGGCAAGCCAGGCCCAACGCCCAGCTGTACAGCACGATCAGGCGCGGCGTGCTGATCAGCAAGCTGTCGGGCAGGTCCATCTTCCAGCGCAGCAACATGCCGACGTTCTGTTCGGCCAGCAATTGCTCTTCGGACAGGCTTTGCACCAGGTCGGCGGCAACATCGAGGTGGCCGGCACGCAACGCCTGCTCCACCGCTTCGTCCAGCAGCCCTTGGGCTTCGAACCAGCGGCAGGCCCGCAGGTGCAGGCCTGCCAGCGGTTCGCTGGCCTGTCGGCTGCGCAGCAGGTCGGAGAACAGGTGGTGGTAGCGGAACCAGTGGCCATGTTCGTCCAGCGGCACCAGGAACACTTGGTGCGCCTGCAGGAAACGCAGGATCACGGCACTGTCGTGGCGACCACGCAAGGCATCGCACAGCGGGGCGCAGAAACGCTCCTGGCAGGCGGTTTCGTACAAGAAGGCCTGGACATCGGCGGGCAGCATGTCGATGACTTCTTCAAGCAGATAGTCGCGAATCAGCCCCTCGCCGCCGTGCAGCGCCTGGGGCAAGGCATGCTCATCGGCAGACTCGCTGACCGCCAGTTGCCAGAAGCGCAGCCCGGCCACCCAGCCATCGCTGCGCAGGATCAGGTTGTCCAGGGCCTGGCCACGCAGGCCGGTGGGCTGGCGACCGATAACGGCCAGCGACTCTTCGGCGGTGAGGCGCAACTCCTGCTCGTTGAGTTCGACCAGTTGCCGTGACAGACGCAGGCGCGCCAGGTGCCAGTCGGGGCGCTGGCGGCTGGTGACCAGTAGAACCAGGCCGGGGGGGAGGTGATTGAGGAAGAACTGCAGGCAACGGTCGAGCACCGGCCCCTGGGCCAGGTGGTAGTCGTCCAGCACCAGCAACAGCGGGGTATCGGCTTGCAGGTACAGCGCCAACTCGTCGAGCAGGCCGTCGAGCCATTCTTCGAAGGCGAATGGCTGATGGCGCTGGCGCATTTTCAGCAGGCCCATGGCTTGGCCACCCAGTGCCGGGCAGTACTGCTGCAGGCCTTCGAGCAGGCGTTCGAGGAAGCGCCCTGGGTCGGCATCACGTTGGCTCAGGCCCAGCCACAGGCTGCGCCAATGCTCGGGCAATGCTTCGCAAAATTCGATGGCCAGGGAGCTTTTGCCGAAACCGGCCGGTGCATTGACCAGCAGCAGCCGCCCGCCGAGGCCGGCTTGCAGACGCTGGCACAAACGCAGGCGCGGCACATGGCCGTCCGGCAGCGGCGGCCGGAAGAAACGCCCGTCCAGCAGGCCCAGGGCCTGGCTGGCGAATCCATGCGTACGGGACAGATCTGTCATGGCCGGCTCGTTCTGGTTGGAAGACTACGGCGATATGGATGCTTGCGAGACTAGCGGGTAACGCTGCGCATTTGAAGATGATGGGAACAATTGGGTTGTAAAAGACTACGACAAAAAGCAACAACGCTGATGGACAGGCGTTGGGGCGGGGGTTTGGTGGGGTATTCAGCGGGTTTATTGCCTGTTCTGGCCTCTTCGCGGGTGAACCCGCTCCCACAAGGACCACACAGGTCCTGAGGCTTGTGCGGGACCTGTGGGAGCGGGTTCACCCGCGAAGAGGCCGGGACAGGTAAATAGAAACGCCCCGGCAAGCCGGGGCGCTCTGGGGCTACGCAGTACTTAGCGAATACCGGACTGGCGCAATGCCGCAGGCTGGAAGTCAGCCTTGCTGGCGCTGAAGCCGAAGTCGTAGGCACGCTTTTCTTCGTTCTTCATGCCCAAGGCCAGGTAGCGGCCCGATTGCAGGTCGTAGATGGTTTCCAGGGTGTACCAGGGTACCTCCACGTTGTAATACGGCTGGGCGTGGGCCTCGGAAACACGCCACAGCTGGCCACGGCCGTCGTACTGGTCGATCACTGCGGCCTGCCAGGTGTCTTCGTCAATGTAGAAGTCACGCTTGGCGTAGATGTGCCGTTGGCCCGGCTTGAGGGTCGCGACCACGTGCCAGACCCGACGCAGCTCGTAACGGGCCAGGTCCTGGTTGATGTGCCCGGCCTTGATGATGTCGGTGTACTTGAGCTTGGGGTCGTCCAGCTTGAAGGCGTTGGACGCGATGTACAGCTCCTTCTTGCCTTCCAGCTTCCAGTCATAGCGGTCTGGCGCACCGTTGAACATGTCCAGGTTGTCCGAGGTACGCAGGCCGTCGGCGGCGGTGCCCGGGCCGTCATACGACACTTGCGGCGCCTGGCGCACGCGGCGTTGGCCGGCGTTGTAGATCCAGGCCTTGCGCGGTTCCTTCACCTGGTCGAGGGTCTCGTGCACCAGCAACACGGTACCGGCCAGGCGCGCCGGCGCGGTCACTTCCTGCTTGAAGTAGAACAGGATGTTGCCCGGGTTGTTCGGGTCGTAGTCCTTCATCTTGTCGCGGAAGACAAACTGGTCGGAGAAGTACACGGGGTTGAAAGAGCCATTCTGCTGCGGCGTGGCCTGGGTCACCAGGCGGCTGACGCTGCCACCCCGATAACGGGTGATGTGGTTCCAGATCACCTCCAGGCCGCTTTGCGGGATCGGGAACGGTACCGCCGTACGGAAGTTGTTCAGGCCGTTGCCGCCTTCGACCAGGGTGGCCTTGGTGGCGTTTTCCTTGATGGCGGCGAACACGTCGGCGGGGGCCGTAGAGCCGCGATGAGTCTTGAACACCGGGATCCTGAAGGTATCCGGGTAGCGCTTGAGCATGGCCAGCTGGCCCGGCGAGAGCTTGTCCTTGTACTGGTCGGCGTTTTGCGCGGTGATGGTGAACAGCGGCTTGTCACTGCCGTACGGGTCGGACAGGAAGCCCTTGCCGTCGACACTGCCCGCGGTCTTCGACAGCGGCTCCCACGGGCCGATCGAGCCATCGGCATTGCCAGCCTTTTCGGCACCCATCGGGGTCAGGGTGCTGCCCAACTTGGCCGCCTGGTCAGCGGATACCGCAGCCATGACACTGGTCGCCAGCAGGGACAGGCCCAGCACACCGGCTTGCAGCAGACTTCTGGTCTTGTTCATGTCGTGTCGTCCTGGATCTGTATGCTTAGAAGTTCACACCGAAGCTGAGCGCGACAAAGTCACGGTCATCCACGGTGGTGTACTTGCCATCGAAGAAGTTGGTGTAGGACAGGCTCGCCGTGTAGGTTTGCTGGTACTCGGCGTCCAGGCCCAGGCTGACAGCCTTGCGGCCTTCCTCGAAGTTGGCGCCCGGGCCAGGCGAATAACCATCGACGTCGTGCGACCAAGCCACGCTCGGGCGCAGGTTCACCCCGGCAAAGACGTTGTTGTAGTCCCAGATCGCACGGACGCGGTAGCCCCAGGAGTCGGACGTGGTGTAACCATCATTTTCGCAGTAGCGCGATACGTTGTTGGCATTGGAGGTGCCCAAGGTACCGGTGTTGAGTGTTTCGCATTGGCCGTTAGGCAACGGCCCCGGGCCAAACACCGGGTCACGCCCGTAACGCAACTTGGACGTGCTTTCCAGCCCGCCAACGTGAGTCCAGCCGACTTCCCCTACCATGGTCAACCGCTCGGCACCCATCACCTGATCGAAGAAGTGAGTGAAGGTTGTCTGCAGCTGGGTGATTTCCTTGCGACGGTAACCTGGCTGGTCGGTGCCAGGGCGGCCTTGCAACACCGATACATCCGGGTTGAGGGGGGTCAGGCCGGAAAAGAGAATATCGGTGGTATTCAACTGCACGGGCGCGTTCGGACGGTAGCTGATTTCACCGCTCCAGGCAGTGCCTGTGGGCAGTGTCGTAGAGAAGCTCAGCCCGTACAGACGGATGTCTTCCGGATACTCGACGTAATAGCTGGAGTTGCCTGCCACTTGCAACGGCAAGAGGGTTGGCACCAGGCCGGCCAACTGCGACGCGGGTACACCTGCGCGGACCAGCGCACCTGCCAGGCCGCTGGCGCTGTAGTACTGAAGATCGGCCCCACGGCCACTGAAAATTGGCGCGCGGCTGTGGTAGTTCATGAAATAGCCACCAAACTCGGTGTTCAGCGGTTCGAACATGTAGCGCATTGCAACGCCGAACTGACCGCTGTCGCGTGCATCACGATCCGGCCCGCGCTTTACGATCACCCCCTCGTCGGGCGAACCATGAGTCACACCTTGCGCCGCCAGCGCAGCCGCGACAGGGGCATTAAGCGGCCCAAGCCGGCTGGCCAGGGAGTTCTGGGTAGCCAGCACGGCCAGGTTGTTGTTGCAGCCATCGGCAATCACATCCGGCTGGGAGAAGAAGGTGCCGCAGTTATCAACAACCGTCTGGTCCCATTCGATCTGGTAGAAGGCCTCGGTCGACAGGTTGTCGGTCAGGCTCTGCGAAACGTAGAACATGTTGACCGGAATCAGGCCTTCCTTGATTTCGGCCCCCGGGCGGCGGAATGCCGACACGTCGATAGGGTTGATCGCGTTGATGCCGCCACCAATGAAGGTACTTTCACCCCAGCTCACCACCTGCTTGCCCAGGCGTACCGAGCCAGGCTGATCGCCGATGGCATAGTTGTGGTAGACAAAGGCGTCGAGCATTTCGGCGCCGGACGACTTGGCGCCTTCCTTGCGGTTGGAGTCGCTGATGTCCTTGAACTGGCGGCTTTCATCCTTGAGCTCAAAGTCGTACCAGTACTTGCCGCGGACGAACACGCCGGTGTCACCGTACTTGAGCTCCAGGTCATGGATGCCCTTGAAGATCTTCGAGAAGGTTTCGCCCTTCTTGAAGTTCAGGTGGCCATCGTCGGATGTCTGTGACAGGCCCTTGCCGCCGTTGTTGACGCCGATCAGGTTCTGGTTGGGGTTGGCAGTCGACCAGCTGGCGCCGACGGAGAGCGACGAGTCGAACTGGCCTTCGATTTCACCAATGTTGAAACTGACTGCGAAAGCTGGACTTGCGAGCGTGGAAGCAAGGCTGACGGCCAAGGGCAATTTGGCCCGGCGCCAGAACAGGTGTGCAGATTTCATCGACGCTACTCCATGTACTTTTTTGTTATGGCAGTGAGTCCTTTCAAGAACGGCCCGTGCGACCGGTGTGCGGGCTTGCGCCCGCAGCGACATGTGTTGCGCATGTCGCCCTCCCCCTTCCTGAAAATCCCCTGGCCCCGACTATAGCCAGCAAGGCACAGGCGCTTGATCCCTCTAAAGTGTGATTTGCGCTCCATGCCGCCAACCCGCTGCAGGGTGCTTTGAATGCGCGCTGGCAGAGCTCAAGGATGGCGCATTTCTGCCATTTGGCAAGGCGCCGATCCGTCTAGCATGCGGGTCGCGTACTGACATACGCGACCCGCATGGCGGTTACAGCGTGGAAAGGAACGCGCTGTTGCTGGCCTGCCATTGGACGATGTCCTGGCGGATGCGCTTCTTGTCGAGCTTGCCGACGCTGGTCTTGGGAATTTCAGTAACAACAGCGATCTGGCTAGGAATCGCCCATTTGTTGATGTGCCCCTGTTCGACAAACGGCTTGAGGTGCTCCTTGAGCGCCTTGGCGTCGATGGCCTGGCCGTCACGCACCACCAGCAGGGCAAACGGGCGCTCGCCCCATTGCGGGTCGGCCACCCCAACCACCGCCACCTCGCGTACGGCCGGGTGACGGCTGATCAGGTCTTCCAGGTCGAGCGAAGAAATCCACTCGCCACCGGTCTTGATCACGTCCTTGATGCGGTCGCGTATGTCGATGTAGCCCATGCCGTCGAGGGTGGCGACGTCACCGGTGTGCAGCCAGCCGCCCTGCCACAGCTCCTCGCTCTTTTCCGGCTCCTTGAAGTAGCCCATGGTCAACCACGGTGCACGCAGCACCAGCTCGCCCTGGGTTTCGCCATCGGCGGGCAGGAAGTTGCCGTCACCATCGACGATGGCCGCCTCGACCAGCGGCACCGGCACGCCGGCCTTGATGCGGTAGGTAACGCGCTCATCCTCGCTGCCGGCTTGCAGTTCGTCGTTCAGGTGCGCGGCGGAGATCAGCGGGCAGGTCTCGGACATGCCGTATGCCGCGGTCAGCTGGATGCCGCGCGCCAAGGCTGCCTGGTACAGCGAACGGTTGAGCGCGCTGCCACCGATGATGATCTTCCAGCCGCCGAAATCCTGGCCTTGGGCAGTCGGGCAGTTGAGCAGCATCTGCAGGATGGTCGGCACGCAATGAGAGAAAGTGACTTTCTCTTCGCGCCACAATTTGACCAGCATGTCCGGCTCGTAGCGCCCTGGGTACACCTGCTTCATGCCAAGCATTGTGGCGGCGTAGGGTATACCCCAGGCGTGCACATGGAACATCGGGGTGATGGGCATGTACACGTCGTTGCTGCCCAGCAGGCGCACGCTGTCGATGCTGCCGGTCACCGAGGCTTCGGCCAGGGTATGCAGCACCAGTTGCCGGTGGGTGAAGTACACGCCCTTCGGGTTGCCGGTGGTGCCGGTGGTGTAGAAGGTGGTGGCCACCGAGTTCTCGTCGAAGTCCGGGAAGTCGTAGCGCGGGCTGGCTGCTGCCAGCAGTTGCTCGTACTCGCCAAGCAGGTTGGGCAACTCGGCGGTCTTGTCCGGGCCATCGGTCAGCAGCAGGGTCTTGTCGACGGTCGTCAGTTGCCCGGCGATGGCCTGGTACAGGCCGACGAAGTCGCTGTTGACCAGCACCACGCGGTCTTCGGCGTGGTTCATGGTGTAGAGGATCTGCTCGGGCGACAGGCGCACGTTGATGGTGTGCACCACCGCACCGATCATCGGGATGGCGAACATGCATTCCAGGTAGCGGTGGCTGTCCCAGTCCATTACCGCCACGGTGTCCCCGGCCTTTACCCCGGCTTCGGTCAGCACATTGGCCAGGCGCGCGATGCGCTCGTTGAGCTGTAGATAAGTCAGCCGCAACTGGTCGCGATAGACGATTTCGCGGGTCTTTTCATAGCGGCTGCCAGACATCAGCAGGCGCTTGATCAGCAGGGGGTAGGCGTAGGCGCCCTCGGCGGGCTTGATGATGCGGGTCTGCAGCATGGGTATCCCTTTCTGAAAAGCGGGCTGGACAAGTTTGGTAACTACTGTAGTTCGCCAATGTGACGGCTAAATCAGCCGAAGGAATGATTTGCGTGGCAAAGGTATGAGTGGCGGGCGTTGACGGGCGGCAAGGTTGAGCTAGACACTGCGGCGGCAGCTTCAGGTTATGTGGTGAAGCTGAGGGCCTCTTCGCGGGTAAACCCGCTCCTACAAGGCCTTCACCGCCCCTGAGGCCTGTGGTGTACCTGTGGGAGCGGGTTCACCCGCGAATGGCTACAACACCGATACCCCGCCCTGCACCGGAGAACTTCATGCCCAGCCCGCGTCGCGCCGTGTTTCTCGATCACCAGTCCCTGGACCTTGGCGATCTCGACCTCTCGCCCCTGCAGCAGCAGTTCGACGAGTTCGAGCTGTTCGCCGCCACCCGCCCGGAGCAGGTTGCCGAACGCCTGCAGGGCGCCGTCGCGGTGGTCAGCAACAAAGTCATGCTGGACGCCGCGACCCTGGCCGCCAACCCGCAGCTCAAGCTGATCCTGGTGGCCGCCACCGGTACCAACAATGTCGACCTGGCGGCGGCGCGCGCCCAGGGCATCACCGTGTGCAACTGCCAGGGCTACGGCACCCCCTCCGTCGCCCAACACACCCTCGCCCTGCTGCTGGCCCTGGCTACACGCCTGTGCGACTACAACCAGGCGGTGGCCGACGGCCAGTGGGCCAAGGCCAGCCAATTCTGCCTGCTGGACTTCCCCATTGTCGAACTGGAGGGCAAAACCCTCGGCCTGCTCGGCCACGGCGAGCTGGGCGGCGCGGTGGCGCGGCTGGCCGAAGCCTTTGGCATGCGCGTGCTGAGCGGGCAGATCCCCGGTCGCCCGGAGCGGGCCGACCGGCTGCCACTGGACGAACTACTGCCACAAGTCGACGCCCTGACCTTGCACTGCCCACTGAACGAACACACCCGGCACATGCTCGGCGCCCGCGAGCTGGCCCTGCTCAAGCCCAATGCGCTGGTGGTCAATACCGCCCGTGGCGGCCTGATCGACGAACAGGCGCTGGCCAACGCCCTGCGCAGCGGCCACCTGGGCGGCGCCGCCACTGACGTGTTGAGCGTGGAGCCACCGGTCAACGGCAACCCGCTGCTCGACCCCGGTATTCCGCGCCTGATCATCACCCCGCACAGCGCCTGGGGCGCGGTGGAGTCGCGCCAGCGCATCGTCGGCCAGCTCAGCGAAAATGCCCAGGCCTTCTTCGCCGGCCAACCGCGCCGCGTGGTCTGCTGAGCCCGGCGCCCGCCTCTGCTACACTGCGCCACTTTTTTCAGGAGGCGTCGTCCATGGACCCGCGCAGTGAAGTGTTGCTCCGCCAGGCAGAGCTGTTCCAGGGGCCGCTGCTGATTGCCGGCGCCCCCGCCGACGACCTGCTCGGCCAGTTGCCCCAGGCCCAGGCCTGGACCTGGCACGCCGGCGATCAGGCCATGCTCGACAGCCGCTTCGCCGGCCGCAGCCATTTCGGCGTCGAGGCCCCTGATGCAGCCTTCGACAGCGCCGTGCTGTTCCTGCCCAAGTCCCGCGAACTGGCTGCCTACCTGCTCAACGCCCTGGCCTCGCGCCTGGCCGGCCGCGAGCTGTACCTGGTGGGTGAAAAGCGCGGCGGCATCGAAGGCGCGGCCAAGCAGCTGCAGGCCTTTGGCAAACCACGCAAGCTCGACAGCGCCCGCCATTGCCAACTGTGGCAAGTGACCATCGAACACGCGCCAGAGGTCAAACCCCTGGAAAGCCTGGCCGAACGCTTCGAGCTCGCCCTGGAAGACGGCCCGCTGCAAGTGGTCAGCCTGCCCGGCGTGTTCAGCCATGGCCGCCTCGATCGCGGTACCGCCCTGCTGCTCAAGCACCTCGACGGCCTGCCGAACGGGCATGTGCTGGACTTCGGTTGCGGTGCCGGGGTACTGGGCGCCACGGTCAAACGCCGTTACCCGCAAAGCCGCGTGACCCTGCTGGACGTTGACGCCTTCGCGGCAGCGGCCAGCCGCCTGACATTGGCCGCTAACGGCCTGGAAGGCGACGTGATCATCGGCGATGGCATTGACGCAGCACCCACCGACCTGAGCGTGATCCTAAGCAACCCACCGTTCCATACGGGCGTGCACACCCACTACCAGGCATCGGAAACTTTGCTGAAAAAATCTGCCATCCACCTGCGAAAAGGCGGCGAAATACGCCTGGTGGCGAACAGCTTCCTGCGCTACCGGCCGCTGATCGAAACCGCGTTGGGCAACTGCCAGATCCGCGATGAGGCCGACGGTTTCCGCATCTACCAGGCAACGCGCGGATAAAATCACCGCTTGCCGAAAGCGTTTTGCCTAGGCAGAATCCGCACCGTCCTAGGGGAGTAGTCTCCCGCGAGCACCCAGCTCGCCCGGTACGCGTCAACATACTTGGTCCACAGACCATGGCGCGTGCGACCCGCCATGCCAGCCTGCATGGAGATCCGCATAGACGGATCCAGGGTTTGACAAGACCTATGACACGCACACCTTACCCGGGGCGGGGAGGCTGTACGTGTCATAGCCGTGTCGACCCGCCCCCGTAGGAAACCTGATGCTGGAATCTCTGCTAGTTCCCACCGCCATCGTGGCCCTCGCCGAAATCGGCGACAAGACCCAACTGCTCGCGCTCATTCTCGCTGCCCGCTTCCGCAAGCCTTGGCCGATCATCGCCGGCATCATCGCCGCCACCCTGGCCAACCATGCTGCGGCCGGTGCCGTGGGCGCGTGGGTCGGTAGCTTCTTCAGCAACTCGGCACTGCACTGGATCCTGGCCGCAAGCTTCACTGCCACTGCGCTGTGGACCCTGGTACCGGACAAGATGGATGACGACGAGAACCCGGCACGCCGCTTCGGGCCGTTCCTGACCACGCTGATCGCGTTCTTCCTGGCCGAAATCGGTGACAAGACCCAGGTCGCCACGGTGATGCTGGCTGCGCAGTATCCGCACCTGATCATGGTCATCATCGGTACCACCCTGGGCATGCTGATTGCCAACGTGCCGGTGGTATTGGCGGGTAACTTCGCGGCGGACAAACTGCCGCTGACGCTGATTCGTCGCCTGGCGGCCACGGCGTTCTTCGTGCTGGCGATCGTGGCCGTTTATTCGGCGATGAAGGCCAGTGGCTGGATTGGGTAATTAAGGGTCACAGGCTGAAGCAAACCCTGTAGGAGCAGCCTTGCGCTGCGAAGAGGATGGTACAGGCACCCGAAAATGTGGTGCTCTTACCGGCCCTTTCGCAGCACAAGGCTGCTCCTACAAGGGATCGCGCAAAGCAGGGCCTTACTGCTTGGCAGCAGCCTGATACAGCGGCATAACCTTCGGAATCGCCGCCTGCAGCGAAGCAATGCGGCTCGCAGACGCCGGGTGAGTGCTCATGAACTCAGGCGGCGCACCTTCGGAAGCCTTGCTCATCTTGTTCCACAAGGTGATCGCGGCGTTCGGGTCGTAACCGGCACGCGCCGACAGCTCCAGGCCAATCAGGTCGGCCTCGTTTTCGTTGGCCCGGCTGTTGGGCAGGGTCATGGCGTAGTTCACCACGGCATCGGCCATGGCCATGCTGCCCTGGCCAAGGCCGAAGATGGCGCCGGCACCCTGGCGGGCCATTTCCACGCCATACGCCTTGGACATCGCCTCACGGCTGTGCTCACGCAAGGCGTGGGCAATTTCGTGCCCCACTACCGCGGCAATTTCCGCATCGGTGAGCTTGAGCTGATCGATCAGACCGGTGTAGACGATGATCTTGCCGCCTGGGCCGCAGTTGGCATTGAGTTCATCGCTCTTGATCACGTTGACCTCCCATTTCCACTGCGCGGCATCCGGGCGGAACTTGGGGGCCTGGGCGATCAGGCGGTTGGCAATCACCTGCACACGCTTGGCATCAGCGCTGGACTTGTCGAGCACGCCTTTGTTCGATGCTTCACCCAAGGTCTGCTGGTACGACTGGGCGTACATCTGGTTGACCTCATCGGTCGAGAGCATGCTGAACATGTACTGCTGGCGTTCGACGCCAACAGCACCACCGCTGGTGGTGTTCACCGCCTGGCAGCCAGCCAGCAGGATGCCAGCACTCAACAGGCTGACGGCAAAAGACTTACGCATGAAAACACTCCCTTTTTACATGCGCCGTATCCTAGGCCGAGTCGCCTGGGGCCGCCATAGCCGCAGGGAAGATTTTCTTTGCCTGTACCGGCCTCTTCGCGGGTAAACCCGCTCCTACAGGGGAACGCGTTCGTTGTAGGAGCGGGTTTACCCGCGAAAGGGCCGGCACAGGCAACCCATCAAGCAGGGGTAAGGCACTCCGGCGCATCCAGCTTCGGATCATTGACGAAATTCGCCAAGGCCCGCTCGCGCAACTGGGCCGGCGGGCTGGCCAGCAGTTCATGCAAGCGGGTAACCGGCGTGTCCGGGTCAAGCCAGGCCGCCTGCCCGGCCTCGTCCAGTATCAACGGTCGGCGCTGGTTCATGGCCGCCTGGGTCACCACCGCGCAACTCAGCCACACCTGGTCCTGCACCGGGTAGGCCTCCCACACCGCTGCAAAGTACAACGACGCCCCCTCCCCCGGGGTCAGCCAGTACGGGCGTTTGCGCACGCTGCCACGCCACTCGTAAAAGCCGTTGGCCGGCATCAGGCAGCGGCGCTGGCGAAACGCGTCACGGAACATGGGCTGCTCGGCCAGGGTTTCCGCGCGGGCATGGGCGGGGGTACGGGATAGGTCAGTAAGCCAGGCCGGGGTCAGCCCCCAGCGCGCCTTGGCCAGTTGCTGCTGGCCGTCGAGCTGGCGCTGGATCAGCACCGAAGCCCCAGGCGAAATGTTCCATTGGGCCGGCTGGCCGACAGGAAAGCCCGGCAGACTGGCTAGAGCCTGGGGCCAGCGAAACAGGGCGTAACGTCCACACATGGGCGAATTCAGAACCTAGCAGATCAAGGTACCGGGAAGACTCTCCGGTTCGTCGCCGGCAAGCGGCTGGGCACCATTGTACGCGTCGATCAATTGCCGTGCGTACTCGGCCTGCTCATCCGGCACCGCAAGCCCGAGCAGCCCTTGCAGCGGCAGCTCGCCCACGCCGCCCACCAGGTCACGACCTGCCAGGTGCACGTCGATGCCCTCACTGGCCAGCATGCCGGCCAGCATTTCGGCTTCAAGCAGGTTTTCCGGTTCGTAGATCCGCCGCATCAATCATTCTCACCATAGACATCCAGCATCCACTCTTCGCCATGAACCTGCAGCACAAAGCGGATAGGTTTGCAGCACACCTGGCAGTCCTCGATGTACTCCTGATCACCACCGGAAAGGTCCACCGAGGTTTCGACTTCTTCGCCACAATAAGGGCAATCGTAGATCGCAGTTTCCAGCATCGCGGCCTCCGGGGTGACTTATGCGTATAATTACCGGTCTATTTACAGGGCCTGTGTGTGTCCGAGCCGTTTTTCGGAGCCCGCCCCTACCTTATTACCCTAGCCGTTTCCAACAAGAGAGCATGATGGGCGAATTCGATGCCATCCGACCGTACGACGACGCTGAGGTCCCTGCCGTTCTGGCACGCCTGCTCAGCGACCCGGCATTCCTCGATATCCTCACCCACTTCCGCTTTCCGCGTGCGGCCGGTGCTCTCGGCTGGTTGCTCAAGCCCCTGATTGCCCGCCGCCTGCGCAAGGAATTTGCCGGCGTTACCTGCGTCTCGACCTTGCAGGACAAAGTCGAGTACTACGTCGACCAGACCATCGACCGCGCCACCGACGGCGTCACTTATTCGGGCGTGGAACAGCTCAAGGCTGGCACGGCCTACCTGTTCCTGGCCAACCACCGTGACATCGTCATGGACCCGGCCTTCGTCAACTACGCGGTGTACCACGCCGGCTTGCCGACCCCGCGCATCGCCATTGGCGACAACCTGCTGCAAAAGCCCTTTGTCAGCGACATGATGCGCCTGAACAAGAGTTTCATCGTGCACCGTTCGATCAGCGGGCGCCGCGAGAAGCTGGCCGCCTACCAGTTGCTCTCGGCGTACATCAACCACTCGATCCGCAACGATGCCACGTCGATCTGGATTGCCCAGGCCGAAGGGCGGGCCAAGGACGGTGACGACCGCACCGACTCGGCGATTCTCAAGATGTTCCACATGAGCCGCAAGGACGAGCCGTTCGGCGCGGTGATCCAGAGCCTGAACCTGACGCCGGTATCGATCAGCTACGAATACGACCCGTGCGACCAGGCCAAAGCCCGCGAGCTGTACATCCGCGCCACCACCGGCACCTACAAGAAGGCGCCGGGCGAGGACGACAACAGCATCGCCAAGGGCATTACCGGTTACAAGGGCCGGGTGCACATCAACTTCGCCCCGCCGGTGACCGAGTACCACGAGGACACCAAGCAGCTGGCGGCGGAAATTGACCGGCAGATCCTGGGTGGCTACCGGCTGTTCCCGGTGCATTACCTGGCGTATGCGATGTGGGATGGCAAGGACGAGGCCCTGCAGGTGCCTGGCGCCGAGAAGGTGTTCCCGGCGGATGAATTGGCCAAGGCCAAGGAAGAATGGCAGCGCCGCCTGGATGCCTGCCCTGAGGAGCAGCGGCCGTACCTGGTGTTGCAGTATGCGACGCCGGTGCGTAACCAGTATCAGGTCAGGCAGCAAGCGCCGGTAGCCTGATGGATTGCCGGGGCTGCTTTGCAGCCCTATCGCGACACAAGGCCGCTCCTACAAGAGACCACAATCCTCCTGTAGGAGCGGCCTTGCGTCGCGATGGGCCGCAAAGCGGCCCCAAAATCTCAAACCCAGGTGCTGAACCAGGAAAGCAGCAGGGCCATCGCCAGGCAAGAAAACCCGAGAATGTAGAAGTACTTGGGCACCCGCAGGTCGAATGCATCCACCACCCCTTCCTCCACCGCCAGGCTTTCGCGGGTATCGGCCTCGCGCCGCCGTGCGCTGTGCAGCAGCAACCCGCCTGGGCAGGTCAGCAGCAGTGCCAGCAGGTTGATCAGCTTGGTGGGATGGGCGGCCAGGAACCCCCAGAGCACTTGCAAGGACATCACGCAACCTCGGTGTAAGCGACGGCAAAGCCCCGCATTTTACCCAAGTCGCGCCTTGGCGCCCGGCCTGGGCGACAAACTGTCATTAAATTTCATCTATCATGCGCTCGTCATCAGAACAGGCCACCCTGTCGGCCTTTTCATGACCCGGAGCTTGTTCATGCTGCACGCCGAAAACCAGGACCGCCTCTACCTCGTGGCCCAGAGCGATGAACAGCAGGCGCTGATCGATGGTTTCGCCATCAATGTGCAGGACCGCCAGTGGCTGGTCTACTGTGCACTGGGTGGGCATGTGCATGAGGATTTGCCGGATATCGATACCCAAACCGGCCTGAGCTTGCTGGATTTCCAGATAGAGGCTGCTTAAGCCTGTGACGGCCTCTTCGCGGGTAAACCCGCTCCCACAGGGACCGCAACGAACCTGAGCGCTGTGTAATAACTGTGGGAGCGGGTTCACCCGCGAAGAGGCCGGTACAGACAACAAAAAACCCGCTACCTGGTACACAGGCAGCGGGTTTTCTTCATGCAGCTAAAAGCTTACTGCCCCAGCACCTGACCAATGGTCGGGTCCTTGAACAGGCGGGTCAGCGCATCGCTCAGCACATCGCCCACCAGCTGGGTGTTGGTCTCCTGGTTCGGCGCCATGCCGAAACGCTGGTCCAGCGACGCACCGTAACGGCCGCTGTAGCTGCGACCGGCGTTTTTCACGTCGGCACGGAACGTGGCGCCAATGGTGGCCTCGGTCACGTACAGGTTGTCTTTCGGCGACTGGTACTTCAGCTCGGCCAGGGTCACGGTCAGCTGCGGCGCGTTATAGGCGTTGGGCGTCGGGGTGAAACCGAGCAGGCGCACAGCGGCTTCAGCTTGAGCCTGCAGCTTGGGCAGTACGTCGTTACCGCTGACACTGATGGTGCTGGTTTCGGGGTACATGCCACCGCGCGTACCCAGGGACTGCGAAGGCCGGCCATCAACCACCCGCACCACGACCGGCTGGCCATGGCCGACCGGGGCGAGCTGGGCCTTGAGCGTGGGTTGCGGGTTGAGTTGTTGCGGGCTGTGGGCACAACCGACCAGGCTGAGGCTGGCCACGGCAAGCAAACCGAACAACAGACGTTGCAACATGCGCGTTTCTCCAGAAAATGCGGCAAAGGCCCACAGTATACCTAGCGGCAAGCTGTAAGCGGCAAGCGGCAAGCGGCAAGAAAAAGCAGATCGCGCGGGCAGCAGGCATTTGCTTGCAGCTTGCAGCTTGCAGCTTGTCGCTTAAAGCTCGTTGTCACAATCGTTTCATGGCCACGCCCTTATCCTTGCGCCAAGCCCTAACGCAAAGGACTCGCCGCCATGGCCTCGCTCTGGACTCTGCTCTTCCAACGCCCGCGCCACAACTCTTACGCCCGCCTTGATGGCGAAGGCAAGTGCCTGGCCTTCAAGCAGTGCCGCCAGGTGCCAGGCGGCAGCGGCTGGGTCCAGATCGGTGAAATCCAGCTTGCCTGGCTGGGCCACGAACTGCCCGCCAGTGCCCGGGTTTGCCCCCGCGCAAGCCGCCGATGGCACCAACGCATCCTCGCGGCCTGACAAACGCTGCAATAAAAAGCATAAATGGCGACATTTCTGCCCGCGACATCGCTATAATCTCCCCCCGATTATAAGGACGTCTCCTGATCGGGCCCCGCATTCGCCGATTGACCCCGGCAACTTCATCGCTTAGCCCACAGAGAGCCTTCCACTCAGGTCTTGCATCGGCTGTCGTGCCTGCTTTTCCGGCCCTTCACACTGCATGAACCTGCGGGTTGCCATCGCGCAGTCCCCTTTTGAGGTTCACGTCTCCAAAAGAGCGTGAAAAAACGGTTTTCACAACTTCACAAGAGTGTGGCGAGCAAATGAACAGTCTGGCATGTGCAAAAGCGGCAGATGTGTCCCGAACAGCCCTGAACAGGCGGCAAATGCGCTCATTCCGTATGAGTGCCTGAGCCGTTCCATAACGCACGCACGACATCTTGACCATAAGTCGAATTGCCGCACCTGTGGCAAACGGCGTTCAATACCCGAACCCGAAGACTGATTGGCGGTGTCCGCGGAAGTTGCAATAACTGCGAAAAGTCGGACATGGCGACCCTGGCAACCCAGGTCCTATGCTGTCAATTAGGTAGCTGTAGATTGTGGAGACGCGTTAAATGGCGCAGAACGAATCGGTTGATGTGGTACTGGTAGGCGCGGGCATCATGAGTGCCACCCTGGCCGTACTGCTCAAGGAGCTCGACCCGACCCTGAAGCTTGAGGTCGTGGAGGCGATGGACTCCGGAGCCGCGGAAAGCTCCAACCCCTGGAACAACGCAGGCACCGGCCACGCTGGCCTGTGCGAGCTTAACTACACGCCCCAGGCCGCCGATGGCAGCATCGACATCAAGAAGGCCGTGCACATCAATACCCAGTTCGAGGTTTCGCGCCAGTTCTGGGCTTACCTGAGCAAGAAGGGCAACTTCGGCTCGGCGCGTGCTTTCATCAACCCTGTCCCG
Source organism: Pseudomonas sp. NPDC089392 (assembly GCF_044749595.1). NCBI lineage: Bacteria > Pseudomonadati > Pseudomonadota > Gammaproteobacteria > Pseudomonadales > Pseudomonadaceae > Pseudomonas > Pseudomonas sp. NPDC089392. Next base: position 184,749 of record NZ_JBIVIF010000004.1, read on the forward strand.
CACCTGAGCTACGTCGAGGGTGACAAGGGTGTTTCCTTCCTCAAGAAGCGCTTCGAGCTGCTTAAGCAGCACCATGCCTTCGCCGACATGGAATACACCGAAGACAAGGCTGTGATGAAGGACTGGATGCCGCTGATGATGCCAGGCCGCCCGGCCGACCAGCACATCGCCGCAACCCGCGTGGCCAAAGGCACCGACGTCAACTTCGGCGCCCTGACCAACAAGCTGCTCAAACTGCTGGGCGATTCGCCGGATTCGCAGGTGAAGTACAGCAAGAAGGTCGTCGGCCTGCGCCGTAACGGCAGCGGCTGGACCGTGAGCATCAAGGACGTCAACAGCGGCGGCAGCCGTGAAGTCGACGCGCGCTTTGTCTTCCTTGGCGCCGGTGGCGCGGCCCTGCCGCTGCTGCAGTTGTCTGGCATCCCGGAAAGCAAAGGCTTCGGCGGCTTCCCGGTCAGCGGCCAGTGGCTGCGCTGCGACAACCCGGAAATCGTCAAGCAGCACCAGGCCAAGGTGTACAGCCAGGCCGCCGTTGGCGCCCCACCGATGTCGGTACCGCACCTGGACACCCGCGTGGTGGACGGCAAGACTTCGCTGCTGTTCGGCCCCTATGCCGGCTTCACCACCAAGTTCCTAAAGCACGGTTCTCTGATGGACCTGCCACTGTCGGTGCGCTTGGGCAATATCGGCCCGATGCTGGCCGTGGCCCGCGACAACATGGACCTGACCAAGTACCTGGTCAGCGAAGTGCGGCAGTCGATGGAGCAGCGCCTGGAAGCCCTGCGTCGCTTCTACCCGCAGGCCAAAGCCGAAGACTGGCGCCTGGAAGTGGCCGGTCAGCGCGTGCAGATCATCAAGAAAGACCCGAAAAAGGGCGGCGTGCTGCAGTTCGGCACCGAGCTGGTCTCGGCCCAGGACGGCAGCTTGGCTGCACTGCTTGGCGCTTCGCCAGGTGCATCGGTAACCGTGTCGATCATGCTGGAACTGATCGAGCGCTGCTTCCCCGAGCAGGCCAAAGGTGCCTGGGCTGCCAAGCTCAAGGAAATCTTCCCGGCTCGCGAGAAGACCCTGGCGACCGATGCTGCCCTGTACCAGAAAATCAGTGCCGACAACGATGTGGCGCTGGACCTGGTAGAAAGCAGCCCGGCGGCCAAGCATTACGCCTGAACCGGCCAGTAACGAAAAAACGCCCCTCGGGGCGTTTTTTTGTGCCTGGATCTTTGTCAGCCTGTGCCGGCCTCTTCGCGGGTAAACCCGCTCCTACAAGGACCGCATACCCTTTGTAGGAGCGGGTTTACCCGCGAAGAGGCCGGAACAGGCTTACCAATCAGCCACGGGCGTTAGCGATAATCTCGACATACTCAGGCGCATTACGCTGGTCAGCAATCTGCTCGACAAAGGTCTTGCCGTGCTCGTCCTTGCCATCCAGGTCCAGGCCGGCTTCGACGAAGAAGCCAACAAAGCGCTCGAAATCGTCAACGCGCAGGCCGCGGTAAGCCTTGACCAGCTTGTGCAGCGACGGCGAGGTCACGCCATCAGCCGGTTCGAACTGAAGGAACGACTTGATGTAGTCGTCGCTGATTTCGTCACCGATTACCTGTTTCTTGTCTTTACGCATTGCCGACTCCAACTGGACCATCACGGAATTTCGAAGGCCGGCAGTTTACCCCCCGCAGGCTGCGCGCCTCAACGCGTACGTACGGTACCGGTGTGCAGGTCGGCCCAGATGTGGCCGTTGCTGTAGGTGAGGAACTGCACGTAAAGCGTTTCGTTGCGCAGCAGGTCCATGATCACCCGGTAGTCGCTGACCGGGTAATTCAGGCTCAGGGTACGGGTTTTCTCGTCATACACGGGCTTCTTCAGGCTCTTGGCGGCCTCACCGTCGAAGGTCAGCAGCACCTGGGCGATGGTTGCGCCCTTGCTCAGCGGCTTACCCTTGAGGCGCACCTGCAACGACGATGTGATCGGGATTGGCTGCTGGTCGGACTGGCGCTGGGCACCCACCACCACCGAATAGTCGGTCACTTGCAGCAGTTGCTGGCCGGTCGGCGCTTCCTGGCGCAGGGACTGGTCGTCGGGTGGCAGGAACTGGCTGTGCAGCGGTGCGGCGGCGAGAGGCAGGCTGACTGCCAGCAGCAAGGGAAGAATCGCACGCATGTGAGGCTCCTTGAGTGAAGGGGCACTCTAGCACGCTGTGTCTGGGCTGTACCGGCCTCATCAATCGAACTGCGCGCGCATCCAGGCCTGGTACTCGGCCACGCCCTGCTCTCCCTCACGCGGCGCCCAGTGTGCATGCTCGCCCTCGCCCACCGGCCGGTACGGGCCGGCCTTGCACTCGAACAGGATGCTGTCCGGTTCCAGCACCACCAAACCATGGTAAGTACCGGGCGCCAGGTCGACACCCAGGCAGTCGCCACCTGCCTGCAGCACCCGCTTGTCGGTCACCGCGCCCTTCTCATCGAAGATCAGCAGGCCCAGGCGCCCCTTGAGCACGATCAGCGCTTCGGCCTTGTCGTCGTTCAGGTGCCGGTGCGGCGGGATGTAGGTGCTGGGCTGCAGCCCGACCGCCATGCGGTGGCAGGGCTCTTCCATTTCATGGAAGTTATGGTGCTGCCGCCCGCGCGGGTTGGCGGCAGCCTTTTCGGCCAGCCCGGCGAACAGCGATTGGTCGATGAACGCAGGCTGGCGCATGGTCACAGCCCCTTTACGGCGAAAATGCCGTTGGCATTACGCCAGTAGCCTTTGTAATCCATGCCGTAACCAAAGATGTAACGGTCGACGCACGGCAGGCCCACGTAGTTGGCCTTGAGCTCCGGGCTGGCCTTGCGGTCGTGGTCCTTGTCGATCAGCACGGCGGTGTGCACCGAACGCGCGCCAGCATGCTTGCAGAACTCGATGATGGCGCTGAGGGTATGGCCTTCGTCGAGGATGTCGTCGACGATCAGCACATGACGGTCGATGAACGACACTTCCGGCTTGGCCTTCCAGAACAGCTCACCACCGCTGGTCTGGTTGCGGTAGCGGGTGGCGTGCAGGTAGCTGGCTTCCAGCGGGAACTGCAGGTGAGTCAGCAGTTTGCCAGCGAAGATCAGGCCGCCGTTCATCACGCAGAACACCACCGGGTTCTTGTCATGCAGGTCCTTGCAGATCTGCTCGCCGACGTTGGCGATGGCCGCTTCGACTTCGGCTTCGTTGTACAGGCAGTCAGCTTCACGCATGACTTGACGGATATGCTCGAGATCGGCGGACATGGCGCTCTCCGGGGGGTGCATTTTGGAAAAGCGGGCAAAGGTACGCATCCGCTCGTCACAGATCAAGCATTTATGGACTAACGTCCAGAATGACCAGACGACAGCACAGGCTGAATAGATTAATCTAGCGCGGTTTTTTTGCCCGCCTTTCGGAGCCCCCCTATGCCCACTCGTGAGATCCGCCATCCGCTGATCCGCCACAAGCTCGGCCTGATGCGCCGTGCCGATATCAGCACCAAGAATTTTCGCGAACTCGCCCAGGAAGTCGGCGCGCTCCTGACCTATGAAGCCACTCAGGACCTGCCACTCGAAAGCTACGAGATCGATGGCTGGTGTGGCAAGGTGCAAGTTGAAAAGATCGCCGGCAAGAAGATCACTGTAGTACCGATCCTGCGCGCCGGCATCGGCATGCTCGATGGTGTGCTCAGCCTGATCCCGGGTGCCAAGGTGAGCGCCGTCGGCGTTGCTCGTAACGAAGAAACCCTCGAAGCCCATACCTACCTGGAAAAGCTCGCGCCGGACATCAACCAGCGCCTGGCCCTGATCATCGACCCGATGCTGGCCACCGGCGGTTCGATGGTCGCCACCATCGACCTGCTGAAAAAGGCCGGCTGCAAAGAGATCCGCGCCATGGTCCTGGTCGCCGCACCAGAAGGCATCGCCGTGGTGGAAAAAGCCCACCCGGACGTGCAGATCTACACCGCCTCGATCGACCAGCGCCTGAATGAACACGGCTACATCGTGCCGGGCCTGGGCGATGCCGGTGACAAGATCTTCGGCACCAAGCAAAAGGACGCCTGACCATGCAGGACGGCTTCAACGACCCGCTATGGCGCCAGGTCGTTTCGGGCGCGCAGATGCTCTTCGTGGCATTTGGCGCGCTGGTGCTGATGCCCTTGATCACCGGCCTCGACCCGAACGTGGCGCTGTTCACGGCCGGCATCGGCACCCTGCTGTTCCAGCTGGTCACCGGCCGCCAGGTACCGGTGTTCCTGGCATCGAGCTTTGCCTTCATTACCCCGATCATCCTCGCCAAGGGCCAATTTGGCTTGGCCGAGACCATGGGCGGCGTGATGGCCGCAGGCTTCGTGTACACCTTCATGGGCCTGATGGTGAAAATCAAAGGCACCGGCTTCATTGACCGCATGCTGCCGCCGGTGGTGATCGGCCCGGTGATCATCTCCATCGGCCTGGCCATGGCGCCGATCGCCGCCAACATGGCGATGGGCAAAGGTGGGGACGGCGCAGCACTGATGCCGTACAAGACCGCCATGCTGATCTCCATGCCGGCCCTGCTGACGACCTTGATCGTGGCAGTCTTCGGCAAAGGCATTTTCCGCCTGGTACCGATCATCTCTGGCGTGCTGGTGGGCTTTGCACTGTCGTTCGCCTTTGGCGTGGTCGACACCGCCAAGGTCGCCGCCGCCCCGTGGCTGGAAATCCCCAACTTCACCGCGCCGGCGTTCAACTGGCAGGCCATCCTGTTCATCGTCCCGGTTGCCCTGGCACCGGCGATCGAGCACATCGGTGGGGTGATCGCCGTCGGCAGCGTGACCGGCCGTGACTACCTGAAAAAGCCTGGCCTGCACCGCACCCTGCTGGGTGACGGCCTGGCCACCACCGCAGCTGGCCTGTTCGGCGGCCCGCCCAACACCACCTACGCCGAAGTAACCGGCGCGGTGATGCTGACCAAGAACTACAACCCGAAGATCATGACCTGGGCGGCGGTATTCGCCATCACCCTGGCGTTCATCGGCAAGTTCGGCGCGCTGCTGCAGAGCATCCCGGTACCGGTGATGGGCGGCATTCTGTGCCTGTTGTTCGGTTCGATCGCGGCGGTGGGCATGAACACCATGATCCGCCACAAGATCGACCTCGCCGAGGCACGCAACCTGGTAATCGTTTCGGTGACCTTGGTGTTCGGTATCGGTGGTGTGCTGATCGGCAGCGGTGATGGCCCGGATGACTGGGGCCTGAAGGGCATTGCCCTGTGCGCCATCGTGGCGATTGCGCTGAACCTGATCTTGCCGGGCAATGATGGCTGGAAGCACAAGCAGAAGGATGATCTGCTGCCTTGAGCCGACTGTAACCTGTACCGGCCTCTTCGCGGGTAAACCCGCTCCTACAACGACTGCGCGAACTATGTAGGAGCGGGTTCACCCGCGAAGAGGCCAGATCAGGCTTACCAAGAATCAGGCCTTTTCACACATCCCGGCCAACACCCTCACCCACTCCGGGTGATCATTCAGGCACGGTACCAGCACCAGCTCCCGCCCGCCGGCCTCGACAAACTGCTCGCTGCCGCGCATGCCGATCTCTTCCAGGGTCTCGATGCAATCGGCGACAAATGCCGGGCACATCACCATCAGTTTCTTCACCCCCGCCTTAGCCAGTTCGTCCAGCCGCGCCTCGGTATACGGCTCGATCCACTTGGCCCGCCCCAGCCGCGACTGGAACGACACTGACCACTTGCCATCGGGAATGCCCATTTTTTGCGCAAAGGCCTTGGCCGTGGCCAGGCACTGCCCGCGGTAGCACACCGCGCGCATCTCGGCACTGGCATCCTTGCAGCAGTCGGTCGCCTGGAAATCATGCTTGCCGGTCGGGTCCAGTTTCTTCAGGTGGCGCTCCGGCAACCCATGGAAGCTCAGCAGCAGGTGGTCATAATCTTGTTCAAGGTACGGCTTGGCGCTGGCGGCCAGTGCCTCGATATAGTCCGGGTGCTCGTAGAACGGCTGCAGCACACGCATCTGCAACGGCAACTGGCGTTCACTGACTGTCTGTTTTGCCAGCTCCACCACGGTGGTCACCGTGCTGTCGGCAAACTGTGGATAAAGCGGCGCCAAGGTCACCTTGCGCACACCTTGAGCTGCCAGGCGCTCCAGCACCTCGGGCAAGGCCGGCTGACCGTAGCGCATGGCAATTTCCACCGGGCCGTGGGGCCAGTGCTCGACCATCGCCGCTTGCAGGCGACGGGTCAACACCACCAGCGGCGAGCCCTCATCCCACCAGATCGAGCCATAGGCATGCGCCGACTGCTCCGGGCGCTTGACCAGGATCAGCGAAACCAGCAAACGCCGCACGGGCCAAGGCAGGTCGATCACGTACGGGTCCATGAGGAACTGGTTGAGGTAGCGGCGCACATCGGCCACCGAGGTGGAGGCCGGGGAACCCAGGTTAACCAGCAGCAGGGCGTGATCGGTCATGCAGCGTCCTATGTCAGAGGCGGCTGGACAAGTTGTCCAGGGCCGATTGCAGATCGTTGAAGCGGAAGGTGAAGCCTGCCGCCAGCAAGCGTACCGGGCGCGCACGCTGGCCGCCGAGCAGCAAGGTCGACAGTTCGCCCAAGCCCGCCTTCAGCACCAAGGCAGGTACCGGCAGCAGCGCCGGCCGGTGCAAGGTGCGGCCCAGGCACTTGGCGAACTCGCGGTTGCGCACCGGCTCCGGGGCGCAGGCATTATAAGGACCGCTGGCATCCTTGTGCTGCAAGAGAAAATCAATCAGGGCAACCTGGTCGTCTATATGGACCCAGGGCATCCACTGCCTGCCATCGCCCAAAGGCCCGCCCAGCCCCAGTTTGAAGGGCATACGCAGGCGCGACAAAAAGCCGCCGTCGCTGGCCAGCACCAACCCGGTACGCACCAGTACCACGCGGATGCCCTGGGCCTGGGAGCGCTGGGCGGTTTCTTCCCAGGCAATGCACAGCTGGCTGGCGAAGTCTTCGCGCACCGGCGGCGAGGCCTCGGTCAGTTCGCGCTCGCCGCCGTCACCGTACCAACCCACCGCAGAACCGGATATCAGCACCTGCGGGCGCTGCTCGCGCGTGCCCAGCCAGGCCAACAGCTGCTCGGTAAGGGTGACGCGGCTGGCCCACAGCACGTTGCGCCGGGCTGCCGTCCACGGCCGGTCAGCAATCGGCGCGCCAGCCAGGTTGACCACTGCATCGAGTTGATCGTCCGCTTCCAGCTGCTCCAGGCGGGCGATACCACGCACGCCAGTACCGCAGATTTTCGGCACTTGCTCCGGCCTTCGGCTCCACACCGTCAGCCGATGGCCCTGGCCTAGCCAGTACTGGCACAGGTGCTTGCCAATCAACCCGGTGCCACCTGTCAGCAATATATGCATGGCTGTGTCCTCGCAGAGTGCGGCGGTGGTCTATTTTTAACATCAAGGCACTTTTTTGACCCGACGCTCTCGGATAAACATAGGCCAACCTGCCCGCTAAAGCGGAATAACCTTATACAAAAGTTGTGCATTGTACAGGTTTGCCTGACAGCGTAGTCTGCTCATAGCAAGGTTTGAAGAGGCCATCATGACAGTACCTATTGCCATCATCGGGGCCGGTATCGCCGGCCTGTCAGCCGCCCAGGCCTTGCAGAAGGCCGGGCAATCCGTGCATTTGTTCGATAAAGGCCACGGCAGTGGCGGGCGCATGGCCAGCAAGCGCAGCGAAGCTGGCGCGCTCGACCTCGGTGCCCAGTACTTCACTGCCCGTGACCGGCGTTTCGTCGAGCAGGTACAGCAATGGGTTGCCGCGGGCTGGGCCGAGCAGTGGAAACCGCAGCTGTACAACTACCGCGATGGCGAACTCAGCCCGTCACCCGACGAGCAGACACGCTGGGTCGGCGTGCCGCGCATGAGCGCCATCACGCGCGGCCTGCTCAAGGATGTGACAGTGAACTTCGGCTGCCGCATCGCCGAGGTGTTCCGTGGCAAGCAGTACTGGCACCTGCAAGACACCGAAGGCTGCAGCCACGGCCCCTATAGCCGCGTGGTCATCGCCGTGCCGGCGCCGCAGGCCACGCCACTGCTGGCCGCTACCCCAAAGCTGGCGGCGGTGGCTGCGGGTGTGCAGATGGAGCCCACCTGGGCTGTCGCCTTGGCCTTCCAGGCTCCACTGGACACACCGATGCAAGGCTGCTTCGTACAGGACAACCCGCTCGACTGGCTGGCCCGCAACCGCAGCAAACCAGGCCGTGACGAGCACCTCGATACTTGGGTACTGCACGCCACGTCGGACTGGAGCCGGCAGCACATCGACCTGCCCAAGGAAGAAGTGATCGAACAGCTGTGGGGCGAATTCGCAGAACTGGTCGGCTGCGTGGTGCCTGCCCCCTCCTTCGCCCTTGCCCACCGCTGGCTGTACGCTCGCCCTGGCAGCAACCATGAATGGGGCGCGCTGGCCGATGCCGACCAGGGCTTGTATGCCTGTGGCGACTGGTGCCTGACCGGGCGCGTCGAGGGTGCCTGGCTCAGTGGCCAGGAAGCGGCGCGACGGCTGCTTGAACACCTCGAGTGATGTAGAACTATACAAAAAAACTGGTTTGCATAACTTCAGGGCTGTGCTGCAATAAACCTGTACAAGTTTAGAGTCACGTACAAGTTTACCGGAGCCAGCCATGCACGACCCTTCTGCCCACAGCAAGCCGCGTATCGCCATCAGCGCCTGCCTGACCGGGCATAGCGTGCGCTACAACGGCGGCCACAAGGCCTCAGACCTGTGCCGTACTCAGCTCGAAGAGCACTTTGACTGGTTGCCGGTGTGCCCGGAGGTGGCCATCGGCCTGGGCGTACCGCGCGACCCCATTCGCCTGGTTGGCAACCCCGAACAACCGGAAGTGATTGGCACCCGTAACCCAGGCATGGACCTGACCGGCCCGCTGCGCAGCTATGGCGAACAGATGGCCGCCGAACTCGACGGCATCTGCGGCTACATCTTCATGCAAAAATCCCCCTCATGCGGCCTGGAGCGGGTCAAGGTGTATCAGGACAATGGCCACCCAGCGTTGCTCGGTGGCCGCGGTGTGTATGCCCAGGCTTTCTGTGCGCTGCGCCCGGACCTGCCGGTTGAAGAAGAAGGCCGCCTGCATGACCCCGTGCTGCGGGAAAACTTTATCAGCCGCGTGTACGCCTACGCCGACTGGCAGCGGCTGCTGGCCGGGGGCCTGAGCCGTGGCGCCCTGGTGCGTTTCCACTCGCGCTACAAATACCTGGTCATGGCCAACAACCCTCAGGCCTACCGCAGCCTCGGGCGCCTGCTCGGCAGCATGAGCAAGGGCGACGACCCACAGAGCATCGGCCCGCGCTACTTCAGCCAGTTCATACAGGCCCTGCGCCGCTGCGCCAGCCGCGGTACCCACTGCAACGTGCTGCAGCACCTCAGCGGCTATTTCAAGGATACCCTCACGCCGCAGGACAAGGCCGAGCTGCAGGCCGTCATCATCCAGTATCAGCAAGGTGTGGTGCCGCTGGTGGTACCCCTGACCCTGCTCAAGCACCATTTGCGCAAGCACCCCGACCCCTATCTGCAGCAGCAGGCCTACCTGCAGCCGCACCCGGAAAGCCTGGGCCTGCGCAATGCGGTCTGAGCACTTGCTGCCCATCGGCGAGCTGGCCCGCCGCACTGGGGTAAACCCGGTCACCCTGCGCGCCTGGGAGCGCCGTTATGGGTTGCTCAAACCCCAACGCACCGCAAAGGGGCATCGCCTGTATCCGCTTGAGCAGGTGGAGCGGGTTGAGGCGATCCTGGCCTGGCTGCAACGGGGCGCATCGGTCGGCCAAGTGGCTGAACTGCTCGACAAGCCGACCAGCACGCCGCCCAAAGGCGACTGGCAAGCCAGGCAATTCCAGCTGATCGAAGCCATCGCAAACCTGTCGCAGCGCGCTCTCGACCAGCAGCTCAACCAGGCCATGGCCCTGTACCCGGCCGTCACCCTGTGCGAGCAATTGCTGCTGCCGCTGCTCGACCTGCTCGACCTGCGCTGGCGCAACTACTTCAATGCGCGGCTGGAGCAAGTGTTCTTCCACAGCTGGCTGCGCAGCAAACTCGGTGCACGCGTATACCACGACAACCAGTTGCTGCAGGGCCCCGCCGTTTTACTGGTAGAGGACAGCGAGCGCAGCTTCAGCCCCGGGCTGTGGCTGTGCGCCTGGCTGCTCACCAGCAACGGCTTGCCGGTCGAGGTGTTCGAGCACCCGATCGCCGGCCCGCAACTGCATAACGCCGTCAATGCGCTCAAGCCCCGCGCCGTGCTGCTGCACCTGGGCCCACGCATTGACGACAAGGCACTGCTGCGCACCTTGCAGGGTTTGCCGGGCACAAAGTTGCTGGGCGGCACCACGGTTGCTCTGCATGAAGCCCGCTTGAAGGCCTGCACGTTGCCCGATCTTTTCCTGTTCGATACCCCGCAAGCGGCATTGCGCTTGCTTCAAGCCCATGACCGCCAGCCTGCAGAGATGAATACCCCATGCACTTGACCTGGCTGCGCAGCGACCTGCGCATCGACGACAACACGGCCCTCAGCGCCGCCAGCGAACGCGGCCCGACCATCGCCCTGTGGCTGGTCAGCCCTGGGCAATGGCAGGCCCATGATGACGCTGCCTGCAAAGTCGACTTCTGGTTGCGCAACCTGCGTGACCTGCGCCAGTCGCTGGAGCGCCTGAACATCCCCTTGCTGATTCGCAAGGTCGACACCTGGGACCAGGCACCCCAGGCCGTGCTCGACGCCTGCCGCCAACATCAGGTGCAAAGCGTGCACTGGAATGAGGAGTACGGCCTCAACGAACAGCGCCGCGACGATGCCACCCGGGCGCTGCTGGAAAAGTCGTCCATCCAGGCGCATAGCCATCTCGACCAGCTGTTCTTCCGCCCCGGCACCATCCTTACGCGTAGTGGCGACTACTTCCAGGTGTTCAGCCAGTTCAAGAAAAACTGCCTGGAACACCTGCACCGCAGCCTGCCTGCCCTTGCCCACCGGGTGAAGCGCCAGGCGCCGCTGCAGATCCATAGCGACCCGATTCCGCAACAGGTGGACGGTTTCGAAAAACCTGCGCGCACCCTGCGTGACCACTGGCCTGCGGGTGAGGCCGAAGCGCAGGGTCGGCTGTCGCGCTTTCTCGACGAAACTATCGATGACTACCAGCAGTTGCGCGACCTGCCGGCCAAGCCCGGCACCAGCCAGCTTTCTGCCTACCTGGCCGCTGGCGTGATCTCGCCGCGTCAGTGCCTGCATGGCGCCCTGGCCAGTAACCGGGGCGAGTTCGACAGTGGCAGCAGCGGCGTGCAAACCTGGATCAACGAACTGCTCTGGCGTGAGTTCTACAAGCACATCCTGAGCGGTTACCCACAGGTCTCGCGGCACCGCGCTTTCCGCGCCCAGACCGAAGCCCTGCCCTGGCGCAACGCACCGGCCGACCTCGAAGCCTGGGAGCAAGGCCGCACCGGCTTCCCGCTCATTGACGCCGCCATGCGCCAGCTGCTGCACACCGGCTGGATGCACAACCGCCTGCGCATGGTCGTGGCCATGTTCCTCAGCAAGAACCTGCTGATCGACTGGCGCAAGGGCGAGCGGCATTTCATGCGTCACCTGATAGACGGCGACCTGGCCGCCAACAACGGCGGCTGGCAGTGGAGCGCGTCCACCGGCACCGACGCCGTGCCTTATTTTCGTATCTTCAACCCGGTTTCACAGTCGCAGCGCTTCGACCCGCAGGGGCACTTCATTCGTCACTGGCTGCCGGAATTGAAGAGCCTGGATGAAAAAGCCATTCATTTACCCGTGAAGTCGGCCGATCTTTTTGCTAATAATTTCTATCACAGTCCAATTGTCGATCTCGGCAGCAGTCGTCAGCGTGCACTGGAAGCCTTCAAGGGCCTCCCGCGCCGGCAGGATCAGAGGGCAGTATCGTGAACAACGCACGCAGTATCTGGGTGACAGGTGCCGGCACTGGACTAGGCCTGGCCTTGGTGGAGCGGTTGCTCAAGCAAGGGCACCGTGTAGCCGCGAGTGGCAAGGATGGCGAGGCACTGGATGCCTTGGCCGCACGCTATGGCAGCCAGCTGTTGCGCCTGCCCTGGCAGCTGCATGAAGAACAGCAGGCCGCCAGCGCATGCCAACAGCTATGTCATGCCTGGTGTTCGCTCGACGGCCTGATCATCAACGCCGGCACCAGCGATTACCTGGCAGACGATGTAGCGGACAACGAGCTGTTCGAGGCAATCGTCAATAGCAACCTGTTGGCGGGCGAGCAGTGCCTGGCCAGTGCCCTGCCCTTGCTGGCGAAGGGCGACTCGCCGCAAGTGATGGCGGTTTTCAACCGTTATTCGGCGTTGCAGCTGTATGCGCCGACGCAGGTGACCGCGGGATGGAACAACATGCCGCAATGGATGCGCGAGCAGCGTCAGGCGCTGAAGACCCAAGGGGTTGCGCTGACGGTGGTGGGGCCGCAGTCGCTGAAGACCCCCGTGACACCGGCGCTGGCGATACCGGAAGAATGGACGCCGCAGAGCGCGGCAGAAGAGCTGCTGCAGCGGTGGCCGCAGGGGGAGCCGGAGCTGGTGCTGGAGACCCTGGACCTGAGTAGCCTATGGCCGTTGCCGCGCTAGGATCTGACACCGGCACCGTCTTCTTCGCGGGTGAACCCGCTCCCACAGGTACAACACCGGGCTCAAGATGCAGGGAGTCCTGTGGGAGCGGGTTTATCGGGGCGCCGAACCGCCGCGAACAGGCCGGCACAGGAGAACTCAGAGCGCCATGCGGTAATGCAGGCTGTAGCTCTCTATCCCATCGTTGGGTTGCTTGATACCCGCGTTGGAATAGTGAATCGCCCGCACCCCGATCTCATGCCCGCCGGCAAAGCGCAGACCAAAGCCGATGCGGTCCTCGAACTGGAATGCCGAGCCCAGCTCATTGTCTTCCAGCTCGGTACTGGAAAACGCCGCTACCCCAATCCCCGCCTCTATGTAGGGTTTCACCGACTGCCCGGCAAACTCATAAACGAACACCGGCGCAAACGACAAGCTGTGGTTGCTCGCTGTCGTGTCGCCATCCCAATAGGTATAAGCCCCATCCCAATAACCTGTCAGGCGGCCCACGCTGGTCTGCCACCAGCTCGCGTCCCAGTTCGATTGCAACCCCAGCCGGTAGACCATGGTCGATTCCCCGGTCTGCCCCACTGAAAACGAAACATCGGCCGCCTGCACCGATATCGCTTGCCCCAGAATCAAAGCGGCAGCCGCCGCCAAGCCGAGCAGCTTCTTCATGAGCTACATCCTTCTTCCTGATGCTGTTATTAGTGTCCGCCCCCTGTCAGGCAAAGCGGTAGAGAACGGCGGCAGTACGATAGTTCAGCTTCTTTTCACGTTTTTTTTACAATGAAAAGCTTTGCACACTGTCGGACTTATGCCACAGCAAAGGCAGGATTTTTCTGAAGGATTGCGGGTCGGCACTGGTCCAGAAGCGCGCATCCCGGGCTGGCCCTTCAGCCAGCAGGTCGCGCGCGCTCAGCAGCCGCTGCAGTTGGCGCGCTACCGCAGCGCCGGTGTCGATAATGGCCACATCCGCCGGCACCATGCCGGCCAGCAACGGGCGCAGGAAGGGGTAATGGGTGCAGCCGAGGATCAGCGTGTCGCAGCCCGCAGCCAACAGCGGCTGCACATAGCCTGACAGCAGCTGGCGCAGCGCCGGGCTGCCCAGGTCACCGGCCTCGATCAGCTCGACCAGCCCCGGGCAGGGCCGGGTAATCACCTGCACATCATTGGCGAAGCGGTCGAGCAAAGCTGCAAATTTGGCGCTTTGCAGAGTGCCGGTGGTGGCCAGCACACCGACCACGCCCGAGCGCGTGGCCGCCGCCGCGGGCTTCACCGCTGGCTCCATGCCCACCAGCGGCCAGTCTGGATACAACTCGCGCAAGTCGGCCGCCGCTGCCACCGTGGCGGTATTACAGGCCATCACCATGGCCTTGGCGCCCTGTTCATGCAAAAAAGCAGCAATGCGCCGCAGACGCTCACGGATATAGTCCGGCGACTTCTCGCCATAGGGTACGTGGCCGCAATCGGCCACATACAGCAGCGTCTCGTTGGGCAGCAGGCGCTGGATTTCAGCGAGCACCGACAAGCCACCGACGCCCGAATCCATTACGCCAACCGGCGCTGAACGCTCAGCCATCACGCTTGCCACAGACCGCGCAGGCCGGGTCGCGCTTGACGCGCAATTCGCGGATGCGGGTGCCAAGGGCATCGATCAGCAGCAGCCGGCCGACCAGCGGCTCGCCGAACCCGGCCAGCAGCTTCATCGCCTCCAGCGCCTGCAGGCTGCCCACCAAACCCACCAGCGGGCCGATCACACCGGCCTCGCTACAAGTCAGTTCGGCTTCGCTGCCATGGCCGTACAGGCAGTGGTAACAGGGGCTGTAGTCACGCCGTGGGTCGAACACCGACAGCTGCCCTTCCAGGCGGATTGCCGCACCGCTGACCAACGGTTTGCCGGCGGCGACACAGGCGGCATTGACCGCCTCGCGGGTACCGAAGTTGTCGGAGCAGTCCAGCACCAGGTCGACCGCTGCCACGGCGGCCGCCAGCGAGTCTTCGTCCAGTGCCTGGCGGTGGGCAACCAGGCTGATTTCCGGGTTGATCGCCTCCAGCCGTTGCAGGGCCGAATCGACCTTGCTCATGCCGACGCTGGCACTGTCGTGGATCACCTGGCGTTGCAGGTTGGTCAGGTCGACGGTGTCGAAGTCGGCCAGGTGCAGCTCACCTACCCCGGCAGCGGCCAGGTACAAGGCAACCGGCGAGCCCAGGCCACCGAGCCCGACAATCAGCGCCTTGCTCTGCTTGAGCCGCAGCTGGCCGTCGATGTCGATCTGGGCCAGCAGCACCTGCCGGCTGTAACGCAGCAGTTCCTGATCACTCAGCATGGCAGGCGCCCCAGGGTAATGCGTTCATGGCCACCCAGGTCCGTGCGGCTGGCCACCTCGATAAAGCCTTGTTCAGCCAGCAAGGCGCGTACTGCCGCTGCCTGATCGTAGCCATGTTCCAGCAGCAACCAGCCACCTGGCAACAGGTGCGCAGGGGCCTGGGCGGCGATCACGCGCAAGTCGTCCAGGCCATCGGCGCCAGCCACCAGCGCACTGCTGGGCTCGAAGCGCACATCACCGGCCACCAGGTGCGGGTCTTCGGCGGCGATGTACGGCGGGTTGCTGACAATCAGATTGAAACGCTCGCCGGCCAGGCTGTCGAACCAGTGGCTCACCCGCACCTGGGCGTTGCCCAGGCCCAGGCGCTGGCGGTTGCGCTCGGCCAGGGCGGCGGCCTCCTCCACCCGGTCTACCGCCGTTACCTGCCAGGCCGGGCGCTCGCTGGCCAGGGCCAGCGCTATAGCACCCGTGCCGGTGCCCAGGTCGAGGACCTTGGCCGGGGTAGCAGGTTGCAATTCGAGGGCTGCTTCGACCAGCAGCTCGGTATCCGGCCGCGGGATCAGGGTATGCGGCGCCACTTCCAGGTCGATCTTCCAGAAGCCCTGCAGCCCCAGGATGTAGGCAACCGGCTCACCGCCACGGCGGCGCTGCAGGTAACCGGCATAGGTCTCGGCATCTTCGCTGCTGACGATACGCTCGGGCCAGGTGTGCAGGTAGCTGCGCGACTTGCCGATGGCTGCAGCCAACAGCAACTCGGCATCCAGCCGCTCGGTGGGTGAGTCGGGCAGCTGCGCGTTGCGCAGCAGGCTGGCAATGATGGTCATCAATCCCCCAGGGCGGCCAGTTGATCGGCCTGGTATTCGGCCAGCAGCGGTTCGATCACCGCGTCCACGCCACCACTGAGGATGTCGTCCAGCGAGTACAGGGTCAGGTTGATACGGTGATCGGTCACCCGGCCCTGAGGATAATTGTAGGTACGGATGCGTTCAGAGCGGTCACCGGAGCCCACCAGCAGCTTGCGCTCGCTGGCAATGGCGTTCTGCGCGGCGCTGGTCTGCATGTCGTTAAGCTTGGCCGACAGCCAGGACATGGCACGGGCGCGGTTCTTGTGCTGCGAACGCTCTTCCTGGCACTCCACCACGATACCGGTGGGCAAGTGGGTGATACGGATCGCCGAGTCGGTCTTGTTGACGTGCTGGCCGCCGGCACCGGATGCGCGGTAGGTGTCCACGCGCAGGTCAGCCGGGTTGATTTCGATGGCGGCTTGTTCGTCCGGCTCGGGCAGCACGGCCACCGTGCATGCGGAGGTGTGGACGCGGCCCTGGGATTCGGTCTCGGGCACGCGCTGTACCCGGTGCGCGCCAGACTCGAACTTGAGCTTGCCGTACACGTTTTCGCCCTCGACGCGGGCGATGACTTCCTTGTAGCCGCCGTGCTCGCCTTCGTTCTCGGAGAGAATCTCCAGGCGCCAGCCGCGTTTTTCGGCGTAACGCGAATACATGCGGAACAGGTCGCCAGAGAAGATCGCCGCCTCGTCGCCACCGGTGCCAGCGCGGATTTCAAGGAACACGTTGCGGCCGTCGTTGGGGTCTTTGGGCAGCAGCATGCGTTGCAGCCCCGCCTCCAGCGTCAGCAGTTGCTCCTTGGCCTCACGCACTTCTTCCACGGCCATTTCGCGCAGGTCCGGGTCACTGTCCTTGAGCAGCGCCTGGGCCCCTTCGAGGTCGTCCTGAACCTTGCGCCACTCTTTATAGGCAGCGTAGACCGGCTCGACCTCGGCGTACTCGCGGGAGTAAGCGCGGAAGCGTGTCTGGTCGGAAATGACCTCGGCATCACCGAGCAACGCGGTGAGTTCTTCGAAGCGGTCCTGGAGGATTTCCAGTTTGTTCAGCAGCGACGCTTTCATTGCAGGGATTTGTCCGTCGAGCCCTCGTTGAGGGCAAAGAGTTCCTGGGCCATGGCCAGCGCATCGACGCGCCCCTCGGCCGAGAGCTTTTTCAACTGCACGCTAGGCGCATGCAGGAGTTTGTTGGTCAGGCCCCGGGCCAATTGGGCCAACACGTCCTCGGGGTTGCCGCCGTTGGCCAGCAAGCGCTGGGCCTTCTGCAGTTCTTCGTCGCGCAGGCGCTCGCTTTGCTGGCGATAGGCCTTGAGCACGTCCACCGCAGCCAGCTCGCGCAGGCGCAGCATGAAGTCTTCGGCGCCCACCGAAACCAGCTCTTCGGCGGCCTGGGCCGCGCCCTGGCGGCTCTTGAGGTTTTCTGCCACCACGTCGTGCAGGTCGTCGACGGTGTACAGGTAGACGTCGTCCAGTTCGCCCACCTCGGGCTCGATGTCGCGCGGCACGGCGATATCGACCATGAAGATCGGCTTGTGCCGGCGCTGCTTCAGCGCGCTCTCGACCGCGCCCTTGCCAAGGATCGGCAGCTGACTGGCGGTGGAGCTGATGACGATGTCGCTGTTGGCCAGCTCCTGGGGGATATCGGCCAGCAGCACGGCATGCGCGCCGAACTGCTCGGCGAGGATGCTGGCGCGCTCCAGGGTGCGGTTGGCCACGACGATGCGGCGCACGCCCTGTTCATGCAGGTGGCGGGCGACCAGGGTAATGGTTTCGCCGGCGCCGATCAGCAGGGCCTGGCTGCGGCCCAGGTCGGCGAAGATCTGCTTGGCCAGGCTGACGGCGGCAAATGCCACCGACACCGGGTTTTCACCGATGGCAGTGTCGGTGCGCACCTGCTTGGCGGCGCTGAAGGTGGCCTGGAACAGGCGCCCGAGCAACGGGCCGACGGTGCCAGCCTCACGCGCCACGGCGTAGGCGGACTTCATCTGGCCGAGGATCTGCGGCTCGCCGAGCACCAGCGAATCCAGGCCCGAGGCCACGCGCATCATGTGCTTCACAGCCTCGTGCTCTTCGTGCACGTAGGCACTGGCGCGCAGTTCGTCGAGGCTGAGGCGGTGGTAGTCGGCCAGCCACTGCAGCACGGCATCGGCGGACAGGTGGTCCTGCTCTATATAGAGCTCACTGCGGTTGCAGGTCGACAGAATCGCCGCTTCGCGGCTGGACGTCAGTCGGCAGAGCTGCTGCAGGGCGTCTACCAGCTGCTCTGGGGTAAACGCCACGCGCTCGCGTACGTCTACCGAGGCAGTCTTATGGTTGATACCAAGTGCAAGAAAGGCCATGCAAGGTCGCTGGTTGTGACGGGAAGCCGATAATTGTCCTCTTTCGCAGGTTTTAGAACAACCACCGTTCGCTAGTGTCGTGATGGCAAATGGTGGATGCCTTTGCCGTTGGGGGAGGCACAAGGTCCATGTCGATAGAATCTGCCGGTGCCCGCAGGTGTATGCCGATACAGTTACGGCGCCTGTGAGATCGAGCGCCGCGTGTATGACGCAGCCTTTGTGGCGCCTGTGAAATCGAGCGCCGCCCGCGCGGCGCTTCGCGGCTAAAGCCGCTCCTACGTTTGTTTCGGGCCAGTCCCTCCTGTGCCAGGCGCGCGCGACCGCCTTGTTTGTACGACACGATATCGAGACGTGCGCCAAGGCGTTCGCGCGCAAATGCCACTGGCGTAACTGGCCCGAAACAAACGTAGGAGCGGCTTTAGCCGCGAAGCGCCGCGCGGGCGGCGCTCGATCTCCCAGGCGCCACACCTGCCAAACCGGGCACCTGGCACAGCCAACACCCTGCCAAACCGGGCCCCGGCACAGCCCCCCCCTACCAAACCATACCCCCAGCACAACCAACATCTCCGGAACCCTTCCCCCCCGCCAAGGTCGCAGTTAACCAGGCACAGCACAGGTGGGTTTGCCCCCGCGCTTGTGTCATCATGCTCCGACCGCCGGTGAGTCTTTCTATAAGCCTTCTATGAACAAACCATACGCATTGCTGCTTGCCTTCGCCCTGCTCCAGGGCTGCCAGAGCCTGGCCCCGCAAACGGCCGAGCCTCCCGTAGCCGAGGCCGGCAAGAGTGAGGCGGAAAAACCCGTGGTGTATGGCTCGTTCAAGCAGGACACGCTCTATAGCCTGTTGGTAGCGGAGCTGGCCGGCCAGCGCAACCGCTTCGACATCGCCCTGGCCAACTACACCGACCAGGCAGCCAAAACCCAGGACCCGGGGGTTTCCGAGCGCGCCTACCGCATTGCCGAATACCTCGGCGCCGATGAGCCGGCGCTGGACAACGCGCTGGTCTGGGCCCGCAACGACCCGCAGAACCTCGACGCCCAGCGCGCCGCCGCCATCCAGCTGGCCCGCGCCGGCCGCTATGACGACGCCATGACCTACATGGAAAAGGTACTGCAGGGCCAAGGCGACACCCACTTCGACTTCCTCGCCCTGTCCGCCGCCGAAACCGACCAGAGTACCCGCGACGGCCTGCTGCAAAGCTTCGAGCGCCTGCTGGTGAAGTACCCGAACAACAGCCAGCTGGTGTTCGGCAAGGCCCTGCTGCTGAACCAGGACGGCAAGGCCGAAGAGGCCCTGGAACTGCTCGAATCGCACCCGCCGCAAAATGGCGAAATCGCCCCGATCCTGCTGCGCGCCCGCCTGTTGCAGGCCCTGGACCGCGGGCCGGAGGCCTTGCCACTGCTGCGCGGGGCAATCCGCGATAATCCGGACGACAAGCGCCTGCGCCTGACCTATGCCCGCACCCTGGTCGAACAGGACCGCATTGCCGATGCCAAGGCCGAGTTCATCAGCCTGGTCCAGCAATACCCCGAGGACGATGAGCTGCGCTATTCCCTGGCCCTGGTGTGCCTGGAAAACAAAGACTGGGATGAAGCCGAAGGCTACCTGCAGGAGCTGATCGAGCGCGACAGCAACGTCGACGCCGCGCACCTGAACCTGGGCCGCATCCGCGAGGAGCGCCACGACCCCGCCGCGGCCCTGCGTGAATACGCCCTGGTTGGCCCTGGCCCCGACTACCTGCCGGCGCAATTGCGCCAAGCCGACATCCTGATTGCCAACGGCCGTGGCAACGAGGCCTCGCGCCTGCTCGCCGAAGCCCGCGAGGCCCAGCCCGACCTCGCCATCCAGCTGTTCCTGATCGAATCGGAAAGCTACAGCAACAACAACAAGGACGCCCAGGCCAACCAGGTGCTGCAGCAAGCCATCCAGCGCTACCCGGACGACCTCAACCTGCTGTACACCCGCGCCATGCTGGCCGAGAAGCGTGACGACCTGGCGCAGATGGAAAAAGACCTGCGCACCATCATCGCCCGCGAACCGGAAAACGCCATGGCCCTGAACGCCTTGGGCTATACCCTGGCCGACCGCACCACCCGTTACGCCGAAGCCAAGGCGCTGATCGACAAGGCCCACCAGTTGACCCCCGACGACCCGGCCGTACTCGACAGCCTGGGCTGGGTCAACTATCGCCTGGGCAACCTCGACGCGGCGGAAACCTACCTGCGCCAGGCCTTTACCAGCTTCCCCGACCACGAAGTGGCCGCCCACCTGGGCGAAGTGCTGTGGTCCAACGGCAAGCGCCGCGAAGCCCGCCAGGTTTGGGCCAAGGGCTTCCAAGCCCAGGCCGACAGCCCCATCCTGCGCAAGACCCTCCTGCGCCTGACCGGATCCGAGACCCTTTAACGCCATGTTCCTGCGCCATTGCATCACCTTCACCCTGATCGCCCTGCTGGCCGGCTGTGCCGGCTTCGGTAGCCGCGAGGCCCTGCAGGGCCACGGCGACCCGCAGCAGTGGCGCGCCCATAAAGAGCAGTTGAGCAGCCTCGATGGCTGGCAGATCAACGGCAAGGTCGGCATTCGTGCCCCGCGCGACTCCGGCAGTGGCACGCTGTTCTGGCTGCAACGCCAGGACTACTACGACATTCGCCTGGCCGGCCCGCTCGGCCGTGGTGCCGCACGCCTGACCGGCCGCCCCGGCGGCGTGGTACTGGAAGTGGCCAACCAGGGCCGCTACGAGGCCACCAGCCCGGAAGCCCTGCTGGAAGAACAGCTGGGCTGGCAACTGCCGGTCTCGCACCTGGTCTGGTGGGTACGCGGCCTGCCCGCCCCCGACAGCAAGAGCAAGCTGACCCTGGACGGCGATAGCCGCCTGGCCAGCCTTGATCAGGATGGCTGGCAGGTGCAGTACTTGAGCTACACCGAACAGAACGGTTACTGGCTGCCCGAGCGCCTCAAGCTGCACGGCAAGGACCTGGACGTGACCCTGGTGGTCAAGGACTGGCAACCACGCCAGCTGGGGCACTGATTTCATGCAAACACTTACCCTGCCCGCTCCGGCCAAGCTCAACCTGTGGCTGCACATCATCGGCCGCCGGCCAGACGGTTATCACGAGCTGGAAACCGTGTTCCAGTTTCTCGACCATGGCGACGAACTGAGTTTTGCCGTACGTGACGACGGCGTGATCCGCCTGCACACCGAAATCGAGGCAGTTCCGCACGACAGCAACCTGATCGTGCGCGCCGCGCACAAGTTGCAGGAACAATCCGGCACCACGCTAGGCGCCGACATCTGGCTGACCAAGGTGCTGCCCATGGGCGGTGGCATTGGCGGCGGCAGCTCGAACGCCGCCACCACACTGCTGGCCCTCACCCACCTGTGGCAGCTGGGCTGGGACGAAGACCGCCTGGCGGCGCTGGGCCTGAGCCTGGGTGCCGATGTGCCGGTATTCGTGCGCGGCCATGCGGCGTTCGCCCAGGGTGTGGGCGAACAACTGACCCCGGTCGATCCGGAAGAGCCTTGGTATGTCGTGCTGGTGCCGCAAGTGTCTGTCAGCACAGTAGAAATTTTTTCACATCCACAGTTGACACGTGATTCACTCCCCCTTAAGATGCGCCCCGTTCCCAAGGGAAACAGTCGAAATGACTGCCAACCGGTGGTAGAGCAGAGTTACCCAGAAGTTCGCAATGCGTTGAATTCACTGGGAAAATTCACTGAGGCTCGACTAACCGGCACTGGAAGTTGTGTGTTTGGGGCCTTCCCAAGCAAAGCCGAAGCTGATAAAGTTCTGGCCCTTCTTTCAGCGACCCAAACAGGGTTTGTGGCGAAAGGAAGCAATATTTCGATGTTGCATCGCAAGCTGCAAAGTCTGGTCAAGAAGTCGAGCGCATAAGCGTTCGCAAGCAACAGATACAGGGGCGTCGCCAAGCGGTAAGGCAGCAGGTTTTGATCCTGCCATGCGTTGGTTCGAATCCAGCCGCCCCTGCCATTTTCCTTATACTCATCCAGGTATACCCTCAGCCTTCAGGTACTGCGCGTGTCCAAGATGATGGTCTTTACGGGGAACGCTAACCCCGATCTGGCTCGGCGTGTCGTACGTCAGCTGCATATCCCTCTCGGTGACGTCTCTGTCGGTAAATTCTCCGACGGCGAGATCAGTACTGAGATCAATGAAAATGTTCGCGGTAAAGACGTTTTCATTATTCAGCCGACCTGTGCCCCGACCAACGATAACCTGATGGAACTGGTAGTGATGGCCGACGCCTTCCGCCGCTCCTCAGCATCCCGAATCACCGCCGTGATTCCTTACTTCGGATATGCCCGCCAGGACCGCCGTCCGCGTTCGGCACGTGTAGCCATCAGCGCCAAAGTCGTCGCTGACATGCTCACTGTCGTGGGTATCGACCGTGTTCTCACCGTCGACCTGCACGCTGACCAGATCCAAGGCTTCTTCGATATCCCCGTCGACAACATCTACGGCTCGCCCGTACTGGTTGACGATATCGAAGACCAGCGTTTCGAGAACCTGATGATCGTCTCCCCGGACATCGGTGGTGTTGTGCGTGCACGCGCCGTCGCCAAGTCCCTGGGCGTCGACCTGGGTATCATCGACAAACGCCGCGAGAAGGCTAACCACTCCGAGGTTATGCATATCATCGGCGACGTCGAAGGGCGCACTTGCATCCTGGTAGACGACATGGTCGACACCGCCGGCACCCTGTGCCATGCGGCCAAAGCCCTGAAAGAACACGGCGCTGCCAAGGTTTACGCCTACTGCACGCACCCTGTCCTGTCGGGCCGCGCGATCGAGAACATCGAGAAGTCGGTACTGGACGAGCTGGTGGTGACCAACACCGTTCCGCTGTCCGCCGCTGCTCAAGCCTGTGACCGTATCCGCCAGCTGGATATCGCACCGGTTGTCGCTGAAGCGGTCCGCCGCATCAGCAACGAAGAATCGATCAGCGCGATGTTCCGCTAAGCGGGACTCGTGTTGATGTGAAGCGCCCCGCCCCAACTTGTGTTGGGGCGGGGCTTTTTTGCCATCCCCGTCTGGCGCTGGTCGCAAACGCCATTCGGGAGGCTATTTTGGAGAAGCAAAATGACTGATTTCATCCTGAACGCCCAAGCGCGTACTGACCTGGGGAAAGGTGCGAGCCGCCGCCTGCGTCACGCCGCCAGCATCCCTGCCGTTGTTTACGGTGGCGATAAAGAAGCCCAATCCCTGACCATCGTGGCCAAGGAAATCGCCAAGCTGTTCGAAAACGAAGCTGCCTTCAGCCACGTTATCGAACTGAACGTCGACGGCGCCAAGCAGAACGTCGTGGTCAAGGCCATGCAGCGTCACCCAGCCAAAGGCTTCATCATGCACGCCGACTTCGTTCGCGTCGTTGCTGGCCAGAAGCTGACCGCCAAGGTTCCAGTTCACTTCGTCGGTGAAGAAGCTCCGGTCAAGAAAGGCGGCGAAATCTCGCACGTTGTTTCCGAGATCGAAGTTTCCTGCGAAGCCAAAGACCTGCCTGAGTTCATCGAAGTCGACCTGACCAACGCTGAAATCGGCGCCATCATCCACCTGTCGGACCTGAAAGCTCCGAAAGGCGTAGAGTTCGTAGCTCTGGCCCACGGTGATGACAAAGCTGTTGCCAACGTTCACGCTCCACGCGTTGCTCCAGAAGCAGAAGGCGCTGCCGAGTAATCCACTCGCACGCCGGCGTTGATCGGGTTACAGTGCCGCGCGCCCTGTAACCCACCAACTCCAAGGAAGAGCCCCTGACGTGACCGCCATCCAGTTGATCGTTGGCCTGGGTAACCCCGGCCCCGAATACGAACAGACCCGGCATAACGCAGGGGCTCTTTTCGTTGAACGCATTGCCAGCGCCCAGCGCGTTTCGCTGACCGCTGACAAAAAATATTTCGGCCTGACGGCTAAATTCAGCCATCAGGGCAACGACGTTCGTTTGTTGATCCCCACCACCTACATGAACCGTAGCGGCCAGTCCGTGGCGGCCTTGGCCAATTTCTTCCGCATCAAGCCGGAAGCGATCCTGGTGGCACACGACGAACTCGACCTGCCTCCGGGCGTTGCCAAGCTCAAGCGCGGCGGCGGCCATGGGGGGCACAACGGCCTGCGTGACATCATCGCGCAGCTCGGCAACCAGAACGACTTCCACCGCCTGCGGCTTGGCATCGGCCACCCGGGTGACGCCAAACTGGTCTCCAACTTCGTCCTGGGTCGCGCGCCGCGCGCCGAGCAGGAGAAGCTCGACGCCAGCATCGATTTTGCCCTCGGCGTGCTGCCGGACGTGCTTGCCGGCGACTTCGCCAAGGCGATGCGTGAGCTGCACAGCCAGAAGGCCTGATTTCCTTTAGAGAGGGGAATACCCATGGGTTTCAATTGCGGCATCGTCGGCCTGCCCAACGTCGGCAAGTCCACCCTGTTCAACGCCCTGACCAAGTCTGGCATCGCGGCGGAGAACTTCCCTTTCTGCACCATCGAGCCGAACAGCGGCATCGTGCCGATGCCCGATGCGCGCCTGGCTGCGCTGGCTGAGATCGTCAAGCCGAACCGCATCCTGCCGACCACCATGGAATTCGTCGACATCGCCGGCCTGGTTGCCGGTGCCTCGAAAGGCGAAGGCCTGGGCAACAAGTTCCTCGCCAACATCCGCGAGACCGACGCCATTGCCCACGTGGTGCGCTGCTTCGAAGACGAGAACGTGATCCACGTTTCCAACAGCGTCGACCCCAAGCGTGACATCGAGATCATCGACCTCGAACTGATCTTCGCCGACCTCGACAGCTGTGAGAAGCAACTGCAGAAGGTAGCCCGCAACGCCAAGGGCGGCGACAAGGAAGCCCTGGCGCAAAAGGCCATTCTGGAGAAGCTGATCCCGCACTTCACCGAAGGCAAGCCTGCGCGCAGCCTGATGAAGAACATGGCTGACGACGAAAAGGCCGTCATCCGCGGCTTCCACCTGCTGACCAGCAAGCCGGTGATGTACATCGCCAACGTTGCCGAAGACGGCTTCGACAACAACCCGCACCTGGACGTGGTCAAGGCCATTGCCGAGGAAGAAGGCGCGGTGGTGGTGCCGGTGTGCAACAAGATCGAAGCGGAAATCGCCGAGCTGGATGATGGCGAAGAGAAAGAAATGTTCCTCGAGGCCCTGGGGCTGGAAGAGCCTGGCCTGAACCGCGTAATCCGCGCCGGTTACGAACTGCTGAACCTGCAGACCTACTTCACTGCCGGCGTGCAGGAAGTTCGCGCCTGGACCGTACGCGTCGGTGCCACCGCACCGCAGGCAGCCGGGGTTATCCATACCGACTTCGAAAAAGGCTTCATCCGCGCTGAAGTGGTGGCCTATGACGACTTCATCCAGTTCAAGGGTGAAGGCGGTGCCAAGGAAGCCGGTAAATGGCGCCTGGAAGGCAAGGACTACATCGTCAAAGACGGCGATGTGATGCACTTCCGCTTCAACGTCTAAGCGCCAGCCTGCAGTACCCCAAACCCCTTGAGGCTTGCGCTTCAAGGGGTTTTGTTTTTTCTGGCCTTTGGGGCACCCTGTAGGAGCGGCTTTAGCCGCGAAGAATCCAACGCGTTGCCTGGCACCGGCCACGCCGGTGTTCGCGGCTAAAGCCGCTCCTACAGGGACAGCGCCAACTTGAAGGCAGCGCATTACCGGGAGTTGGCTTGCCGGCGATGAGGCCCGTCCAGGCACTACAAGACCGTTGATCAATCCAAGGAGGAACGATGAAAGAGCATCAATACGAAGTTCAGGTGACCTGGACCGGTAACAAGGGTGACGGCACGTCCAGCTACACCGCCTACAGCCGAGACTTCAACGTCGAAGCACCAGGTAAAGAGCCCCTGCCGGGTTCGGCCGACCCGACATTTCGCGGTGACCCTCAGCGCTGGAACCCGGAAGACATGCTGGTGGCATCGCTGTCGGCCTGTCACAAGCTGTGGTACCTGCACTTGTGCGCGGTGAACGATGTGAATGTGCTGGCGTATGTCGACAGGCCGGTGGGGCGCATGGTGGAAGGTGACGCCCATGGCAAGGGCCGCTTTACCCATGTGCTGCTGCGCCCGCAGGTGAGCATCAGTGCGGGTTCGGACCGTGAGGTTGCCTTGCGTTTGCATGAGGATGCGCACCATGAGTGCTTTATCGCCAACTCGGTGAATTTCCCGGTTGAGTGCGCGGCGGTGGTCACGGTTGGGTGAGTGGCTTGGGATTGCCGGGCCTGCTTTGCAGCCCATCGCGACACAAGGCCGCTCCACACAGGTACAGCGTAAGCCCGAGACCTGCACAGTGCCTATGCAGGAGCGGGCTTGCCCGCGAAAAATCCAACACGGTGGATGGCACCGGCTGCGCCGGTGTTCGCGGCTAAAGCCGCTCCCACAGGTACAGCGTCAACTCGAAGCCAGCGTGGTACCTGTGGAAGCGGCCTTGTGCCGCGAATGGCCCGCAAGGCGGCCCCGGAATTCAGCATCTAAGCTGTGATTCAGCACCCTCCCCCCTTGGAAGCCCGCACCATGCCCGAAACCCCCGGCGTCAACTGGCAGCGCTGGTTACCCGGCCTGGCCACCCTGCTCCACTACCAGCCCGCCTGGCTACCCAAGGACATCGCCGCCGGCCTGGTCCTCACCACCATGCTGGTACCCGTGGGCATCGCCTACGCCGAAGCCTCTGGCGTACCCGGCATCTACGGCCTTTACGCCACGATCATCCCGCTGCTGGCCTACGCCCTGTTCGGCCCCAGCCGTATCCTGGTGCTGGGCCCGGACTCGGCACTGGCCGCGCCGATTTTGGCGGTGGTGGTGCAGTACGCCGCCAGCGACCCACAACGGGCGATCGCCATCGCCAGCATGATGGCCTTGGTCGCCGGGGCGTTCTGCGTGATTGCCGGGCTGCTGCGGCTGGGCTTCATCACCGAGTTGCTGTCCAAACCAATCCGCTATGGCTACATGAACGGCATCGCCCTGACTGTATTAATCAGCCAGCTGCCCAAGCTGTTTGGCATCAAGGTCGACAGCGAGGGGCCGTTGCGTGACCTATGGCACTTGGGCCAAGCGCTAATCGCCGGCCAAGGGCACTGGCCAAGCTTTATCGTCGGTGCCGGTAGCCTCGTGCTGATTCTGCTGCTCAAACCCTTCAAGCGCCTGCCGGGCATTTTGATCGCCGTGGTGCTGGCGACGCTGGCAGTGAGCCTGTTCAACCTCGACCAGATGGGCGTCAAGGTACTCGGCCAATTGCCCCAGGGCCTGCCCAGTTTCGTCTTCCCCTGGGTGAGCGACATCGACCTGGTCGAGGTGATACTGGGCGGAATTGCCGTGGCGTTGGTGTCGTTCGCCGATACCAGTGTGCTGTCACGCTCCTACGCCGCCCGGCTGAAATCACCGGTCAACCCCAACCAGGAAATGTTTGGCCTGGGCGTGGCCAACGTCGCCGCGGGGCTGTTCCAGGGCATCCCCATCAGCAGCAGTTCGTCACGCACACCGGTGGCCGAGGCAGCCGGCTCGCAGACCCAGCTCACCGGTATCATCGGTGCGCTGGCGGTTACCCTGTTGCTGCTGGTAGCACCCAACCTGATGCAACACCTGCCCAACAGCGCCCTGGCTGCGGTGGTGATTGCCGCGGCGCTGGGCCTGTTCGAGTTCGCCGACCTCAAGCGCATCTTCCGCATGCAGCAATGGGAGTTCTGGCTGTCGTTCACCTGCTTTGTCGGCGTGGCGGTATTCGGCGCCATTCCTGGTATCTGCATTGCCGTGGCGGTGTCGGTGATCGAGTTCCTGTGGGACGGCTGGCGGCCGCACTACGCAGTGCTCGGTCGCGCCGAGGGCCTGCGTGGTTACCATGATGTGAAACGTTATCCACAGGCCCGGCGTATTCCAGGGCTGGTGCTGCTGCGCTGGGACGCACCGCTGTTCTTTGCCAATGCCGAACAGTTCCAGAGCACGGTGATGGCCGCGGTGGACGAGTCGCCAACGCCGGTACAGCGGCTGGTGATTGCCGCCGAGCCGGTGACCAGCATCGACATCACCTCGGCGGACATGCTGGCCGAGCTGGACCGGGCACTGGAGGCGCGCGGGGTGGAATTGCAATTTGCCGAGATGAAGGACCCGGTGAAGGACAAGATGCGCCGGTTCGAGTTGTTTGAGCATATGGGCGAGAAGGCTTTTCATCCCACTGTTGGTGCGGCAGTGGATGCCTACCTGGAAGACAGTGGGGTTGACTGGCAGCCCTAGGACTTCCTGTGCCGGCCTCTTCGCGGCGGTTCGACGCCTCGATGAACCCGCTCCTACGGGGATCGCATGATCCCGAGAACCACGCTGACCTGTAGGAGCGGGTTTATCGAGGCGTCGAACCGCCGCGAAGAGGCCAGAACCGGAGAACTAGGCAACCCGCACCCGGCGCCGGTCAATCCAGATCAACATGGCACTGGCATATACCGACACCGCCAGAAACAGCGCCATACGCACCGCAAACGCCTTGTACACATCCTGCCCGCCGGCACTGTCCTGCACCGACTGCCCCAGCAGGATCAGCATGGTAGTCAGGCAACTGACCCAATACGCCGGGCTCTGCCGGTTCGGCACCGCCTGGTAAAGCCGCCGCGCCTGCCAAAGGACGAACAGCAGCACCCACAGGAAGAACATCCATAGGTGCACGAACAGACTCAGCGCCCCCCACAGCAGTATCGCCAACACCCCGGCAAGCAAGGTCGAACCAATCAGCTCGCGGCTGGCGTGCCGCGCGCGGGTCTCGCCGGCCTGTTGCCCCACGCTCACGGCTTTCATGATCAGCGGCATGTACTGGTCTGGGGCGATTAGCGCCAGCAGGAATGCCGGCATCACGATCAACGTGGCGCGCAACGCCACCCAACTGACATGTTCGCTGCCCAGCAGCGGCGGCACCGGTTGTGCCGGCGCATCGGCCGGCTCGGGAAACAGCACATGCGCCACGGCCGTGCCTAGCACCGCCAGCAGCATGCCTTTGGCCAGCGCTTCGACCACCGAAAGCGCCAGGGTGAAGTCGCTGGTGCCGGCGGCAGCGATCATGGTCAGGCCGATTACCAGCAGGTTGGCCAGCAGGCCGTTGCCGCCCTTCAGCGCATAACGCAAGGTCAGGAAAACGCCCACGCCCACCAGCAATACCCCGCTCACCGGGGCATGGCGCAACAGCGGAATCAGCAAAAGCCCGCTGCCGCAAGCAAGCAGCACCAGCACCGCCAAGGCCGGTGCGGCGCGCAGTGGCAATGGCTGGCTGCGCATGGCCAGCAACAGCACCGCGAACACTGGCGCCAGGATCGGCACCGGCAGGCCGATGCCGAAACTTACCGCCAGGCACAGCGCCACGCCCCAAGCCAGGCGCAAGGCACGCAAGCGGCGCAGCTCAATAGGCATACGACAGCCAGCTCATCAGCCACATGAACGCGCGGCCCAGCAGGTTCAAGGGGTTGCCTTCACTGGGCAGGGCCATCACTTCGGCCTGGCCACCGACACGCAAGCCGGACTTGTCTGCCAGCTGGTCACGGTCAAGTTCGACGATCACCGGGAAGCGCTGCGCCGAGCGCAACCAGTCGCGGCTGTTCTGCACGGTCGGCAGGCTACCCGGTGGCGCGGGCTGGCCGACGCTCACGCCATAGCCGATGCTGCGTACCTGCCCTTTCAGCACCATGCCGGGCAAGGCATCGAGCACCACCAGCACCGGGGCGCCGGGGCGCAGGCGGCCAAGGTTGTTCTCGGTCATGTCGGCAGTTATCCACACGTCGTGGATGGCAATCAGGGTCATCATCGGGCTGCCGGCGCCGACGTAATGGCCGACATCGGTGCGCAAGTCGGTGATCAGCCCATTGGCATCGGCCCGCACCACGGTGCGGGCCAGGTCCAGGCGGGCCTTTTCCACATTGGCTGCGGCGCTGCGCAGTTGTGCGTTGTCGGCTTCGCCCCCGCCTTGCTGCTCACGCGCCCGCTCCACTTCGGCACGGGCGGCCGCTACCTGGCTGATGGCCTGATCGCGGGTCGCCTGCGCGCCTTCCAGGCGGCGTACCGATACCGTGCCAGGGTCTTCGTCGATCAACCGCTTGAGCCGCTCGGCGTCCTGGCGCGCCTTGCGCTCGTTGGCCTGGGCCGCCACCAGCGCCGCCTGGGCCGAGTCGATGCCGGCGGTACTGGCACCGATCTGCCTGCGCACGGTATCCAGGTCGGCTTCGGCGCGGGCCAGGGCAATGCGGTACTGCTCCTGATCGAGCTCGAACAGCACATCGCCCTTACGCACTTCCTGGTTGTTGCCCACCGCCACGCGCTTGATCTGGCCGGCCACTTCGGCGGCCACCGGGACCACGTAGGCCTGCAGGCGGGCCTGCTGGGTGTAAGGGGTGAAGCGGTCGGCCAGCAGGTACCAGACCAGGCTGACGATGATCAATATCAGCACCCAGCGCATGCCGCGGTCGGGGGCTGGCGGCGTGTCTGCGGCGTTACTCATTTCGGCTCACCTTGTTCAGGGTCGGCGGGTGCTGGCTCGTCGAGCAGGTCGCCCCAATCGGTACGGTTTTGCATGTGCTGGCGGGTGGCGCGGTCGATCGGCCTGTGGTTGTTGTCCCAACCACCGCCCAGCGCTTTGTACAGGGTCACCAGGCTGCTGACCGCATTGCCGCGACTGACCAGGTAACCGTCCTGTTGCTGCAACAACAGCTGCTGGGCGTCGAGCACGCGCTGGAAGTCGGCGAAGCCTTCCTGGTATTGCGAACTGGCCAGGTTCAACGAACGCTGGGCGGCCTGGGACGCGTCCTGGCGAATGCTGGCGCTCTGCAGCGAGTGCACCAGGCCGCTGGCGGCGTCGTCGGCCTCGCGCGCGGCCTCGCGCACGCTCTGGTGATAGAGCTCGATCAGTTGCTGCAAGCGGGCGTCCTCGACCCGCACGGCATTCTTGCGTCGCCCATAATCGAATGGGTTCCAGATCAGGCTCGGGCCTGCAGCCAGGTCGAAGGTGTTGGGCAGGTGGTTGGCCGATAAAAAGGTCCAGCCAATGCTGCCGAGCAGACTCAGCTGTGGGTACAGGTCCGCCTCGGCCACGCCCACCAACGCCGACTGCGCCGCCACCGCCTGCTCGGCGACGCGAATGTCCGGGCGCCTTTGCAGCAGGCTGGCAGGCACGTCCTGCAACACTGCACGGTCCGGCAGCGGCAACTGGCCGTAGCGTGCGTCCAGCTCTGGCAGTGGCCCAGGCGGCCTGCCAAGCAGCGAACACAATACGTTGCGCAACGCATTGAGCTGGTTCTCGAACTCCGGGATGGTGGCCTGGGTGGCCAGGTACTGGGTACGCGCCTGTTGCCAGTCCAGCTCATCGTTCTCGCCGTGACGGAACAGCCGCTCGGTAATCTCCAGGCTACGCGCCTGGCGCTTGGCGTTTTCTTGCGCGATAGCCAGCCGCGCTTCGGCGGTGCGCAGCGCAAAGTAGGTGTCGGCCACCTGCGCGCGCATGAGCAGCATGGCATCGGCGTAGTTGGCCTGGGAGGCGAAGTAGACGGCATCGGCGCTTTCGATGGCGCGGCTGAAGCGCCCCCAGAAGTCGATTTCCCAGCCGATGTCGAAGCCCACGCTGGATTGCCAGAACACCGAGTCGCGGGCAGTTGCGGTGCCGGACTGGTCCTGCTTCAGGTACAGGCTTTGCGCGCGCAGTTGCTGCAGCTGTGGATAACGGCCGGTCTGCACGATAGCCAGTTGTGCCCTCGCCTCGGCGATGCGCAGGCCGGCCACGCGCAGGTTGGTGTTGTTGGCATCGGCTTCGGCGATCAGGGCATCCAGGCTCGGGTCGGCGAACACCGCCCACCACTGGCGCAAGTCCGGTGCCGCAGCGCTGCGCCCGGCCTGCTCCAGCAGTGGCGTGCTCCAACTGTCCAGCCAAGGGGCCTGGGGCTTCACGAAGTCCGGGCCGACCTGGGTACAGCCAGCCAGTACCATCAGCAGCCCCAGGCCATAGCAGCGTTTGGGCATGGCAGGCCCTGGCTCAGGCTGCAGGTGGTGCCGGCTGCTCCGGCACCTGCAGCGCGACCCATTGCCAGAAAAGCACGTAGGTCACACCGAGGATCACCGGGCCGATGAACAGCCCGATGATCCCCTTCACCACCATGCCGCCCAACGCCCCGATCAGCACCACCGGCATCGGTACGTCCACGCCGCGCCCCAGCAGCAAGGGCTTGAGCACGTTGTCGGCAAGGCCGGCAACGAAGGTGTAGATGGCGAAGATGATGGTCGCGGCGGTAAAGCCTTCGACGTTGAACACATAGATGATCACCGGCACCGTGACCAACGTCGCGGGTGCCTGGGCGATCCCCAGCATAAGGATGACGATGGCCAGCATGCCGGCCCCTGGCACCCCTTTGATCACGAAACCGACGCCGATCAGCAGCATCTGGATGAAGGCGATGCCGATCACGCCTTGGGCCACGGCACGAATGGTCGCGGTGCACAGTTGAGCCAGCGGCTTGCCGCGATCCTCGCCGGATACCCGCATGGCGATGCGCTGCGCCGCGAGTTCACCGCGCTCGCCGAAGGCCATGATCACGCCAGAAATGATGATTGCGCCGACGAACAGCAGAAATGCACCACCGGCACTGGCCGCAGCGCCCAGCACCGTAAGCCCGGCGCCCTTGAGCTGGGGCATCCACTGGTTGAGCACACTGGCCATGTTTTCCGATGCCGACAGCCACAACGCATACAACCTCGGCCCGATCAGCGGCCAGGTCGCCACCGACTCGGGCGGGGCCGGCACGCTCCAGGTACCGCTTTTGAGCAGCGTCACCAGGCTGTCCACCGACTCGCCGATGGACATCACCACCAGGTAGATCGGCACCAGCAGCACGACCAGCACCAGCAACACCACCAGCGTTGCCGCATACCCATGTTTCAACCCTGCCCCCTGCTGGATGCGGCGATGCAGCGGATACAGCGTCACAGCGAGAATGACCGACCACAGCATCAATTCCAGAAACGGCTGGAACACCTGGAAGGCGAACATCACCAGGACAGCCACCAGGCCTGCCTTGATCAGCACGTCGAGCAAGCCCCGCGACAGGGCACTGTCCAGCTTGAAACTCGGCTGCATACTGTACCTCCGAACGTTCAATGCGCCAGGAGGGCGCGATTCAGTGGCCCTTCTCAGGGCTTGCCTGCACAGGTTTGTCGTCTCTCAGTTGCCGCGCCAGGGCCATCATTACCAAGGGCACTACCGCCATCGACAAGGTAATGGCCAGCACCAGCAGGTCGTGTACCTGCTGGGTCAGCACCTGATGGTCCAGCGCCAGCTTGAACACCACAAAAGCAAACTCGCCGCCCGAGGCCAGCACCACCCCCAGGCACAGCGCCTGAGCCTGGTTGAGCCCGCCGACCGTGCGCCCCAGGCCATACAGCAAGGGCAGCTTGATGACCACCAGCAGCAGGGTCAGCCCCAGTACCACCAGCGGCATGCCGAACAGCAGGCGCAGGTCGGCACTCATGCCCACCCCGACGAAGAACAGCCCCAGCAGCAGGCCCTTGATTGGTTCGATCTGGTTTTCCAGTTCGTGGCGAAAAGGCGACTCGGCCATCAGTACGCCGGCCAGGAATGCCCCCAGCGCCATCGACACGCCAACATGCTCCATCAGCCAGGCGGTGCCCAGCACCACCAGCAAAGCTGTTGCGGTCGACAGTTCGGGCAGGCCAGAGCCCACCGTCCACTTGAACACAGGGGTTAGCAAGTAGCGGCCAAAGATGATCAGTACACCAATGCCGACAGCCACAGCCAGCAGCGGCCAGCTACCTTCGTCGGCAGTGCTTACGCTGCCACCGAGCAGTGGCACCACGGCAATCAATGGAATGGCGGCGATGTCCTGAAACAGCAGGATGGCCACGGCCAGGCGGCCGTGAGGTTTGCCCAAATCCTTGCGCTCGGCCAGAACCTGCAGGCCGAACGCGGTCGATGACAACGCCAGACCCAGGCCCAGCACGATTGCCGCCGACTTCGACTGGCCGAACAGCAAGTACGCCAACAGGCCCAGTGCGACTGCCGTCAGCCCCACCTGCAGCGAACCGACGCCAAACAGCGCCCGGCGCATGGTCCACAGACGCCGTGGTGACAGTTCCAGGCCAATGACGAACAGCAGCATGACCACGCCCATTTCCGACAGCCGCGCCACGTTGTCCGGGTTGTCGAGCAGGCCAAGCACAGAAGGGCCGATCAGGATACCTGCCAGCAGGTAACCCGGTACCGCCCCCATTTTCAAACGCTGCGCCAGCGGTACCAAAAGTACTACGGCCAGCAAGAACACCACTGTCGCCTGCAACAGGCTGCCGTCATGTGGCATAGGCTCACACCCTCGCTGCCCCCTGCCGGGAGAGGATCAGAAACGTTCGTCAACGACCTTGAATGGGTACGCCACAGCCTGGTACTTGCCGATCTTGCCGCGCTTGGGCAGTTTCACCACTTCGTCGCGGGTGATGTCTTTGTAGGGGATGCGGGTGAGCATATGGCTGATGATGTTCAACCGGGCTCGGCGCTTGTCGTTGGAATGGGCCATGAACCACGGCGCCCAGGATGAATCGGAAGCGGCGAACATGTCGTCGCGGGCGCGGGTGTAGTCGTCCCAGCGGGTGTACGACTTGAGGTCCATCGGCGACAGCTTCCACAGCTTGCGGCCATCGTTGATGCGGTCCTGCAGGCGGCGGGTCTGCTCTTCAGCGCTGACCTCCAGCCAGTACTTGATGACGATGATGCCCGACTCGACCATCATCTTTTCGAACAGCGGCACCACGGTGAGGAACTTGGTGCTTTGCTCTTCACTGCAGAAGCCCATCACCCGCTCGACGCCTGCGCGGTTGTACCAGCTGCGGTCGAAGATCACTACCTCGCCTGCGGCGGGCAAGTGGCGCAGGTAGCGTTGCACGTACATCTGGGTCTTTTCCCGCTCGGTCGGCGCCGGCAGTGCCACTACACGGAACACCCGCGGGCTGACGCGCTCGGTAATAGCCTTGATGGTGCCGCCCTTGCCGGCGCCATCGCGGCCTTCGAAGACAATACAAACCTTTAGGCCCTTGGCCACCACCCATTCCTGCAGTTTCACCAGTTCTACATGCAGGTGCTTGAGCTCTTTTTCGTAGGCCTTGCCGCCCAGTTTTTCCTGCGGGTCCTGGTTGGGTTTCTTCCTGGTCGACTTGGACATGGCACTCTCCTTAGGCGAATGAAGAGTCAGTATGGTAGATCCATGGCGGTTTGCCGCTTCGCTTGTTGTTCTGCCAGTTGTTGCTTCTAACGGGTTGATTTTGCTGAGTGCTGCAGGGGCGGGTTTACCCGCGAAGGCATCGTTGAGGCGGCCGACGCATTCGCGGGTGAACCCGCTCCTACAAGGTATGCGGCGCCTTTATGGACGCGTTACTTGGCCAGCTTGTTGTAGCTGGTCATCAGGTTGCGGTAGTCCGGGATATGGTTGGAGAACAGCGTCCCCAGCCCTTCGATGTCATTGCGCCAGTCACGGTGCAGCTCGCAGGCCACGCCGAACCAGGTCATCAGTTGCGCCCCGGCAGCCTCCATGCGCCGCCAGGCCGAGTCACGGGTCAGCTCGTTGAAGGTGCCCGAGGCGTCGGTGACGACGAACACCTCGAAGCCCTCCTCCAGCGCTGACAGCGCCGGGAAGGCCACGCACACTTCGGTGACCACGCCGGCGATCAGCAACTGCTTCTTGCCGGTGGCTTTTACCGCTTTGACGAAGTCCTCGTTATCCCAGGCATTGATGTTGCCGGGGCGGGCGATGTACGGGGCGTCGGGGAACTGTTCTTTCAGTTCGGGCACCAGCGGGCCGTTGGGGCCGGTTTCGAAGCTGGTGGTGAGAATGGTCGGCAGCTTGAAGTACTTGGCCAGGTCCGACAGGGCCAGGACGTTGTTCTTGAAGCGGTCGGGGTCGATGTCCCTTACCAGCGAGAGCAGGCCGGTCTGGTGGTCGACAAGCAGTACGGCAGCGTTATTCTTGTCCAGACGCTTGTATTGGAAGGCCATGGCGGTTCTCCTTGCTTCAGCGGGTTGGGTGTATCAGCGTAGGCAAGGATGAAGGGCTGGAGGGACCGTCAGTCGGTTCGCCCATTGCTGCCCGCGAAGAAGCCGACACGGTCTTAATATTCACGCCTTTTGCGAAACGCCCAGCGCCCCACCAGCACGGTAAAGGTCGCCACCAGCGCCACCAGCACCCAGAAGCCATGGGGGTTTTCCGCCAGGGGCACACCGCCGACGTTCATGCCGAAGAAGCCGGCGATGATGTTGATGGGCAATGCCAGCACGGTCACCACAGTCAGGGTGAACAGGGTGCGGTTGGTCTGCTCGTTGAGTTTGGCAGCGATTTCTTCCTGCAGCAGCTTGATCCGCTCGCCCAGGGCGGTGAGGTCGCTGATCACCAGGGTGAACTCTTCGGTGGCCGCGCGCAGCTGGCGTATATCCTGCTCTTGCAGCCATTCGGGCGGCCGGTTGAGCAGGCGCAGCAGCGCCCCCGGCTCCAGCGCCAGCAGGCGCTGCAAGCGCACCAGCACCCGGCGCATGCTGCCCAGTTCGGCACGGTTGTCGCTGAGGCGCTGGGACAGCAACTGGTCTTCGATGCGGTCGACGCTGGTGGTGGTTTCGCGCACGATCTGGGTCAACACATCACCCTGGTCGCGCAGCAGGTGGACCAGCAACTCGATGGGTGAATGAAAGCGCTCGCCACGCTTGACCGACGAACGCAACTTGTCCACCGAGTGCAATGGCTGCAAGCGCGCGCTCACCAGTAATTGGCTGCTGGCACAGGCCCACAACGTGGAAATATCCGACGACACCAGGCCGAAGTTGAACACCACGTCGTTGACCACCGCCAAAAGCGCCGAGTCGGCGTGCTCGATGCGGGTCGAGCGGGAGCCTTCACGCAGGGTTTCATAGAAGGCGTCGGGCAACTGCAGGTGGGTATGCAGCCAGCGCTCGCAGGCGGCATGGGCCAAGTTCAGGTGTACCCAAAGAAATTCGCCGGGTTCCAGCGGCTGGTCGAGCGTGCGCAGTAGCTGCGCCGAATCGATTTCACGCCCAGGCTGGCCGGGGCGGAAGACGAAGGCATAGAGCAGGCCGAACAGGTCGTGCTCCTGTGGCAGGTGCAGTGCGGGATGGCCCATTCGAACTCGCAATGAGGCACGGGGAGATGGCAGAAAGGTTGCTGAATATTCGTTGCATTCAGATGACAGATGGATAGCTGCTGTGGACCTCTGTGGGTACGGGTTTACCCTAATGCCAGTCAGTCAAGCGGTAAGGGCTGACGGGTGCTTGCCTTGGGATTTTGGTTGCCTGTTGGATCGAGCGCCGCCCGCGCGGCGCTTCGCGGCACAAGGCCGCTCCCACTGTCTGTTTCGGGCCAGTCCATCCTGTTAAGTCACCTCTGTCCGCCTTGTTTGTTCCCTTCGATATTGAAGGGGCGCCGTTGCTCTTCATCAATCTCCAGCCATGCACCCAGGGTGCGCGCGCCATAGGCATAGGAGTAACTGGCCCGAAACAGATGTAGGAGCGGCCTTGTGCCGCGAAGCGCCGCGCGGGCGGCGCTCGATCGAATAGGCGCTGCTAAAGGCATGGAGAACACCTTGCCTTTTCTTGACTGACCGGCATTAGGGTTTACCCGCGAACACCGGCGAAGCCGGTGCCATGCACCGAGTCGCCTGCTTCGCGGGTAAACCCGCTCCCACAGGATGTGCGACGGGCTCACGGAATCACTTCACAAATTCCTGAACTGATTATTTGCCCCCAGCGATTTTTCCCCTCGCCAAGCGCCACCAGAATCGCTGACCACAATCACAAAAACCGTGAGGCCACTCCCGTGGACCAGACACTCCAGGTACGGCAAGCCGCCGTCGACCTCGTTGCCGCCTTTGCCAGCAACGACACCGCCCGCTATTTCGCCTGCTTCAGCGAAGACGCGACCTTCCTTTTCCATACCTTGCCGCAACCGCTGCTGTCGCGCCGCGCCTACGAAGAGCTCTGGGCCCAGTGGCAAACCGAGGGGTTTGCCGTGCTCGCGTGCGAGTCGGGCAATGCCCAGGTGAGCCTGCAAGGTGACGTGGCGATCTTCATGCACGATGTGGCCACGCATATCCGCATTGCCGGTGAAGAGCACCAACTGAGCGAGCGCGAGACCATTGTCTTCCGCCGCCACGGCGAGCATTGGCTGGCCTGCCACGAGCACCTGTCGGTCGTATCGCCGGCCTGATCATCTTTTTACGCGGCCCTGCCGCCCTGCCATCGCACCCAAAAGAAGGCCCGCGCACTGCGCCGGCCCACAACAACCGCGCTGGAGCATCACCATGAGCCACTCGACCGGTATCGAGACCAACGGCGTCGAACAGATCCCCGCCGATCAACGCAACGCCTCCCCGCTAGACCTGTTCCGCCTGATTTTCGGCGGTGCCAATACCTTCGCCACGGCCGTGCTGGGCAGCTTCCCGGTGCTGTTCGGGCTGTCGTTCCAGGCAGGCATGTGGGCGATCCTGCTCGGCGTCGGCGTGGGCGCGCTGATCCTCGCGCCGATGGGCCTGTTCGGGGCGCTCAATGGCACCAACAACGCCGTGTCGTCAGGCGCGCACTTTGGCGTGCACGGGCGCATCGTCGGCTCGTTCTTGTCGTTGCTCACGGCCGTGGCGTTCTTCTCGCTGTCGGTGTGGAGCTCGGGCGATGCCCTGGTCGGCGGCGCCAAGCGCCTGGCCGGCCTGCCGGAAACCAACCTGACCCTGGGCCTGGCCTACGGCCTGTTCGCGGTGCTGGTGCTGGTGGTGTGCATCTTCGGCTTCCGCTTCATGCTGTGGGTCAACAAGATTGCCGTGTGGGCCTCAAGCCTGCTGTTCCTGCTGGGCATCGTTGCCTTTGCCGGGCCGTTCGATGCCGGTTACGCAGGCAGCGTCAACCTTGGCCAGGCGGGCTTCTGGGCGGCGTTCGTCGGTGCGGCGATCCTGGCCATGAGCAACCCGGTGTCGTTCGGCGCCTTCCTTGGCGACTGGTCGCGCTATATCCCGCGTGAAACACCCAAGGCGCGCATCATGCTGGCGGTAATCGCGGCCCAGGGGGCGACGCTGATCCCGTTCCTGTTCGGCCTGTGTACTGCCACCCTGGTAGCGACCCACGCCCCGGACTACATCGCCACCAACAACTATGTGGGTGGCCTGCTGGCGGTGGCGCCGAGCTGGTTCTTCCTGCCGGTGTGCCTGATTGCAGTGATCGGCGGCATGTCCACCGGCACCACCGCGCTGTATGGCACCGGCCTGGACATGTCCAGCGTGTTCCCGCGCCTGCTCAGCCGCGCCGGCGCCACATTGCTGATCGGCGTGCTGGCGATCGGCTTCATCTTCATCGGCCGCTTCACCTTCAACCTGGTGCAGAGCGTGTCGACCTTCGCCGTGCTGATCATCACCTGCACCAGCCCTTGGATGGTGATCATGATCCTTGGCCTGATCACCCGTCGCGGCTTCTACCACGCTGATGATTTGCAGGTGTTCACCCGCGGCCAGCGCGGTGGACATTACTGGTTCCTGCATGGCTGGAACTGGCGTGGCATGGGGGCCTGGATCCCTAGCGCGGCGGTCGGCCTGTGCTTCGTCAACTTGCCGGGGCAGTTCGTCGGCCCACTGGGTGAACTGGCTGGCGGCATCGACCTGAGCCTGCCGGTAACCCTGGGGCTGGCCGGCGTGCTGTACCTGGTGCTGCTCAACCTGTTCCCTGAACCTGCTGGCGTGTATGGCCCACAAGGCCCGCGTTGGGTGCGTTGCAAAAGCACTGCGCACACGCCGGTGATAACTGCCGAAATGGCCTGACTGGAAACCGACCATGACCACCTCCCACTACATCGCCGGCCGCTGGGTCGAAGGCCAGGGCAGCGACTGCATCAGCGTCAACGACCCTGCACTGGGCCAACCGTTCGCCGAGCTGATGGCCGCCAGCATCGCCCAGGTCGACCAGGCTGTGGCCGCTGCTCGTGGCGCCCTGCCCGCCTGGAAAACCACCAGCGCCAGCAAGCGTGCTACCTACCTGCGGGGCTTTGCCGAGCAGCTTGGCCAGCGCCGTGAAGCACTGATCACCTTGCAGATGCGCAACAACGGCAAGCCGCGTCACGAGGCGGAAATCGACCTGGACGACGCCATCGCTACCTTCGGCTACTACGCCGAGTTGGCCGAGCAACTGCCGTCGAAAAACCGTGACGTACCGCTGGCGGCCCCGGGCTTCAGCGCCCGTACCCGCCTGGAGCCGGTGGGCGTGGTCGGCCTGATCGTGCCGTGGAACTTCCCGCTGGTGACCAGCGCCTGGAAGCTCGCCCCGGCCCTGGCCGCCGGCTGCACCGTGGTGCTCAAGCCTTCGGAGGTCACCCCGCTGATCGAGCAAGCCTATGGCCAGATCGCCGACGCCCTGGGTCTGCCGGCCGGGGTGCTGAACATCGTCAACGGCAAGGCTGAGACGGGTGCTGCGCTGAGCAACCACAACGGCCTGGACAAGCTGTCGTTTACCGGTAGCAACAGCGTCGGCAGCCAGGTAATGCGCAGCGCGTCGGCGCAGTGCCGGCCGGTAACGCTGGAGCTGGGTGGCAAGTCGGCGATCGTGGTGTTCGATGATTGCGATGTCGACCAGGCGGTGGAGTGGATTGTCGCTGGCATCAGCTGGAACGCCGGGCAGATGTGTTCGGCCACTTCGCGGCTGCTGGTGCAGGACGGCATTGCCGATGCATTGCTGCCGCGTTTGCAGGCGGCACTGGAAAACCTGCGGGTGGGTAATCCGTTGGCCGAAGAAGTCGACATGGGCCCGCTGACCAGCCAGGCGCAGTGGCTGAAAGTGGCTAGCTACTTTGCCACGGCGCGGGAAGAAGGTTTGCAGTGCCTGGCCGGCGGCAAGGCGCTGGACCGTGATGGCTGGTTCGTCAGCCCGACGTTGTATGCCGATGTACCGAAGGACAGCCGCCTGTGGACCGAGGAAATCTTTGGCCCGGTACTGTGCGCACGTCGCTTTGCCACCGAGGAACAGGCGATTGCCGAAGCCAACGACAGCCGCTTCGGGCTGGTGGCGACGGTGTGTTCTGCGGACCTGGCG
The DNA here is from genome assembly GCF_044749595.1 of Pseudomonas sp. NPDC089392. Classification (NCBI taxonomy): domain Bacteria; kingdom Pseudomonadati; phylum Pseudomonadota; class Gammaproteobacteria; order Pseudomonadales; family Pseudomonadaceae; genus Pseudomonas; species Pseudomonas sp. NPDC089392. Next base: position 225,972 of record NZ_JBIVIF010000004.1, read on the forward strand.
CGCGCCGAGCGGGTGGCCGATGCGCTGGAGGTTGGGCATGTGTGGATCAACTCGGTGCAGGCGGTGTTCGTCGAAACTTCGTGGGGCGGCACCAAGGGCAGCGGGATCGGACGAGAGCTGGGGCCTTGGGGGTTGTCGGCGTACCAGTCGGTGAAGCATGTGACGCGGTGTTTGGGCTGATATTTCTGGGGCCGCTCTGCGGCCCTTTCCGACCGGTCCGGCGCCCCGGCAAGGCCGCGCCTACAGAGACATCATCATCGTCTTGGGCGACAGTTCAGGGCAAAGCCTGAAACCGGCATATTTGGCGTAGAACTGCTCCAGGCGCTCGGTCAGCGGATGCACGATCATTGCAACGCAGCCCACAACTTGCGAGGCAACCAGCGTTCTTTCGATCGCATCCTGCAGAAGATCAGTTGCCACGCCCTGCCCCGCAGCCTGGCGGCTCACACCCATGCGCCCCAATACGACCACCGGCAGATGGTCAGGCGCGTTGCGGCGCAGGCGAGCCGATACGCCATGCCCCCGCGCCACGGAGCCGTTCGATAGCGTGTAGAAGCCGACAACGACATTGCTGCCTGCAAAACAGGTGACATAAACCACAGCGTGCTTGGCATGCTGGGCCTTTAGTGCCTTGTCCCACAGGTAGCTGTTGATCGACGCTTCGCCGCAATCGAACTGGCTCAGATCATGAAGCTTGTTCAATACCTGCGGAGCACTCAGCGCCAGCGCTTCGGCCTTGCCAACAGCTTCTTCACGCATTCGTTGCTCCTGATCGGGTTGTCTTGCAGTGCCTGGGTGAACGTGTCGAATGATTCGTCATCGAGCAGGAACAAACGCCGCTCCATCAGCACTTCCTCAGCTCGCTTGCATGCAGCCTCCAGGACGAAACTGGTGCGGTCACCGCCTACGATCTCTACCGCTGCGTCGATCAGGTCGCGCCTGTGCTCGGCAACGCGCATGTTCAACGGCACCGCTTTGCTGCGGTCCCGCGATTGTATTTCACTCATGGATGAGTCCTCGCCCGTTCCACGCGGGCAAATGATCAACTGGATTGAACAAGGCTAGCTGGTTGTAACGCATTTGTGTAGACGTAAATCTGATTGCGTTACGAACGGTCATTCGTGTCTGACAGTGATGCTGGCCTCGCCGGCCTCTTCGCGGGTGAACCCGCTCCTACTGGGATAGCGCAGGCCTGATGGGCGGTGCCGTCCTGTAGGAGCGGGTTTACCCGCGAAGAGGCCGGTACAGGCGACACAAAACTCTCCTTCGCGTGACTTTCCCCTCCGCCCGCAAAGTCCCACTTCCTGGTACCCCCACAATCACAACACCAGGTCGGACCACCCATGCACCCTCAACGCACCGCCTTGCACAACGAACTGCACGCCCGCCCGTCGCTGTATTTCGACGGCCCGGCGCATGTCTTCCACTTGGCCCTGCTCGGCGGCGATGCTGCCTGTGCGGCACTGCTGCAACGTTGCTGCCCGGATGCCCTGGACACCACAGCCGCCCAAGGCATCACCCGCCTGGATGGCCACCCGTTCAAATGGGAGCGGCACACCGAGTTCTTCACCCTGACCCTGGTGGTGCCCTGCACGGCTGCCGACACCGAGTGGCAAGCCCTGCCGCCAGTGCTGGCCAAAGCCATCGCCCCGCAAGCGGCGCAGGTGATCAACGCGGTACAGGTGCTGGTACGCGACGAACAGGGCCTGGACCTGCCCCACTATGGTTTCAAGGACCCGTGCGGCTCGTGTGTTGGCGGTGGCGATGCGGTGGTGTGGAGCGATTTCCGCCTGACCGAGGATGGCACCAACCGCTTCCTGTTCATCAACCGCCGCCTCAATGCCTACCGCCAGGGCCGCATGATCCGCCGCCTGCTGGAGATCGAAACGTACCGCATGATGGCCTCGCTGACCCTGACCACGGCCAAGGCCTTGAGCCAGGAGCTGGACGCCTTCGACAAGACCCTGGTCAGCCTCTCGGAGCGCAGTGCCGGGGGCGATGGCCATGATTCCAAGGGGTTGCTGGAAGCCATTGCCCACCTGTCACGCCAGGTGGTCAGCCGCACAGTGAAAACCCGCCACCGCTTCGGTGCCACCCAAGCCTATGCGCAACTGGTGTTCGAGCGGTTGAGCGAACTGCGTGAAAGCCACGTAGGTGATTGCCAGCGCCTGGGGGTATTCATCGAGCGTCGGTTCAAGCCAACGGTGCGTTACTGTGCGGCCACCGAGCAGCGCCTGGAGCAGTTGGCGAAGAACGTAGCCAACCTGGGCGACCTGCTGCAGGCGCGGGTGCAGGTGGAGATGGAAGAGCAGAACGCCGGGATCTTGCGCAGCCTCAATGCCCGGGCCGATGCCCAGGTGAAAATCCAGCGGGCGGTGGAGGGGCTGTCGATCATTGCCATCACCTACTACCTGCTGAATTTGTTCAAGCTGCTGTATGGCGGGCTGAATGTGCTGGGGTTGGGGCTGACGGCGCGGGATGGGTTGTTGGCCATGGCGCCGCCGGTGTTGCTGGTGTTGTTGGTGATATTGCTGCGGATCAGGCAGGCCAAGCAGCATTGAGGCCATGGGGGCGCTTTGCGCCCCTATCGCGACACAAGGCAGCTCCTACAGGGGTGTGGGAGCGGCCTTGTGCCGCGAATGGGCTGCAAAGCAGCCCTCCGGCATTTACACCGACTCGTCAGCCGGGCGCCCGTTCTCTTGCACCAACACCATGCTCTGCGGCGACGACAGCGCAATGCCTTCATCACGCAACCGGCCAAGAATGGTGAACAGCAGATCGCTCCGGGTACCCGACACCTGCCGTGGCCCAGCTACATAACCACTGACACCAATCACCATGCCACTGGTAGTCAGGTCCTTGAACGACACAGACGTAGCCGGCGCATCCAGAATTGCCTCATGCTCGTGGTACGCCGTCAGCAGCAGCTCACGAACGTGGTTGGCATCGGTCTCCAGCGGCAGGGTCAGGGTAATGCCGACCACGCCCAGCGCGTTGCCCATGGTCACGTTGCGCACGTTCTGCGAGATGAACTGCGAGTTGGGCACGATCACCGTCGAACGGTCAGACATCTGGATTTCGGTGGCGCGCACGTTGATGCGGCGGATATCGCCCTCCACACCCGCCAGGCTGACCCAGTCACCCACCTTCACCGGGCGCTCGGTCAGCAGGATCAGGCCGGAAATGAAGTTCTGCACGATCTGCTGCAAGCCGAAACCGATACCTACCGACAGGGCACTGACCACCCAGGTCAGGCTGGTGAGGTTGATGCGCAGGGTCGACATCACCAGCATGGCCAGGAAGATAAAGCCCAGGTAGCCCACCAGGGTCACCAGCGAGGCCCGCATGCCGGCATCCATGTCGGTTTCCGGCAGCAAGCGGTCACTCAGCCAGCGCTTGACCACGCGAATGGCGAACAGGCCACCGAGGAACATCGCCACCGCCAGCAGGATGTCCTGGGGGACGATGTTCATGTTGCCGAGCACCCTGCCGCCGGTACCGTCCCAGTCGCCCAGGCTGAGCAGCAGCTCGCTGGGGCTGGTGCCCGATGGCATCAGCGCCAGCAACAGTGCCAGGAACAGCACCACGGTGCGGCCGATACCGGCCAGTATGGTACTGGCCTGCGCCTGGTGGCGTGGAGCCAGGCCCAGGGTCGAAGCCAGCGCCAGGCCGCCGGGCTGGCGTGGCGACAGCAGGGTTTCACACAGGTCGCCAAGGAAGGTGGTGAGCAGGTAGGCACAGGTGACCACCAAACTGACCCACAGCAACTTGGCGGTGAGGAAGTAGGCAAGCGTCAGGTAGCCGGTGAGCATGGCCAGCAGGATCGCCGCCAGCCAGATGACCATCATGAACGGGATCAACCCGGCCAGGCCTGTGGGGCGTTCAAGATCATGTTTGCGCAAGGTGCGGCGGTAACGCAGCAGCGCACCGGCGAAGATGATCGCCACCACCAGCGCGGTCAGGCCGTTGACCGCCACGGTCAACGCCAGGCTGGCGCCGATCACGCTGTTGATACGCTCCATGGTCATCATGACCATCAGTGCCAACGCCAGTACCTTGGGGAACCAACCCAGCGCGCTGGCCACTTCGTCGTGGATCGGCGGCAAACGCCAGGACGGGCGCTGCAGCATCAGCATGGCGCGGCCAAGGCCGGTGATGAAGGCACTGAACACCACCAGGGCGAGCACATGGTTGGCCAGGCTGGCGATATCGGAGCCCAGCTCGGCGCTGCTCTCCAGCCCCCAACGCAGCAACGACACCGAGCCGGCGATGGTACCCAGGGTTGCCAGGCTCACGCCCAGGGCCAACGCGCTGCGGCGCAGGCGGCCTTCGGGCAACCAGCGGACCATGGCACTGGCCAGCAAGCGTTCGAGCACGCGCCGTACCAGGGTCCAGACCAGGATGGCCGCCACCAGGCTGGTGATGAACAGCCAGCGGTGCTCGGCGCTGAAGGCACTGTCGATGGCATCGGCCGCCTCGCCGCGCAGGTCACGCAGGCGCGCCACGTCGTCCTGGGTGGGGCGAATGATGCTCTGCCAGAACGCCGGGCTCAGCGGCGTGGCCGCACGGCTGGTGATTTGCGAGTTGAACTGGCTGCGGCGCAGGTTGACGATTTGCGTGGACAGGTCACGGGCCGACTGGGTCAGCTTGATGGCCTGCTCCTGCTGCGCCACCAGGGCCTTTTTCTCGGCCTCCAGCTCTTTGCGCTGCTGGGTCAGGGTGGCGGCCTCGTCTGGCTGGACCGGACCAATGACCTTGAGCTTGTCGTCGAGGTTTTCCACTTCAGTGGTGCGCAGCGCACTCAACGCATCGCCCTGGCGCTGCACCTGCACCGCCGCCAGGCGCAATTGCGACAGCAGGTCATCGTTGGCTTCACTGGTGACACCCTGGCGTATCTGGTCCAGGCGGTCGCTCAGTTGCTCGATGCTGGCGTTTTCCTCCAGTACCGGCGTTTTGGCAGTCGCCAGGTTGGCCAACGGGGTGGCCTGGGCTGACCAGGCCGGGCTGGCAAACGCCAGCATCAGGGCCAGCAGGGCCAGTAGGCCTGGGCAATAACGGGCAAGGCTGACACGCCTCATCGAATATTCCTCTTTACAATTCGATTTGGCGGGAGATTCTACGCGGCTTCAGGCGATCAGGAGAGTGCCGTTTCTCGCTTCAGCAGTTGCTGTTTGCGCTCGACACCCCAGCGGTAGCCGCTGATATCACCGTCGCGGCGCACGACGCGGTGACAGGGGATGGCCACCGCGATGTGGTTGGCTGCGCAGGCCATGGCCACCGCGCGCACCGCCTTGGGCGCACCAATGCGCTCGGCGATGTCGGTGTAGCTGACCCGGCTGCCGGCCGGCACCTCGCGCAGGGCCTGCCAGACTCGTTCCTGAAACGCTGTGCCTTGCACATCCAGCGGCAAGGCCAGGCCCAGTGCCGGGGCTTCGACGAAACCGACCACCTCGGCCACCAGCCGTTCGTAGGCGCTGTCGCCGCCGATCAAGTGAGCCTTGGGGAACTGGTCTTGCAGGTCATGCAGCAGGGTTTCGGGGTCGTCCCCCAGCAGGATTGCGCAAATGCCCTTCTGGCTCTGGGCTACCAGGATTGCACCCAGCGAACACTGACCTAAGGCGAAGTGGATGGTTGCCCCGGCGCCGCCGGCGCGGTACTGCCGGGGGCGCATGCCCAGGCGTTGGTCGGCACTTTCGTAGAACCGGCTATTGGAGTTGTAGCCAGCGTCATAAATGGCGTCGGTGACCGAACGCTGGCCGTCTTCCAGATGCGCGCGCAAGCGCCGCGCGCGGAAGGCTGTGGCGTAGGCCTTGGGGGTTACGCCGGTTTCGGCCTTGAACAGGCGGTGCAGGTGGAAGGGGCTGACCGCCAGTTGCGTGCTTAGCTGGTCGAGGCTGGGGGCGGGGTCGCTGGCTTCGATCAGGCGGCAGGCGCGGGTCACCAGTTGGCTATGGCGGGTGGCGCTGGCTTTGGTGGTGGCCGAGCAACGTTTGCAGGCGCGGTAACCGGCGGCTTCGGCGGCGTCTGGGGTGTCGTAGAACGCGACGTTGCTGCGCTTGGCCAGGCGTGATTTGCAGCCGGGGGTGCAGTAGATGCCGGTAGTGCGCACGGCGTAGACGAAGTGGCCGATGGCGGCGGTGTCACGGGCCTCTACGGCTTGCCAGCGTTGCTCGGGGGTTGTGTAGCAGTTCATGGGTAAGTGTCCGGATAGGTTGCTGCCTGTGCCGGCCTCTTCGCGGGTAAACCCGCTCCTACAGGGACCGTGTCGGTTTCGAGACTTGCGCTGTACTTTGTAGGAGCGGGTTTACCCGCGAAGAGGCCGGTGCAGGCCCACATATGGCTCAAGAAGCACACAGTTCCCCTGTGGGAGCGGGTTCACCCGCGAAAGGGCCGGTGCAGGCAGTACAAAACTTCAGGCCCGCCACAGGTACCAGGCCGCCACGGTGCGGTACGGTCGCCAGCCGCCGCCCAGCGAGCGCATCTGCGCGGGTGTCGGCGCCTTGTCCAGCCCTTTGAGCCGCCGGTAACCCTCGCGCACGGCAAAATCATCCACAGGGAGAATGTCCGAACGCTCCAGGCAATAGATCAGCAACATTTCCACCGTCCAACGCCCTACCCCGCGCAGCGTCACCAAGCGCTCGATCAAGGCCTCGTCGGCCATGGCCAACGCCTCTTGCCGAGTGGGCACCAAACCCTCCAGGCGGGCCTGGGCGATGCCTTGAATAGTGGCCATCTTGCTCGCCGAGAAACCACAGGCACGCATGGTTTCCGGAGTGACCGCCAACAATTGCTGCGGCTGCGGGAACGCATCTTCCGGGAACAGTGCCAGCAACCGCCCAAGAATCGCCTCGGCAGCGCGGGCATGCAGCTGCTGGTAGGCAATCGCCCGCACCAACGACTCGTAAGGCTCGCGCCCTGGCGTGGCCTGGTGCAGGCAGGGCCCTATCGCCGCGATGTGCCGCGACCAGTCCGGGTCCAGTGAGGCCAGGTGTTCGGTAGCCTCACGATAGGCTTCAGGTGAAAGGTCGGCCAAAATCATGACACCTCCAGCGAGTCGATTGCAGGTCCAGCTTAGCTCAGCCGCTCGTCGGGCAAACGCCGGTTCTTGCGCGGCTAATTCCTGGCATACCATTGCTCAACGTAGTTGTCCCGCATAGAATTGAGAACTATTCACAATCACACATCACGGGACCGGGCCTTGGCCACGATGCAGACCAACGACACGCTCAAGCCAACCGAGGTCGCTCTGCTCTATCAGGCTCACCATTCCTGGCTTCGCGGCTGGCTGCGCGGCCGGGTCGGCTGCAGCGAGCACGCTGCGGACCTGGCCCAGGATACCTTCGTGCGGTTGTTGCGGGCGCGCCAGGTGTCGCCGCTGAAGGAGCCGCGAGCCTATCTCAGCAGCATCGCTCGTGGCCTGATGATCGACCAGTTCCGTCGCCGCGCACTGGAAAGGGCCTACCAGGAAAGCCTGGTTCACCTGCCCGAAGCCGAAGTGCCCAGCGAAGAACACCGGCTGATCATCCTCGACACCCTGGAACGCCTCGACCGTGCCCTGCAGCAACTGAAGCCGCGTGCCCGCCAGGCATTCCTGCTGGCCCAGCTTGATGGCATGAGCATCGTGCAGATCGCCCAGCGCCTGGACGTGTCGCGGGCAACCGTCGAGCGCGACCTCGCCAAGGCCCTGGGCCTCTGCTACCGGTTACGTTATGCCGAAGCCTGACGGCGCGCCCGCGCAAGCACAGGTCGACCAGGCCATCGACTGGCTGGTGAAGCTGCGTTTCGACAGCCCCAGCCCACGTACCGAGCAGCAGTTCCAGCATTGGCTGGCCAGCCACCCGCACAACCCCTTGGCCTGGCAGCGAGTCAGCAACCTCAGCGACGAACTGGCAGGGCTACCCAAGGACCTGAGCCGGCGCACCCTGGACAGCAGCCAGCGCCAGCGCATCAGCCGTCGCGATCACCTCAAGCTGCTGAGCCTGCTGGCTGTGGGCGGCAGCCTGGGCTGGGCGGCGCGCGAACCGTTGGGCCTGCCACAACTGCTGGCTGACAGCAGCACCGCTACTGGCGAGCGCCGCCAGCTGCAAGGCAGCGATGGCAGCCGCATCCAGCTCAACACCGCCAGCGCCATCGAGCTGCGCTACAGTGCCGAACAGCGCCGACTGGAACTGCTACGCGGTGAAGTGAGCCTGGAGAGCAACGCCGACGACAACCGCCCGTTCCGCATCGATACGCGCGTCGGCCCGCTGGTCACCCTCGACGGCCAACTGCTGTTGCGCGAAAACCGCCAGGGCCTGCTGCTGGCCGTGCGTCGCGGTGAAGCCACCCTGTTCCCCGCCTCGGCCGCCCCACGGCAGGTGCTGCCAGGCGAAACCTTGCAAGTGTGGGCCAACGGCAGCGTCCAGGCAGTGACGCTGCACAGCGACCCCTGGGGCTGGACTGACGGCGTGTTGAGCGTGCAGCAGATGCCGCTTGGCGAGTTTGTTACCGAGCTTGCCCGCTATCGCCCCGGCCTGCTGCGCTGTGCGCCTGAAGTGGCGAACCTGAAGGTGTCTGGCACCTACCAGTTGGCCGACACCGGGGAGATCCTGCATCTGCTCAGCCATAGCCTGCCGGTGCGGGTTGAGTACCGTACTCGGTACTGGGTGAGTATCGGCGCGGCTTGAAGGCAATGCGATCCCTGTAGGAGCGGCCTTGTGTCGCGATGGGGCGCGCAGCGGCCCCACGATTTCAGCTTCGCCGCAGATATCGCCGGGGCCGCTTTGCGGCCCTATCGCGACACAAGGCCGCTCCTACAGGGCCCGCGCAGGCTTGAGGTCAGTCCGCCAACGCTCGCAAGCGCCCCGTTGCGCGATACGACTGACGGGCAAAGCACACGAACAACCCGGCCATCAGCGCCAGCGCCATGGGCAATCCATGCGGCGCCACATCCATTGCCGCGCCGCTGACCAGCGGCCCGATCAGGCTACCCACACCCCACAGCAAGCCCACACTGGCATTGGCGGTAACCAGGTCCTGGCCCTTGAAACGCTGCCCGATCAGCACCAGCGCCAGGGTATAGATGCCCCCCGCCACCGCGCCCAACACGACCAGCAGCGACCACAGCAGCCAGGTCATGTTCAGTAACCAAGGCAGGCCGATGCCGATCGCCATCGCCACCAACCCGCACACCAGGTGCAGCCCGGTTCGTTCCACCCGGTCGGCCAGCCAGCCCAGCGGCAGCTGGAACAGCATGTCGCCCGCAAACACCACCGTCACCATCAATGCCGCCACGCCCACGGCAAAGCCATGGCTGGTGGCATACACCGGCAACAGCGACAGCACCACGGCATCGAAGAACGAGAAGAACAGCACCGCCACGCACAACGCCGGCGCCACGCGGAAGAACCCGGCCAGGCCAAAGCTCTTTTCGCCCTCTTCATGTTCGACATGATCATTGGGCACAGTCAGCACGATGCACAGCAGCGCCAGGCCATAGCAGGCGGTGACCACCCCGGTGATCCACGGGCTGTCTGCGCCCAGTACCGCCAGCATGGCCGGGCCAAGCACCTGGAAGCCGGTGAAGCTGGTGGCGTACAGGGCCATAATCTTGCCGCGGTTGTGCTCGGGGCACAGTTCGTTGACCCACGACTCGCCGAGGATGATGGCGATACCCATGCCAAGCCCCAGGCCCAGGCGCAGCAGCGCCAGCAGCCACATCGAGCCGAACGCCGACTCGAGCAAGGCAATGCTGACCGTGCACAGGCTGAAACACAGCAGATAAATGGTGCGCCGGGTGAGGTGGCGGCAGCAGGCGTCGACCAGGAAGGCCGAAAGCATCATCCCCGCGGCAGGGATGGCCGAGATGATGCCGATTTCCAGGGTGCTCGCCCCCGCTTCATGCAGGCGCAACGACACCAGCGGCAGGCTGGCCCCCAAACTGAAACCCACGACCGAAACGGCGAACAACAGGCCCGCCAATAAACGCATGTTCATGTACCACTCCTTGCAAACCGAAAAGACGTGCAGACACAGGCGCGCACGCCGGGGCGGCGAGCGACGCAAAAGCGCAGATCAGTTCAGGCGAGGTGTGGCGAGAAGGTGAAGGCAAACAGCACGCTGCGGCGGCGCTTGAGTACCGTGTCGCTCGGCCACGCATGACGCAGGGCCTGGAGGGCAGGCTGGCGGGCGTTTGGCAGGGAATGGGTACGGCGCATTACTTTGGCTACTTTGTGGGGGGCTGAAAAAGAGGCGGCACTCTAGGTTACGGCATGTGGGGTCGTCAATTGCCTGGGGGCCTCTGCGAGGCCCATTCGCAGCACAAGGCTGCTCCCACAGGGGCCGCGTACGCCATGTAGGAGCAGCCTTGCGCTGCGAATGGGCTGCAAAGCAGCCCCGGCAATATCAGCGCTTACCGGTACTCGGCAGCAACACCGCCAACAACCCGAACAACGGCAGGAATGAGCACAGCCCATACACATATTCGATGCCACGCAGGTCCGCCACATACCCCAGCAGCGCCGCGCCAATGCCGCCGAAGCCGAACATCAGGCCGAAGAAGATCCCGGCAATCATGCCCACGCTGCCCGGCACCAGCTCTTGTGCGTACACCACAATGGCAGAAAACGCCGAAGCCAGGATAAAGCCGATCACCACACTCAATACTGTGGTCCAGAACAGGTCGGCATACGGCAGCGCCAGGGTGAACGGCGCCACGCCCAGGATCGAGAACCAGATCACCGCCTTGCGCCCGATGCGGTCACCGATCGGCCCGCCAAAGAAGGTACCCGCCGCCACCGCGCCCAGGAACAGGAACAGGTGCAACTGCGAACTGGCCACCGATACACCGAACTTCTCGATCAGGTAGAAGGTGAAGTAGCTGGTGAAACTGGCCATGTAGAAGTACTTGGAGAACACCAGCAGGCCCAGCACGATCAGCGCCGCGATTACCCGATTGCGCGAGATACCATGGGTGGCCTGCACCGCCTTGCGCGCCTTGGCCTGGTTGAGGTGTTCCTTGTACCAGCCACGCAGCATCAGGGTGACGCCGAGGAAGAACAGCGCGGCCAGGCCGAACCAGGCCACGTGGGTCTGGCCGAACGGAATGACGATGGCCGCCGCCAGCAGCGGGCCCAGCGCGGAACCTGTGTTGCCGCCGACCTGGAAGGTCGACTGGGCCAGGCCGAAACGTCCACCTGAAGCCAGGCGGGCGATGCGCGAGGTCTCCGGGTGGAAGGTCGACGAGCCGATACCCACCAGCGCCGACGCCAGCAAGATCATGGGGAAGCTGCCGACAAAGGCCAGCATCACGATGCCCACCAAGGTGCACAGGGTGCCCAGCGGCAGCAGGTTTGGCGCTGGCCGGCGGTCGGTGAAGAAACCGACCCAGGGCTGCAGCAGCGAAGCAGTAATCTGGAACGTCAGGGTGATCATGCCGATCTGGGCGAAGCTCAGGTCGTAGTTGGCCTTGAGCATTGGGTAGATCGCCGGCAGCACCGATTGGATCAAGTCATTGATCAGGTGCGCCAGGGCGCAAAAACCGATGATGCGCATCACCAGCGGCGTGGCTTGGCTCGCCGCTGCGCTGGTGGACGCCGTGGAGGCGCTACTGGTGGCCATGTGCCTGAATCTCCGTCCGCAGTTTGGGATCCGATTATCGGGAAACAAATAGATACATAGCTACCTTTTTTATCCCTCTGTCGCGACGTACTTGAAAATGGTTCTCAATATAATTAGCATCTTCGGCTAATCCCCCTGTCATCGTTGGGCGAAACGGCCCCTATCGCGAGCAGACCGACCCCATGAGCCCGATGCCCGCCAAGCAGCTGCAGCCCGACCCACAGCAAGAAGCGCTGGAGTGGTTTGCGCTGTTGCGTCAGCCCGGTTGCGACGAAACCCAGCGCCAGGCATTCGCGGCCTGGTGTCAGCTGCAACAGAACGCCCAAGCCTATGCCGAACTGGAAACCTTCTGGCAACAGTTGCAGCCGCCACCCGCTCGCCCTCGCCCACGGCCAGTCGGCGCGCGTCGCAGCAACCTGGGCAAATGGCTGGCGTTGCTATTTCTGCTGGGGCTGGGCGCTGCCGCCTACCTGTACTGGCCATTGATGCAGCGCCTGGCCAGCGAATTGCACACCGACGTAGGTGAACGCCGCAGCATACGGCTGGCCGATGGCAGCACGTTGCACCTGGGCGGTGCCAGCGCGATGAATGTCGACCTGCGCGGCCGCACTCGCCAACTGCACCTGGTGCAGGGCCAGGTGAACCTGGAAGTGATGCTCGACGGCCGCGCCATGGAAGTAGCAGTGGGCGATGCGCGCATTCAAGTATTCGGTACCCGCCTGCAACTGGCCCGCCATGCGGGGCATGACGAACTGCTGGTAGTCAGCGGCAAGGCCATGGTCATTCAGGGTGGCGAGCAGCGCATGGTTTCGGCGGGTGAGCGGGTAGCCTTCGATAACACCCGTATCGGCCCGGTACAAAAAGCTGGCCTTAACAGCACCGAAAGCTGCAAGGGATGCTCAGGCGCTGGCTTGTAGTGCGCTGAAGCCGGGCTCGGCCGCTAAGTTTTTGAAAGCGTGCAAAATTTTTTTGAAATGAGTGTTGACAGGGGGGGCGTACAAGGGAATAATGCGCGCCATCGGCTACATAGCTCAGTTGGTTAGAGCATAGCATTCATAATGCTGGGGTCCGGGGTTCAAGTCCCTGTGTAGCCACCAAATACTTGTTTACAGACTTCTTCTGAAGTCCATAAACATACCAAGAAGCCCGCCTAGTGCGGGCTTTCTTGTGTCTGGGGCATTCATTTTGTCGCTCCATGTACCCGGACAGCCCTCGCCTTCGTGTTCGACCTCGTCAAGAAACTTTGGACGATACCGCCTGAACGCATGAAAAAACGCCGTGAACATGTCGTGCCCTTGAGTCGGCAGGCCATCCAAGCACTAGAGGAGCTGCACGCACTCACCGAAAAGCACGGTGCGATACCTAGGTATTGAAGTCGATGACGCATTGGAGATGGCGGAGCAGACAGAGGTCTGAAAGCGCACAGCGACGGTCGAGGTATGACCGTCGCTATCCATAGCGGCCATTTAGGTCAAACGGTTCCACCACAGATACAAGCGCTAAGGAGAATGGAACGGCACCCCACCTGAGGCGCAGTGGTACAGCTGGCTATAACCATTTTAGCGGCAATTCGTATTACACTTTGTGAGCTATCGACTCAATAGCCTTACCTGAGACCGAGCACTTCGATCGCATTTTCTTTCAAAATCAATGCATGGACCTCTTCTTTGAAACCGGCCTGCGTGAAATCCTTCATCCACCGGTCCGGCGTAATCAGTGGGTAGTCGGAGCCAAACAGCATTTTATGTTTCAGCAAAGTATTCGCGTACTGCACCAACTGCGGTGGGAAGTATTTGGGCGACCATCCTGACAGGTCGATATAGACATTGGGCTTGTGCAGGCACACCGAAAGCGCCTCATCCTGCCAAGGCCACGAAGGGTGGGCCAGGATGATCTTCATGTCGGGAAAGTCCGCCGCGACATCGTCCAGGTGCATGGGATTGGAGTACTTCAAGCGCAACCCACCACCGCCCGGCATGCCGCTGCCAACCCCGGAATGGCCACTGTGAAAAATGGCCGGCAAGCCATATTCCGCAATGACCTCGTACAGTTGATAGGCCATACGGTCATTCGGAAAGAACCCCTGGCATGTCGGGTGGAACTTGAACCCCTTGATGCCGAAGTCCTCGATCAACCGGCGCATTTCCCGAACGCCCATTTTTCCTTTGTGCGGGTCCACACTGGCGAACGCGAGCATCATGTCCGCGTTGTCCTGGGCCGCGCGGGCAACTTCCTCGTTGGGAACCCGTCTGCGTCCGATTTCGAACTCCCAGTCCACGGTGAACATCACCAGACCGATCCTTCGCTCGCGGTAATAGGCGATGGTCTCGGCGATGGAAGGCGGTGAGCCGGATTTGAAGTATTTACGTTTGGCGTCTTCGAACTCGATGCGGTAGTCATCGTCCGGTTCATGGCACGAGAACTCGGCATGGGTATGAACATCGATGGCAACCAGGTCGGCGGTCTTCATGTCACTTCCTCAAACGGTCAGGCAGGGGGCAAGCCGCCGTCACAGGCACATGCCAGGTGGACGGCGGCTTCAGGCAAAGTTGGATAAAACGGGCGTGGGGTGCAAAAGCCGAACTATCGGACACTCGCCAATTGCCGATCCGGGTCACGGCCGCTATACAGCGCCTCGATTTTTTCAGCCCGATGCGTCATCACTGCTCGTTGATTGATCGAGCCTTTGTCCGTCAATTCGCCTCGATCCAAGGATGCGGGCTCATCGAGCAAGGCAGCCCAGTCAACCCGCGTGGCCACTCCCGTCGCCATACAGTTGAGTTCGTCGATCAGTTGGAGCAGCCACTGCTTAACACTGGCGGCATTCAGCGCCTCGCGCAGGGGCGTACCGGCCTCGACACCGGCCAGTCGGCGAATGTCGGCAGCACACGGAAAAATCAACAAGCCTATGCGCTCTCGATCAGGCCCGGTGACCACCACATCATGGATGTAGGGAGTCCCCTGCGCGATCACACGTGCTCGCAAAGGCCCCACACTCACGAACCCGCCCGAGGTCAGCTTGAAATCTTCGGCGATGCGACCATCGAACATCAGCCCCAATTGCGGGCAATCGGCGTCCGCAAACCTGACGGCATCGCCCGTACGGTAGAAACCTTCTTCATCGAACGCCTGCGCGGTCTGCTCTGGCGAGCGCCAGTATCCGGGCATCACATGAGGCCCGCGGAAGCGCACCTCGAACTTCCCATCCGCGGGCACCATCTTCACTTCGCACCCCGGGGCTGGCAGTCCGATGTAACCCGAAACCGAAAGTGGCCCAGTGGTGAAGGTACAGCTAGGCGCCGTTTCGGTCATGCCCAGGCTGGCCATGATCTGGATGCGCTCTGCGCAATGGTCCATCGCCACGTTGTCCAGACGATTCCAGACCGCCTGGGACAAACCCGCACCGGCGAAGAAGAACAGCTTCATGCGCGCAAAGAAACGTGTCCTGAGCTCGGGGTCGGCCTCCAGGGCCGATACGAGCTCCTCCCACCCCTTGGGCACCGTCAGGTAGGCGGTCGGCGAGATTTCACCAAGGTTGCGCAGCGTCTCTGCGAAGTACTGGGGCGTGGGCTTGCCATCGTCGATGTAGAAACTGCCCCCGTTGTACAACACGATGCCGACGTTATGGCTCCCGCCAAAGGTATGGTTCCAGGGCAACCAGTCCACCAACACCGGCGGCTCGACACCGAACTCAGGGAAGGTCTGCAGGAGCATCTGTTGGTTGGCGCACAGCATTTGCTGCGTGGTTATCACGGCTTTTGGCAGTTTGGTCGAGCCAGAGGTGAACAGGAACTTGGCAATCGTCGAGGGCTGCACCGCCTCGAACGCCGCGTCGGCCTCGGCGCACGGAGTTTGCCCCAACAGGTCGCTGAAAACCCTGTGCCGCCGCCCGGGCAACTGACCTGAGGTCAGCAATACCGGCGTATCCGCCGGCACGACGGCTTCGATGGCGCGGGTGTAGGCCTCCCCCTTGGCGGCAAAGACCAGCCCGGGCTCGAGGATCGAAATGATATGCCGCAGCTTCTCGAAATCCTGGGAAACCGTCGAGTAGGCGGGAGAGACCGGGCAATAGGGAATGCCACAGTACAACGCCGCAAAAGACAGTTGCAGGTGCTCCAGGTCATTGCCTGACAGGATGACCAAGGGGCGTTGCTGGCTGAGCCCCAGCCCCGTCAGGTGCTGCGCGATGGAGCGTACGCGCCCGAGCATCTGTGCATAGGTAATGTGTTGCCAGCACCCGGCGGCATCACGCTGGGCAACGAATGTCTGGTCAGGCTTGACCTGTGCCCAATGAACCAATCGCTCCATCAACCGACGAGGATAAGGCCCCAGTGGCTCGGTGGAGCGCAGGTAGGTGACGTTGCCGATTTGCTCAATGGCAACACCGGGTCGCCCGATCGCGACGGCGCGCAGGGGCGTAACCAGGGCCGGTCGCTCATCGCAGTCAACAAAATCGCTATTCACGTGTTGAACCTCTGTAAAAGGTTGCAACGCAACGCCTGGCCAAGGAGTTTTGGCCGTGGACATCAGCTGCAGGGGCGAGCGCCAGGCTAAAGGCGCTCTGTGTTGTTGTTATCCGTAGCTGCGGTAACGAGGGCATGCGACCTGAAGCTCACGATCAGATAGGGTAATGCCGCGCCCCATGGTGCAGGGTCACCCAACGCAACTGGGTGAATTGATCGATGGCGGTCTTGCCGCCGAAACTCCCATAACCACTGGCCTTGACACCACCGAACGGCATCTGTGCCTCATCATGAACCGTGGGCCCGTTGATATGACAAATGCCCGACTCCAATCGCTGTGCCAGTGCCAGGGCGCGCGCGGTGTCCCGGCTGAACAGCGCGGCGGCAAGGCCGAACTCCGAGTCGTTGGCCAACGCCAGCAACTGCTCATCACCGCTTCCCCGGATAACCACCGCCACCGGGCCAAACGACTCCTCGCGGTACAGGCGCATGCTGTCGTCAACGTTGTCGAGCAAGGTCGGCTGCATGATGCTGCCTTCCAACTGGCCACCCCCAACCAATCTTGCCCCCTTGCCCAACGCATCATCGACCAATTGCCTGATGCGTTGCCCGGCGCTCACATCGATCAGCGATCCCAGCACCGATCGCTCATCGTCCGGACTGCCAGCTTGCAGCGTGGCGATCTTGGCTGCCAGCTTTTCGATGAAGGCATCGGCAACCGACGTATCGACGATCAGACGCTCCGTCGACATGCAGATCTGGCCTTGGTTGAAATAGGCGCCGAAGGCTGCCGCGTCGACCGCCGCATCGAGGTCCGCATCGGCCAGCACTATAAAGGGCGCCTTGCCACCGAGCTCCAGCAATGCTGGCTTCAGGTGGCGTGCGCACAGCTCGCCGACGATCCGGCCCACATGGGTGGAGCCTGTGAAATTCACCCGCCGCACGGCAGGGTTGGCGATCAGTCGCTCGACGACCGCCGCCGCGTCCTGCGGCGCATTGCTGATCACATTGACCACGCCCTCGCCCAGGCCTGCGTCCTGCATGACCTGCCCGATCAGGCAGTGAACGGCCGGGCTCACCTCCGATGATTTGAGCACCACAGTGTTCCCGCATGCCAGCGGCATCGCGATCGCGCGTGTTGCAAGAATCACCGGGGCGTTCCAGGGCGCTATCCCCAACACGACACCGCATGGCTGGCGAAGCGCCATGGAAAAGCTCCCCGGCACGTCGGACGGGATGACCTCGCCTGTGATCTGGGTGGTCAGGGACGCCGCTTCACGCAGGATGTTGACCGCGAGCTTGACGTTCAACCCGTACCAGTTGGCCATGGCGCCGGTTTCACCCGCCCGCTCGATGAACGACGCGCTTCGCGCCTGCATCAGGTCTGCCGCCTTCAACAGACGTGTCCGACGCTCATTCGCAGGCAACGCGGACCACGCGGGAAACGCAGCCTTCGCCGCCGCCACGGCTGCGTCGGCATCCTCGAGCGTGGCAGCGGCGCTGATCGAGACGACCTCGCTGGTAACGGGATGACGACGCTCGAAGGTCCGCCCATCGCTACTGGGACGGGCTTGACCGGCAATCAACAAGGGCACGTCGAACATGAATCATTCCTCGATTGTTCTTGGCTGGTGAAATGGCCTGTTCAGATCAGTGCGCGCACGGCAGGCGCAGCGCAGGAGCATGCCGCGGCCTGACAGGCTGGGGGGGCACCGACCTGAAGGGGCTTAGCGCTTGTAGGCCTCAAGCCCCGGCTTGATGCTCTTGTCGTCCAGGAACTGCTTCAGACCCTGTTCGCGCCCATGCTCCGGATCACGCAATTGCGCCTGGTCGAGCTTGGCATACAGGTAGTCTTCGTTCTGCTCCCAGGTCAATTCGCGGCAACGCTTGAAGCCGATCTTGGCCGCGCGCAGGACCACCGGGTTCTTGTCCAGCAGATCCTGGGCCAACAGGACCACTTCTTCACGCAGTTGCGCCAAGGGCACGCTGCGATTGACCAGCCCCATCTGGGCGGCTTTCGGGCCGTCGAATGTCTTGCCCGTCATGATGTAGTAGAGCGACTCGCGGTGACCGACGGTGTCCGCCATCGCCTTGCTGACCAGGTTCCCCGGTGGGATGCCCCAGTTGATTTCCGACAAGCCAAAAACCGCTTCATCAGCGCAAATTGCCAAGTCGCAGGCGACCAGCGGGCTGAAGCCACCACCAAAACACCAGCCGTTGACCATGGCGATGGTCGGTTTGCTGTACATGCGCAGCAGTTTCCACTGCCACTCGGATGCATCGCGGCGTATACGCTCTTGCAGGATCTCGGGGCCTGCGTCTACTTCACGGAAATACTCCTTCAAGTCCATCCCGGCGGTCCAGGCAGTACCGGCCCCGGTCAGCACCAGCACCTTGGCGTTGGCATCCTGCTCAACGGTCTCCAGCACGTCGCGCATTTCCCGGTTCAGGGTCGGGCTCATGGCATTGCGCTTCTCCGGGCGGTTCAACGTCACCCAGGCGATGCCGTCTTGCACGTCGACGTTGACGGTTTTCCAGCGATTTTCGTAGCTGCTCATCTCACACCCCGCTTCCTGGCTTGTCTGCCGTTTTTTGTGAAAGTGAAATTAGCGCTGCCAATTAGTTATGTCAATTAATCATTTACTTGAATAATCAAATCCCTCGCTCACTGGCCGCGAGGCTCTGGATGATGCAATAATCGGAACCGTTCCCCGGCTCACCTAAATGACGAGATCGCTCAGCAAATGCCCCCTCAAAACGACAATCCCACGGGTTCACTTGAGACCTTGATCGGGTATGCGCTGCGCAAGGCGCAATTGAAGGTGTTCCAGCATCTTGTCAACGAGCTTGAAAAGTTCGACCTCAGGCCCGCACAGTTTTCCGCCTTGGCCATCATCGAGCAGAACCCAGGCCTGGCGCAGGCTGAACTGGCCAGAGCACTCGACATCGAGCCTCCTCAATTGGTGCCGTTGCTTAACAAGCTGGAGGCACGGGCTCTGGCCGTTCGCGTTCGCTGCAAGCCTGACAAACGTGCCTATGGCCTGTTCCTGAGCAAGGCTGGCGAACAGCTTCTCAAGGAGCTGAAAGCCGTCGCGCAACGCAGCGATGAAGCCTCCACGGCAGCGCTCGACAGCACAGAGCGCGCACAGCTACTGGGCTTGCTGCAAAAAATCAATCACCAGCACGCCACCCCCTGACCCTCTCCTCGGCTACCCCTTGATGCAACGCCCCAAGCCTGCCGCTTGGTGGCGCCCTGCACCCGCCTCGAAACCCATCGAATTTTGCCGTTGACGAGTTCGCGCTTGAGAACTACGATCCACAATAGTTAACTTTGATAACTATATTTTCGTACAACAACAATACAAAACGAGAACCTCCATGCCCAAGCCTCTCGAGCGTTACATTGCGTTCAGGCACGCAGCCGCTGTTCCTCGCATGCCTCAGCCTGCCCGGCTCACATCGCCTGACGCCACCCCATTGCCCACCGATGAGGTGGCCGGATGAAACCTTCGCGCAAACGCTTCACCTTCATCACCGTCCTGCTGTGTTTTGTGGTGGCACTGCTGGAGGGCATCGATATCCAGTCCGCAGGTATCGCGGGTACAGGCATCGCCGCTACGTTTGGCCTGGACAAGTCACAGATGGGCTGGGTGTTCAGCGCGAGCATCCTGGGGTTGCTACCGGGTGCTTTTCTCGGCGGGCTGCTGGCCGACAGGGTTGGCCGCAAACACGTGCTGATCGGTTCAGTGATCCTGTTTGGGGTTTTCTCGCTGGTCACCACTGCCACCTCGGACCTGACCGGTCTGCTGGCGGCGCGCTTTCTGACCGGCCTGGGGCTCGGCGCCGCGCTGCCCAACCTGATCGCCCTGTCGTCGGAGTCCGCTGACGACTCGACCAGGGCGACCGCCGTCAGCCTCATGTACTGCGGCGTGCCGCTTGGGGGCGCCCTGGCGTCGCTGGTGAGCGTGCTAGGGGGCATGGAGAACTGGAAGCTGGTGTTTCACCTGGGGGGCTGGGCGCCGCTGATGGTCGCACCGCTCTTGTACCTTCTGCTTCCAGAGTCGGCGGCCTACAAAAGTCACCGGCAATCGAACGCGCCCGCCCGCATCGGCGTGTGGCATGGCCTATTTCGGGAAGGGCAAGCATTCGTGACGCTGCTGCTGTGGGTCAGTTGCTTCTTCACCCTCACCGTGGTGTACATGCTGCTGAACTGGTTGCCATCCTTGCTGATCGGGCAAGGCTTCACACGCCCACAGGCGGGCATGGTCCAACTGCTGCTGAACCTCGGCATGGCGACCGGCTCGATTCTCGCAGGGCTGCTGCTGGACCGCTGGCGCGCCAGCCTGCTCGTCGGCCTGACCTATACCGGCATCCTGGCAGCACTTCTGGCGCTCGGCCTTTCCAGCGGCTTTACCAGCATGCTGCTGGCAGGCTTCGGCGCAGGTTTCTTCGTTCTCGCGGCGCAGCTGATCCTGTATGCGCTGGCACCTCAGCTCTACCCCGCCCAGGTGCGCGCGACCGGTGTCGGGTCGGCGGTGGCCATCGGTCGGCTGGGCTCAATCAGCGGCCCATTGATCGCAGGTCAGATGTTGGCGACCGGCACCAGCACCCCTGGGCTGATGCTGGCGGTTTCGCCTGGTGTGGTGATCGCCGCCGCTGGCGTGATCGTCCTCTTGCGCCAACGCAAGACAAGCCTCCACCCCTCGCCCATTGCGTAAAAACACGCCGCGCCGCCATCGACCGACCGGCGCGGCACCTTGCACTGTTCCCTGTTCGACTAAAACAAGAGGCTTACACATGAAAGGGTTCACTCCTACCTTGCTGACCCTGGCGCTGGCGCTTTCCTCGACGCAGTCCATGGCCGCCGCCGACCTGATCCTGTTCAATGGCAAAGTGTTCACGGCCGAACCTGGCCAGGCGCTGGCCCAGGCGGTCGCAGTGGAAGACGGCAAGATCCTCAAGGTCGGCAGCGACGCAGAGATCCAGCGGCTTGCCGATACCGCCACGCAACGCATAGATCTCGCTGGCAAGGTGCTGATGCCTGGCCTGATCGACAGCCACAGCCACCCGGTGATGGGCGCATTCGACAGCATGGGCGCCAACCTCCACGATGAAATAAAACCCTTGCCAGAGCTCGAGCAATGGGTGGTGGCCGAGGACCAGGCGGGGCGTGCGCGCAAGGCTGACATCGTCAATGTTGCCGGCATCAACTCAGCCTATTGGGAACAAAGCAGCGAACTGGGCAAGATCTTCAACCATGGCCGCTGGGCAGAGCAGCCAGTGGTCCTCAGCGGTGTCGATGGCCATACCGGCTGGGCCAACAGTGCCATGCTCAAACGCCTGAAGATCGATGCGACGCTGGTCAAGGGCCTGGCGGAAAAAGACCGCAGCTTCATCGCCCACGATGCCGACTTCACCCCCACCGGCTTCCTGGCCGAAGGCGGCTGGGACCGCGTACGCAACCAGCTCCCCGCGCCCACTGAAGCGACAATGCTCGATGCGGCCCGCAAGGCCGTAGAGATCAACAACCAGTACGGTGTGACCGCCTGGATGGACGCTGCCGCCAATGCGGGTCATAGCGATTCGACGTTCGAGATGCGCCCCACCGAAAAGGACCTCGGCGTGCTGCCGCTCTACAGCAAGCTGGCACAGAATGGCGAACTCAATGCCCATGTCGCGGCCCTGCTGGTCGCCTACCCCAAAAGCAAACCTGCCGACCTGGAAGTGCTCGGCAAGGTCATGCACAAATACCAGGGCATCCCCAACCTGACCTTCCCGGGCATCAAGATCTTCGCTGACGGCGTGATGGAGTTTCCCGGCCAGACGGCCGCGGTCATCGAGCCCTACAAGAACAGCCAGAAGCGCGGACAACTGCTGATCGACCCGGCCAGCTTCGGCCAACTGGTCGTGGCAGCCGAGCAATACGACTGGATCGTGCATGTGCATGCCGTAGGTGACCGCGCCGTGCACGAAGCGTTGAATGGCTTCGACTATGCCCGCAAGGTCAACCCGACGCCGACGGCGCACAGCATCACCCACCTGCAGTTGGTCGAGGCCTCGGACTTCCCGAGGTTCAAGCAACTGGGCGTCATCGCCTCGATGCAACTGCTGTGGGCCACCGCCGAGAGCTACACCGAGGAGCTGGTCAAGCCCTACATCAGCGCATCCGCCTACCAGCGCCAGTACCCGGCGCACTCACTGCTCAAGGCCGGGGCGACCATCGCCGGGGCCAGCGACTGGCCTGTATCGAGCCCCAACCCTTGGAACGCCATTGCCCAGGCCTCTACTCGCAAAGGCCCCTTCGGCGTACTCAACAGTGCCGAGAGCATGGATCGCGAAAGCATGTTCTACGCCTATACCCTCAATGCCGCCAAGACGCTGCGTCTGGAACGGCAGATCGGCTCCCTGGCACCCGGCAAACAGGCTGACATGATCGTCCTGGACCGCGATGTATTCAACGTCAGCGACCAGGCGCTGTTCGACACCCAGGTCTTGCGGACCTTCTTTGCCGGCAAGCAGGTATACGCCCCCGCCTCCTGACCCCTACACGAAATACGCCTGACTCCCCGCTCCACAGCGGGGGGAACGGCGGAGCCATGACCGTAAAACGTGCTTCGATAACAATAAGGAAAACCGCATGCGCGCTGCACACCCACACCTTTTTTTCGGCCTTGCCTTGCTGTCCCAAGCCTCGCACGCCGTCCCCCTGACTGAAGACATGAACCTTCAGGTCAAACTCAGCGCCCTGAGCGAGTACCGCAGCCGCGGTATCAGCCAGACGCTCGGCGACCCGGCCGCACAACTCGAAATCATCTTGATCCATAACAACGGCCTGTACGCCGGCGTCTGGACCTCCAACGTCGACTTCGGCTCCGCCGTCGATGCCCAAGGGCAACAACAACGGCTCGACACACGCCAAGAGCTTGACTACTACGCCGGCTATTACTGGCAGATCAGTGATGCGATCAGCCTCGACATGGGGTACATGAAGTACAGCTACCCCAAGAACAGCGAGTTCAACATGAGCGAGGCCTACGCCATCTTCGGCGCTTACGGCGCGCAACTAGGCGTCAACTACTCCAGCGATGTCGAAAACTACTTCGGCAAGCATCAGGACACTCTTTATACCTACCTGGGCTACAAGACCCTGCTGCCAGCGGAGGTCGGCCTGGATATGCGCTACGGGCGCAATGACATGAAGGACCCGGCCTTCTTTGCAGGCGACGGCAATACCCGCGATGGCTACCGCGAATGGCAAGTGCGCCTGAGCCGCGAGTTCGTGGGGTTGACCTGGGAGCTGAGCTACATCGATACCGACTTGTCACAGAGTGAATGTGCCCTGTGGTACGGCTATACCGACTCTTGCAGCGCAACCGTAGTCGTTGGCGTAAGCAAGGCATTCTGACGGGACTTTCATCTAGAAAAGACCTATGGCCGATTGCTAGTTTTGACAGCAGCGACACTCGGCTTTTCTGTATTACCTATCACCAATAGGGATCGATAGCCGTCCTCTACATCTGCCAGCTTCCGACCCATTGGTGCCCTTCATACAGGGTAGCAATGGGTCGATGCAGTTGAAAAATTCGGATTTTCGGCTCGCCAGAACTCAGGCATAAAACTGCTTTGATGCGCTGGCGATGCGCTGGTACTTACGCTGCTGTCGGTTAATGCTGCGGATATCCAGAAAAAATATCTCTGCGCTACGCCAGAGCAGCATCCACGCGGTGACGGTAACGACTCCCACGGGGATGGTGCCTTCAATGCCCAGCGCTGTACCTGCCAGCACCAAGGCCAGTGCCAGGCCCAGGAGTGTCAATGCTACCAGTCGTTGGGTGCGAATATCCCCTCTGAGTTGCTCCCTCTTTTCCGCAAAGGTATTGCTGATGGCTTGTTGCAGGCGTTCTCGCTCATCTTCGGGGCAGCGAATGTGCAGACACAGCTCGGGGTGGTACCAGGCGCTATCTGACAGGTAGTCCACCAGCTCGGGGCTTAACTTGGGGTTGTCCGGCGAGGCAAACGGATTGAGGTAATCGCGGGTAATCGTCAGATCGATTTTTTTAGTCATAACGAACCTTTACCTGATTGAGCTGTGGACGGAGAATTTAGTGTTCGAGTTAAAGCTAGTCGCAAGACAACTGCTGTGCCTGATCGGCAGTTGCCAACACTTGCTGACGGTCGCTCACTGCCCGTCGCCTCCTCTAAGATGGAGCTAAGCACGGAGGATAGGGCTCGCTACGAGCAGGCTAGACGGCGGTTGGGGATCGACTGATGAACAAACCCGACCAGGTGCTTTGGTCCATCGAGGGGCCCTGCGAGTTGACTTGCCGCATGTTTTTTATCGATGGAGTCCGTCCGAAACGGAGGCTCCCCTTTAGGGGGATCCTCCGTTTCGGACGGACTTTGAGCAGGGCAACGCGCAACCCATTGCGACGATGCGACTTCGCGCACCTTGGCCAGTCGTGGTAGCAGCTTATCTATCGGTTTCATCGAAATACTCCCGACGGACTTATTCGTCCAGATCATCTTTTGCAGGCAAGCCGATGCCTGACCCGCCGTTTCGCAGGCTCAATGATTGGGGTTGATTAGTTTCCGGACTGAATCAGGAAAGCGTCGATTTCATCTATATACCAACGAAAAATGCGCTGCCTGTAATTGCCCCATCAACGCCACTTTGAAAGCGCGCCCCCCGCTCCTCAACGGATACCGGTCACCGCCACTGCCAGGCCAAGCCCGATCAACGCCAGGCCGATCAACCGGTCCACCAGCATTTGCCGTTCGATCATCGCCTTGCGCAATGCCGGGCTGGAGAAAAACACCGCGACCAGGCTGAACCACAGCCAATGGGCGAAGGACATGAAGGCGCCGTAGGCAAAATCCAGTGCCAGCGGGCTGCCGGGCTGTACCACCTGGGTGAAGGCACTGATGACGAACAACATGGTCTTGGGGTTGAGGGCATTGGTCAAAAAGCCGGTGCGCAGTGCCTGCAGCACGCCGGCAGCCGATTGGTCAATTCCATCAAGGCTGATGCGCCGGGTATTGGTCAGCGACTTGTAGCCCAGGTAGATCAGGTAACCCGCTCCCAGTACTTTCATGACCAGGAACAGCGCCGGGTTCTGGCTGATGATTACCGCGATGCCGAGCACTGTGTACAGCACATGCACCTGCACGCCCAGGGCGATGCCCACGGCCGCGGCCAGCCCGGCCTTGCGGCCCTGCGCATAACTGCTGCGGGTGACCATGGCGAAGTCGGCGCCGGGGCTGATGACAGCCAGGAGGGTGAACAGGGCGACGGCGATGAGTTCGGTCATGGTGAAGGCTCTCGATAGGCGATGAAAATGCACAGACCTGGTGATTATCGAGAGCTTATTGGTTGGGAAAAATCGATTTATAGTGAGGCATATCTGCTAGTTTTTTTCACAGATGTGCATTGCCAGGGCTGGCCTCTTCGCGGGTAAACCCGCTCCTACAGGGATATCACACGCCTCCTGGCCAGCGCTGTACCTGTAGGAGCGGGTTTACCCGCGAAGAGGCCGGAACAGACAAACAGGGATGCCATGAAACTGCCGCCACTGAACGCCTTCCGCTACTTCGACATCGCCGCGCAAACGGAAAGTTTCGTGCGCGCCGCCGAACACCTGCACGTCACCCACGGCGCGGTCAGCCGTCAGGTGCGCCTGCTAGAAGAAAGCCTTGGCGTGGAACTGTTCGAACGCCGCAATCGGGCCATTTTCCTCACTCCGGCCGGCCGTGCCTTGCAGGGCACCACCCAGGCGATCTTCGAACAGCTCGAAGACGCCGTGCAGAGTTTGCAGCAGCAGGCCCACGACAACGTGCTGGTGCTGTCCTGCGAGCCGACCATCGCCATGCGCTGGTTAATCCCGCGCCTGCCCGGCTTCCACGCTGCCCACCCCGGCCTGCAGTTGCACCTGGTGGCCGCAGGTGGGCCGCTGGACTTCGCCCGCAGCGGTGTCGACCTGGCCATACGCCGCGACGATTTTCACTGGGACCGCCAGCTCTACAACCAGAAGGTCTGCGACGAATGGATCGGCCCGGTGTGCCACCCCACCTCCCCTGCCCAGCTTGACGGCCAACGCCTGCTACACAGCACCACCCGCCCCGGCGCCTGGCCCACCTGGCTGCGCCTGAACGGCCGACAGGCCCGGCACAGCGAACGCAGCGACTACGAGCACTTCTACCTGTCGATCCAGGCCGCCAGTGCCGGCCTCGGCTTGGCCATGGCTTCAGCCCTGATGGTGCGCGACGAACTCGACAGCGGCCAGTTGCAGGCGCCGTTCGGCTTTGTGCGCGACGGCTCGGCCTATCACCTGCTCAGCCCGCAACCGCTGGATGACGACGGCAAGCGCCAGCGTTTTGCCGAGTGGGTGATCAGCGAATGCCAAGGCTGCCTGGCTCATTTGGGCTTGATACAAAACGACGAGCCGGCGCCGCCATCGCCACCCCAGGTGCGGTAGCCGGCAGTATCCACATGAATCCGCCCTGACGGATAGCGGCCCAGCCCCATGTTCCAGGCCTGGCCATGCTGCTGCCAGAAGCGGCACAGCGGGTTGGGGTCGGCCCAGGCCGGCAGCAGGATATCCACGGCGAAGGCACGGGTATGGGCGCTGTTGGCTGCCCCGCCGGCGCAGACGTTCAGGCGCGGGTCGCGGTAGGCCGAAACCACCTCGAACTGGCGCAGGATGCCTTGGTCGTCGAGCGTCTTGATCAGCGAGAGGGTCGAGCGTACGTCTGGCCAGTTGGCTGCAGGAGGCACGGCGAAGGGAGACGCGTGGCACAGCTTCCAGTCCGAGGCCGAGCGCAGCAGCTGGTGAATCGGCACCACGCCATAAAGGCGGGCATCCACCAGCATTTCACGGAAGGGCCGCGTTTGGTGATCGCCAGCCCACTGGGCGAACATCCACAGGTCGCGTTCGTCGGCGTGGGCCACCTTGCCTAACGCCAAACTCAGTATCAGCCACCACCACCTTGCACAGCTCATATCGGCGCTCCTGTCCAACGGATCGATACTGATGTTTCAGGTCATTTCATGTGCAACCTCGGGAAACACACTGCATAGCAATTAGCCCCCCACGACCGGCCATTGTCAGCCATCATTGCCCTGCACTGCTCGTCGGCACCTGCTGCTCATTGACTGATCCAGCCATGGTGGCATAATCCCAATCACTACTCAGCCCCGTACGCGATGATTAAATTCGTTGGCTGTTGGGGTGAGAAAACCGGCCTAGTGCCGGTTTTTTCGTTTTCAGGGAAAAGAAAACCTTGCGTACTGCCTGCTTTGTAGATGGCTACAACGTGTTCTATGGCTTGGTGGCAGGCACAAGATACAAGTGGCTGAACCTACCTGCCTTACTGAAGCACATCATTCGCGTCGAACAACCCGACACTGAACTGAAGGCCATCAGTTTTTTCACCTCGGGCGTAAAGCCATCACTCGCCAGCCGCGGCAACCTTTCCAAAGAAGCCCAGGACACCTACCTGCGCGCACTGATTGCGCAAGGTGTAACCGTGCACTACGGGCGGCACCAACTAGAGCCGCGTTGTGCGCCTCGCTTCGTGAACAAGGAAACGCCACCGTCCAGGCTAGACCAGGTGCCCATCTGGAAACTCGAAAAAAAGGAAACGGACGTACACATTGCCATCAGCATGTATCGGCTTGCAGCCCGACAAGCTCAGCTTCCAGCGGCTGAGCGTATCCAGCAACTGGTCCTGGTCTCTGCTGATACCGATCTGACGCCCGCCTTGAGAGCCATACAGGAAGATTTCCCGGATCTGCGGCTAGGCGTGATCCTGCCGCATCGCGAAGGAATGAAGCGAACGCTACCGGGCTCGCTGAGAAACACAGCGCACTGGATGCGCCAGGTCGTAACCGAGGAAGAACTGGCTTCCAACCAGTTTCCGGATCGGGTGCCCACCCAGAAAAGACCAGCATTGAAACCATCGTACTGGTGATGGCGCGGGCCGCTGAGCAATCCGATCTATCGCGAAGATGCCAGCAGAACAGCTACTACTCCAAGGCCCGCAAGCGGTACTGCGGTGGCAACTGGGCAAAGCCGCTGATGGTGGTATCCAGGCTCTTCCAACGCCCATCCTTGATGCCATAGATGCAGCCATGCACTGACAGCTCCTGCCCACGGTGCCAGGCGTTCTGCACGATGCTGGTATGGGCCACGTTGGCCACCTGCTGGATGACGTTCAGCTCGCACAGGCGGTCGACCCTGGCCTCTTCGCTGTCCAGCTTGGTCAGCTCGCCGCGCTTTTCGTAATACAGGTCACGAATCGAACGCAGCCAGCCGTCGATAAGGCCCAGCTGGCGGTCCTGCATGGCGGCGCGCACCCCACCGCAACCGTAGTGGCCGGTCACCAGGATGTGCCGCACTTTCAGCACTTCCACCGCGTACTGGATCACCGACAGGCAGTTGAGGTCGGTGTGCAGCACCACGTTGGCAACGTTGCGGTGGACGAACAGGTCACCCGGCAACATGCCGACGATTTCATTGGCCGGCACGCGCGCATCGGAGCAGCCGATCCAGAGGAACTCCGGCGTTTGCTGGCGGGCCAGCTTGGCGAAAAAGTCGGGGTCGCGCTGGTTGATCGCGTCGGCCCAGCGGGCGTTGTTGTCGATCAGCTCTTGCAGGTCGTGCATGGTCATTGCCTCATCAGGGTTTGCCTGCGTGACAGGGCCAGCCCCTGCAAGGTCAATCCTCAAGCAGGGTGCAGGCCATCACCAGGGCATCTTCGCGGCCGCCGGCAACCGGATAATAGTCGCGGCGGCGGCCGATTTCGTTGAAACCGTAGCGCTCGTACAAACGATAGGCCGACTGGTTGCTGGCGCGCACCTCCAGGAAGCACTCGCGACCATTGAGCTGGTAGGCCCGGGCCATCAGGTGCTCGAGCAGGCGCAGACCCATGCCGCAGCCTTGGTTTTCCGGTTTGACGGTGATGTTGAGCAGGTGCGCCTCATCAATGATCACGTTGATCACGCCATGGCCCACCTGCTGCTGGCCGTCGAACATCAGCCACACTTCGTACGATTTGAGCGCATCCTGAAAGATCCCGCGGGTCCAGGGATGACTGAACGCGGCGTATTCGATCTTAAGCACGGCATCCAGATCCGCCTCGGTCATCGGGCGGAAGCTGATCGAGTTACTCATTCAACGCTCTTCCAGCGCGCCATCAGCTGGCGCATGGCTTTCCAGACGTCCGCCTTGCGCTGCGGCTCGTCCATCAACAGTTCAAGGCCCGGCAAGGCCCAGGCATCGCCCAGGCCATCGAGCTTCAGGGTTTGGTAATAAGCATCGCCGTCGGCATTGGCGGCAAAGCGCAGCGCCGGCAGGCCGACCAGCCACAGGCAGGTGCACGGGGCGTCTTCCAGGCGCGCCTGGACAAAGCCCTGGACAAAATCGCGCGCGGCCCCTGGGCCCTGGTCCATGTTGCCGCGCACCAG
Organism: Pseudomonas sp. NPDC089392; assembly: GCF_044749595.1. Classification (NCBI taxonomy): domain Bacteria; kingdom Pseudomonadati; phylum Pseudomonadota; class Gammaproteobacteria; order Pseudomonadales; family Pseudomonadaceae; genus Pseudomonas; species Pseudomonas sp. NPDC089392. Next base: position 255,495 of record NZ_JBIVIF010000004.1, read on the forward strand.
CAGCGGCCAGCGCACGGGCTCGCCGATAATCTGCGGGGCATCAGGCAGGCCTGCGGCGCGCAGCATGTCCTTGAGCAGCAAGTAGGACGGGTCGCGGCTCTGGAACGGCTGGCCGGTGGCCAGCTCCACCAGCAGCAGGCAGCTGCCGGCGCGCAGCAGTTGCAGCGAGAAGCGCGGCGGCGGGACCGGGCGCGGTGGCGCTGGCTGCTCCTCGGCTTCGACGGGCTTGGCAGCGGGTTTGGGCACACTGCCCGGGCGCGGGATTTCGATTTTCGGTCGCTCGCCAGAGCGCGCCTGGGGGGCGGCTGGCGCGTCGTTGGCAGCGGGTGCCGGGCGGACGTCGAAGTCGATGTCTTCGACCGGCGCCACCGGCAGCAGCAACTCGGGCCGCGACGGTGCGGCGAACGGCAGTTCGGCGCGCGGCAGCCAATGCACCACTTGCATGGCGGAAAGGAAGGCGCGGCGACGGGGTTCGGTGAGCAAGGTGCGGTGTCCCGAGGGGTGGAGGCAATTGGGCATTCTAACGCTGTTGGCATTCGAGTGCCGCAACTGGTCGGCGGTTTTTTGTTGCCTGTGCCGGCCCTTTCGCGGGTGAACCCGCTCCCACAAGGCGTTGTGCAGTACCTGTGGGAGCGGGTTCACCCGCGAAGAGGCCAGTGAATCCCCTACAGGAATAAAGGTTATCTCTCATTACAGACCAAGGGGTGAAATCCTCCCCCCCGGATGCAGTACAATCGCCCCCTTTTTCTTGGCAACGAGTCGAAGCCAATGATCGAACCCAAGCGCGTCCTGCGCGCCCTAGCCGAACACTGGGCCCTGCTCGAGCCGCTGTGCGAGCGTTTCGACCAGGGCACCCTGAGCCTGGTCGAATTGCGCCAGCATGTGGCCCGCCAGCAGGTCGAGAGCACCCCGCAGGACATCACCCAGCTGCTCGACGTCTGGATCCGCCTGGATATCCTGGTCCCGGTGGCCAAGAGCCCGAACCGTTTCGAGCTCAACGCGCAGATCCACGACTTCCTCGCCTACCTGCGCCGCGAACACCGGCTGGGCCTGTGCCTGGAGATCGAGGCCTACCTGCGCCACCTGGAACGCCTGGCCGGGCACATCCAGGACGCCTTCGACAACCGCGACAGTGACGACCTGGCACGCCAGCTGCGCCTGCTCGACATGCGCGTGCGCGATGTGCTGAAAAAGCTCGACAACGACGAGCAGGCGCTGGTGGCCGTGGCCGAACGGGCCAAGACCAGCAACCGCCAGATCCCGCTGCGCCAGCGTTATGCCGAAGTACTGGCAACCTGGGACGAATACGTCGAGCCGATGATCCAGCTGGTCAACGCCGACGGCGCCTTCGAACAAGGTGTGCGCAAGGTCGAGACCGTGCTGCTGAAGCTGCTCGGCGAGCAGGCACGCCTGGGCCACCTGGTCGACGACGACATGTTGCTGCGCACCCACGCGCGCATCCTGGAAATGCAGACCAGCGCCCAGCTGACCTTGCGCCACGCCCGTGAACTGCTGCTGCCGCTGCGTGAAGAAGCCCGCCGGCACAACGCCGTGACCCGAGGCGCCGCGCTGGCCCTGTCGGTGATCCGGCGCAAAGGCATCGATGCCGTACCGCAAGCGGCCATGCCAATGTTCACCCGCCCGCAAAGCACCTTCCTCGGCAGTGCCAGCCAGGTCGAAGCCTACGTTTACGCCCTGGCCCGCTTCGAGCCCAAGCCGGCGCGCTTCCCCAAGGCGCATAAGCCGCAAGGCGGCGAAGCGCCGCGCGCGCCACGCACAGTCAAGGAAATGCTCGAACGCTGCGAGCAGGCCCTGCCGCTGCCCGACCTGATGGGCTGGCTACTGGAGCAGGAGCCCGAAGGCGCCACCGACGAACTGCTGTACTGGTTCTCGCGCCTGTCTCGAGAAAAGCGCTTCAAGCGCGAACGCCTCGACCGCCGCGAATACACCACCCAGGAGCACCTGGTCAGCCTGCGCTCGTTCGGCCTGACTTCCAGCCGCGAAGCCGCCGCCAGCACGCCTCCAGAATCCAACGCGAGCCCAGCCAATGCATCTTGATCTTTCCGAACTGTCCCAGCTCGCGCCGATCTTCCGCGAGCTGTTCAAAGGCTTCCACGTCAGCCGCCGCGACCCTGAACTGTACGCGCAGCTGTCGAACTTCCAGGACCAGTACCGCACCCTGTTCAAGGCCCTGGGCTTCGAGTTGGTGTGCGACACCCGTGGTTTCTACTACTTCGTGCCGGACATGACCGCCGCGCAGGTCAACAAGACTGCGCAGCGCCTGTCGCTGTTCACCTTCATCCTGGTCGAGCACCTGGCCGACCAGGGCCGCGACCCGATGGCCGTGCTCGATGGCGGCAGCATCGGCCGCGATGAACTGCCTTCGTTGCTGGACAAGTACCGCGACCTGTTCCTGCAGGCCGAAGTGCAGACCGTGGACGAGCTGGAAGAAAAAATCCTGCGCCGTATGACCCAGCTCGGCTTCGCCCATGAGGAAGGCGGCATCTACCGCTTCCTGCCGCCGATGCACCGCTTCCTCGACGTATGCCTTTCGGTGCAGCAGGACCGCGACCTGGCCGCCACCCTGCACAGCGACCTGCCGCTGCCAACCCCGGTACTGGTCGTGGAAGAAAGCCCGGAAGAACTCAACCGCACCGACGACCCGCTCGACCTCACGCCCTTCGACGGTGAGGAAAGCGAAGAGGATGCCCTGGCCCGGGCTATCCGCGAAGAGCAACAGGAGATTGACGCATGAGCCAGGAACGCTACGGCATCCGCCGCTTTGCATTGCTCAACACCGCCGGCTACAGCCTTGGCCTGTTCCCGCTGGAGCACCCGCTGTCGGTGTACGGCGCAAACAACCTGGGTAAATCGGCGTCGATCAACGCCCTGCAGTTCCCGATCCTGGCGCGCATGTCGGACATGAGCTTCGGCAAGTACAGCCTGGAGCAGTCGCGCCGCTTCTACTTCGCCAGCGACACTTCGTACATTCTCTGTGAACTGAGCCTGCCCCACGGCCCACACGTAATCGGTGTGGTCGGCCGCGGCCCGGGCGGCGGTTTTGGCCACCAGTTCTTCGCCTACAAAGGCGAACTGGACCTGGCCCACTACCAGAAGAACGACACCTGCCTGCGCCAGAAAGAGCTGTTCACCAATCTTGAACGCCTGGGGATCAAGGCCTACGAGCTGAAGCCGGATGAACTGCGCCGGTTGCTGGTTGGCGGCCACACCTCGGTGCCGCTTGACCTGACCATGATCCCGCTGCGCTCCACCAGCGAGCAAAGCCTTAAAACCTTCCGCGCACTGTTCATCAACCTGCTGCACATGCGCGAAATCACCGCAGCCAAGCTCAAACAGCTGTTCCTCGATGCCTTCGAGCACAGCCTGCGCTCGGGCAGCGTCGACTACATCGCCGCCTGCGAAGAAGCCTTCCGCGACGTGCGCCGCATGGAGCAGGACTACAACGCCCTGGTCGCTGCCGGCCCGCTGGTCGAAGCCCTGGCCGGTGGTGTGGCCCAGCGCGACATCCTGCGCGGCAAGCTGCACCGCATTTCGCCGGTGCTCGACACCCTGCTGGGCACCTGGCAGGAATACGCCATGGCGCGCAAGGAAGAGCTGGTCATCCAGTCCGAGCACTACCGTGGCGAGCAAGACCGCCTGCAGAACGACCAGCGCGGCGGCACCCAGGAGCTGATGCGCCTGGAGCGTGAAATCACCGGCATCCAGCGCTGGCTGGGCGAGCTGTCGGTGCTCAAGCACCGCTTTGCCCTGGTCGATGACGTCAAGGTGCTGGAGCAGCAACTGCTGGCAGCCAAAGACGCCCACGACGAACTGGCCGGTGCCCTGGCCCAGTCGCGGCAGTTCAGCGCCGAAGACCTCGACGAGCGCGTACGCGACCTGGAAAAACGCCTGAAGCAGGTCAAGCAGCAGCTCGACCACGCCGACAACAACAGCTACGCCCGCCTGCGCGAAGAATTCTCGCAGCAGGATGTCGACCGCCTGATGCGCCTGTTCAACGGCGCGCTGTTCAGCCTGCCGCTGGGCGACCGCGGCATCGAGCTGGAAGACAGCGACCTGTGGGTAAAATCGCTGGAAGCGGTGCTCGACGGCTTCAAGGGCGAGCGTTTCGAAGCCCCGGGCCTGGCCATCGACCTGACCAACATCGACCCGCCGGCACTGCAGGCGCTGGCCGACCGCGCCGCCCTGCGCGACCAGAAAGAGCGCCTGGAAAAAGAGCTGAAGCAGCTCAAGACCCAACAAGCCGTAGCGGCCGACCGCTCCGCCTCCAAGGCGCAGACCGAAACCCTGTACCAGCAGGTGCTGGATGCGCAAAAGGCACTGGAAGACTTCCGCCGCAGCGAAACCCTGGCCGCCGAAGAGCCTGAGAAGCTGGAGCAGCTGTCGCAACTGGAAGCCGCCCAGGACGAACTCAAACGCTCCAGCGACGCCTTCACCGAGCGCGTCCAGCAACTGTCGGCCAAGCTGCAGTTGGTCGGCCGCCAGATCGGCGACCTCGAGTCCAAGCAGCGCACCCTGGAAGATGCCCTGCGCCGTCGTCAGCTGTTGCCGACCGACCTGCCCTACGGTACGCCGTTCATGGAAGCCATCGACGACTCGATGGACAACCTGCTGCCGCTGCTCAACGACTACCAGGACAGCTGGCAAGGCCTGCAGCGCGTCGACAACCAGATCGAGGCGCTGTACGCCCAGGTACGCCTGAAAGGCGTGGCCAAGTTCGACAGCGAAGACGACATGGAGCGCCGCCTGCAGCTGCTGGTAAACGCCTACGCGCACCGCACCGACGAAGCCCTGACCCTGGCCAAGGCCCGCCGCGCCGCGGTCACCGACATCGCCCGTACCCTGCGCAACATCCGCAGCGACTATGACAGCCTCGAACACCAGCTGGCCCTGTTCAACCGCGAGATCAACAAGCGCCAGGTGTCCAACCTGGAAAGCTTCCGTGTGGTGCTGGCGCCGAACAAGGAAGCGCTCAAGCACATCGACCAGATCATCCACAGTGCCGGCCAGTATGAAGAAGGCGAAACCCTGTCGGTGTTCGACCTGACCCAGAGCGCCGATCAGGACAACAAGAACGAAGAGGCCAAGGAGTACCTGGCGCGGCTGGTGGCGGCCAACCACAACCAGCTGGGCCTGAAGGACCTGTTCGAGCTGGCGTTCGAGATTACCAAGGTCAACGGCCAGCCGATCATCCACGCCGACATCGACGGCGCGGCGTCCAACGGTACCACCATGACCATCAAGGCGCTGACCAACATGTACTTGTTGCTGCACCTGATGGACCGTGACCTGGCCGGGCGCATTCGCCTGCCGTACTACCTGGACGAAGCGGCTGACATCGACGAACGCAACCAGGCTGCACTGCTGGAAACCAGCTTGCAGCTGGGCTTCGTGCCGATTCTGGCGAGCGTGAAGCCGCAGGTATCGGCGCGTGTGGCGATCGACCTGGAAGGTGGTAGCGGGCCGAATGGCATCTACATCGACGAGGCGGACTGGAAGTTCATCAGCCGGCTGGATGAGGTGAAGGCGGTTGTGCGTGAGGATCATCAGGCCGAGGAACTGGCCTGATATCGGTGTAATGGGGCCGCTTTGCGGCCCTTCGCGGGTAAACCCGCTCCTACAAGGAATTGCGTAACAGTGTAGGAGCGGGTTCACCCGCGAATGGAGGCCGAAGGCCTCCCGGCGATCTACCAGGCTATCAGTGAGCCCAAGGCAAAATCGGAATCGCCGTCACCGCATTCTGCGGGCTGCCTTCGATCATGCGGTCGCTGTACACCAGGTACACCAGCGTATTGCGCTTCTTGTCGAGGAAACGCACCACCTGCATGGTCTTGAACACCAGCGAGGTGCGCTCCTTGAACACTTCCTCGCCATCCTTCAGCTCACCCTTGAAGTTGATCGGCCCGACCTGACGGCAGGCAATCGACGCCTCCGCCCGATCTTCCGCCAACCCCAACCCACCCTTCACGCCGCCAGTCTTCGCCCGCGACAGGTAGCAGGTCACCCCCTCGACCTTGGGGTCGTCGAACGCCTCGACCACAATACGGTCGTTCGGCCCGAGGAACTTGAACACGGTGGACACCTGGCCGATTTCCTCGGCCCCGGCCAGCATCGGCAAGGCCAATGCTGCTACGGCAATCATCCTTTTCAACACAAGTGCGCCCTCAGACCAGAACCAGGTTGTCGCGGTGCACCAGCTCTGGCTCCGCGATGTAGCCCAGGGTGCTTTCGATGGCATCCGACGGCTGGCCGATGATCTTCTGCGCCTCCAGGGCGCTGTAGTTGGCCAGGCCGCGTGCCACTTCAACACCGTCCGGGCCGACGCACACCACCATCTCGCCACGGCGGAAGCTGCCCTGCACGGTCTTCACGCCCACCGGCAGCAGGCTCTTGTTGGCCTGGCGCAGGGCCTGTACGGCACCTGCGTCCAGCACCAGGGTGCCACGGGTTTGCAGGTGGCCGGCCAGCCACTGCTTGCGCGCAGCGAGCATGCCGCGCTCGGGCGACAACAGGGTACCCAGGCGCTCGCCCGCCTTCAGGCGGTCCAGCACACGCTCGATACGGCCACCGATGATGATGGTGTGGGCGCCGGAACGGGCGGCCAGGCGTGCGGCGCGCAGCTTGGTCTGCATGCCGCCACGGCCCAGTGCACCACCGGTACCACCGGCCACGGCATCCAGCGCCGGGTCGTCGGCACGGGCTTCGTAGATCAGCTGGGCTTCGGGGTTGTTGCGCGGGTCGGCGTCGAACATGCCATCGCGGTCGGTAAGGATCACCAGCAGGTCGGCCTCGACCAGGTTGGCCACCAGCGCCGCCAGGGTGTCGTTGTCGCCGAAGCGGATTTCGTCGGTGACCACGGTGTCGTTTTCGTTGATCACCGGCACCACGCCCAGGTCGACCAGGGTACGCAGGGTGCTGCGGGCATTCAGGTAACGCTTGCGGTCGGACAGGTCGTCATGGGTCAGCAGGATCTGCGCGGTGTGCTTGCCGTGCTCACCAAAGCTCGATTCCCAGGCCTGCACCAGGCGCATCTGGCCGATCGAAGCAGCCGCCTGCAGCTCGTTCATCGCGCTCGGTCGCGACGTCCAGCCCAGCTGGCTCATGCCGGCAGCCACAGCCCCGGAAGAGACCAGTACCAACTCCACGCCAGCCTCACGCAGCGCGACCATCTGCTCGACCCAAACGGCCATGGCACCGCGGTCGAGGCCCTTGCCATCGGCGGTCAGCAGAGCACTGCCAATCTTCACGACCCAGCGCTTGGCGCCCGTCACCTTGCTTCGCATCTTCTTCCAACCTATGTCGAATCTATAGATACCGTGGATACAAAAACGCCGCTCCAAAGAGCGGCGTTTAGTGTACTGCAACCGATCAGTCGCGCACGTAAATGATTTCCGGGCCGTCTTCGTCGTCCTCGAAATCATCGTCCCAACCGTCATCGTCGCCGATGTCGTGCACGCTCTTGACGCCGGTGCGACGCAGGGTACGCGCGTCGTCCAGGGCCTGCAGCTGGGCACGGGCTTCGTCTTCGATGCGCTGGTCGAGGTCGGCCAGCTCTTCGGCATAGGCCGGGTCGTTGGCCAGGCGGTCGGCGCGGTCTTCAAGGTAGCGCATCAGGTCGTGGCTGAGCTTGTCGGTACCCTGCTTGGAGATAGCCGAAATCACGTAGACCGGGCCTTCCCACTCCAGGCGGTCGATCACTTCCTGAACGCGCTCATCGCGCTCGTCGTCCATGACCATATCCGACTTGTTCAGCACCAGCCAGCGCTCACGCTCGGCCAGCGACGGGCTGAAGCGGGTCAGCTCGTTGACGATCACTTCGGCGGCATCGGCCGGGCTGCTTTCGTCCAGCGGCGCGATGTCCACCAGGTGCAGCAGTACGCGGGTACGCGCCAGGTGCTTGAGGAAGCGGATACCCAGGCCGGCACCGTCGGATGCACCTTCGATCAGGCCAGGGATGTCGGCGATGACGAAGCTTTTCCAACGGTCGACACTGACCACGCCCAGGTTTGGCACCAGGGTGGTGAACGGGTAGTCGGCCACTTTCGGCTTGGCGGCCGAGACCGAGCGGATGAAGGTGCTCTTGCCGGCGTTTGGCAGGCCCAGCAGGCCAACGTCGGCCAGCACTTTCATTTCCATCTTCAGGTCGCGCTGGTCACCCGGCTTGCCTGGGGTGGTCTGGCGCGGCGCACGGTTGGTGCTGGACTTGAAACGGGTGTTGCCCAGGCCGTGCCAGCCGCCTTGGGCGACCATCAGCTTCTGGCCCGGGGTGACCAGGTCACCGATCACTTCCTGGGTGGAAGCATCGATCACGGTGGTGCCGACCGGTACGCGCAGGAACAGGTCTTCACCCTTCTTGCCGGTGCAGTCGGTGCTGCCGCCATTGGAGCCGCGCTGGGCTTCGTGGTGACGGGTGTAGCGGTAGTCGACCAGGGTGTTCAGGTTTTCGTCGGCGACCATGTACACCGAGCCGCCGTCACCACCGTCACCGCCGTTGGGGCCACCGTTCTCGATGAATTTTTCGCGACGGAAGCTCATGCAACCGTTGCCGCCGTCACCGGCCTTGACCCGAATCGATACTTCGTCAACAAACTTCATTAAAACCGCCTCTCGTCGGTAGACGAGCTGAATGACTCAAAAACATGAGGCTCTTGCAAAAATGAGCGCGGCGGCCCCGTACGACCGTAGAAACCAACGCCGGCAACCCAGACAAACAGCTTTGCAAGAGGCTCACCACAAACGAAAAAGCCCCGTCGCATGACGGGGCTTCTGGAGCGACGTCGCGATTAAGCGGCGACGATGCTCACGTAACGGCGCATGAACTCGCCTTTCTTCTCGAACTTGATCACGCCTTCGATCTTGGCGAACAAGGTGTGGTCCTTGCCCATGCCAACGCCGTAGCCAGCGTGGAACTCGGTGCCGCGCTGACGGACGATGATGTTGCCTGGCTTGATAACCTGGCCGCCATACATCTTCACGCCAAGGCGTTTAGATTCTGAGTCGCGACCGTTACGAGTACTACCACCAGCCTTCTTGTGAGCCATGGTTCAATTCTCCAAATAAATTCAGGGGATCTAGGGGATTAAGCCTGGATGCCGGTGATTTTGATCTCGGTGAACCACTGGCGGTGGCCCATACGCTTCATGTGGTGCTTACGACGACGGAACTTGATGATGCGAACCTTGTCGTGGCGGCCTTGCGAAACGACTTCGGCCACTACTTTAGCGCCAGCAACAACTGGAGCACCGATGGTGACTTCTTCACCGTTGGCGACCAGCAGAACGCGATCGAAGGTCACGGATTCGCCAGTGGCGACTTCCAGTTTTTCGATCTTGAGGAATTCACCTTCAGCGACTTTGTACTGCTTGCCGCCGGTAACGATTACTGCGTAAGACATGGTATTTCTCCGATAATCCTGCTCACCCAGCGCTTTATATGATGAGTATTGGCTGGCATGGCTGCACAGGGCTGGAACGGCCCGGTGCAATTGCGTAAGGCAGGTGCTGCCCAGGAAGTTAGGGTGCGCGATTGTACGCAACCGCGGTTTTGCTTGCAAGTACCGCCCCCGGCCAGCCGGCACCGCGCCTTGACACACCGGGACCTGCGACCTAGCATGCCGCGCAACCTCACTGGAGCAGCCGATGCAACCCCAAACCTTCTACCGCGCGGTGGCTGATGATTTCAGCGCCGTCGACGAGATCATCAAGAAGCAGCTGACCTCGCGCGTGCCGCTGGTATCGAAGATCGGCGACTATATCACGTCCGCCGGTGGCAAGCGCCTGCGCCCCCTGCTGGTACTGCTGTGTGGCAAGGCCCTGGGCCGCGAAGGCGACGACCTGCGCCTGCTGGCCGCCACCATCGAATTCCTGCACACCGCCACCCTGCTGCACGACGACGTGGTCGACATGTCCGGCATGCGCCGTGGCCGCTCCACCGCCAATGCCCTGTGGGGCAACGCGCCGAGCGTGCTGGTGGGCGACTTCCTTTATTCGCGCTCGTTCGAAATGATGGTCGAACTGGGTTCGATGCCGGTCATGCAGATTCTGTCCAAGGCCACCCGCGTGATTGCCGAGGGTGAAGTGCTGCAGCTGTCGCGGGTACGCGATGCCAGCACCACCGAGGAAATCTACATGGAGGTCATCCGCGGCAAGACCGCAATGCTGTTCGAAGCTTCGACCCACAGCGCCGCCGCGCTGGCCGAAGCCAGCGAAGAGCAGCGTGAAGCCCTGCGCACCTTTGGTGACCACCTGGGCGTGGCCTTCCAGCTGGTCGACGACCTGCTGGACTACAAGGGCGACTCGCAGACCCTGGGCAAGAACGTCGGTGACGACCTGGCCGAAGGCAAGCCTACCCTGCCACTGATCTACACCATGCGCGAAGGCACCGCCGAACAGGCTGCGCTGGTGCGCCAGGCGATCCAGAAGGGTGGCCTGGAGGACCTGGAGCAGATTCGCGTGGCGGTCGAAGAGTCGGGGGCGCTGAAGTACACCGCAGAGCTGGCGCGTGACTATGTGAAACGGGCCATTGCCTGCCTGGAAGTGCTGCCGGCCAGCGAATACCGCGATGCGCTGGTTGAGCTGAGCGAGTTTGCGGTGGCGCGTACGCACTGACAGACCGAGTCGCCTTCATTCGCGGGTAAACCCGCTCCTACAGGGCTAGCGCAATCCGCAAAGGTAGCGCGAAGCCTGTAGGAGCGGGTTTACCCGCGAAGCTTTTTGTCCGGACATAATCCCTTCAGGAAAAATACCTTTTACAATGTGGGCTCTTAACCGCCCGTCTGTTTGTTTGAGGAACCGAAGTGAGCACTCTGCCACCCTGCCCAAAATGCAACTCCGAATACACCTATGAGGATGGCACTCAGCTGATCTGCCCTGAGTGCGCCCATGAGTGGTCGGCCAGCGGCGACGCCGAGGCGGCCAGCGATGAGCTGGTGAAGAAGGACTCGGTCGGCAACATCCTGCAGGACGGCGACACCGTCACTGTAATCAAGGACCTCAAGGTCAAGGGTTCGTCCCTGGTGGTCAAGGTGGGCACCAAGGTCAAGAACATCCGCCTGTGCGACGGCGACCACGACATCGACTGCAAAATCGACGGCATCGGCGCCATGAAGCTGAAGTCCGAGTTCGTACGCAAAGTCTGATTACACAAAAATCCGGCAATTGGCGCTTGCTATTCTGGTAATAAGAATTATTCTCATTGGAACTGCTATCCAAGGAGAATAGCCATGACTTATCTGATCGACGCCTGGCTGGACCGCCCTCACCCCTACCTGCGCATCCTTCATCGCGAAACCGGTGAAGTGTGCGCGGTGCTTGAAGAAGAAGCGCTCGACGAGCTGCGTGACCAGGGTGACCTGGACATGAGCGGGCTGAATTCGAGTGAACCGGGGGTGCTCAAGGAGCTGGTACGGAACCTGTTTCTGTTCTGCTATGCGCGGGCGTTGCGCCCTGGGGGAACGGATTGGAATTGAGGCCAGCAGGGCCGGCCTCTTCGCGGGTAAACCCGCTCCTACAGGGGTACGCATACCCATTGGGCAACGCGTCTCGTTGTAGGAGCGGGTTTATCGAGGCGTCGAACCGCCGCGAATGGGCCGCAAAGCGGCCCCGGGGGCATTACAGAACGTCGAGCAGCTCGACGTCGAACACCAGTACGCTGTGCGGCGGGATGCTGCCAACGCCTTGGGCGCCGTAGGCCAGCTCGCTCGGCACGTACAGGCGCCATTTGCTGCCAGCGTTCATCAGCTGCAGGGCTTCGGTCCAGCCAGCAATCACGCCACCAACCGGGAATTCAGCCGGCTGGCCACGCTCGTAGGAGCTGTCGAACACGGTACCGTCGATCAGGGTGCCGTGGTAGTGCGTGCGCACGTTGTCTTCGCGGGTCGGCTTGGCGCCTTCACCGGCGGTCAGTACTTCGAACTGCAGGCCCGAAGCCAGGGTGGTGATGCCTTCACGCTTGGCGTTTTCGGCCAGGAATTCCTTGCCAGCACCGGCAGCGGCTTCGGCCTTGGCAGCAGCTTCAGCTTGCATCACGTCACGGATGACCTTGAAGCTGGCCGACAGGTCGGCTTCGCTGACGCGGCTGTCGGCGCCGTTGAAGGCGTCGGTCAGGCCAGCCAGGATGGCTTCCAGGCTGACGCCTGGTGGTGGGTTGTCGCGCAGTTGGCCGCCCAGCTGACGGCCGATGCCGTAGCTGACGCGGGTTTCGTCGGTGGACAGGTTGAGTTCGGACATTGTCGTGCTCCACTGCAGGGCGCAGTGCAGCCGCGCCCTTGATGAAAAGGGCGAGCAGCCTAGCACACTGGGGCGCTGCGAGCAGCTACCAGGCCGAACGCTGGGAAATCGGCACCTTCAGGTCTTCTTCGGGGTGCGTGCCCATACCGCACATCTCGTCCTGCACCGACCAATGCACCAGGTTCATCGAGACCATGGGGATGGTTTGCAGCAACTTGCGCGCATCCTCCACCGAGTGCACGCGCAGGCGCTGACCGCGGGGGTCAGACAAGGGGTGGGCGTGGCCTTTGACCCGGGCCTCGAGCAGGTAGTCACCGCCTTCGATGGCGATCAGGTTCAGTTCTTCGACATGGCCAGCCCTGGCCTCGGTGTTGAGCTGATGCAGGTTCATGAGAGCACCTCGCTGGTGGAACCACGCATGAGAGCTCATTTTTTGTACGGATCGGGTGATTGCACAAGACATTACTGACGCCGCTCGTCAGTTGGACCGCGTCGCCTGCTTCGCGGGTAAACCCGCTCCCACAGGTACTGCACAAGCCTTTAACCCTGCGCAATGCCTGTGGGAGCGGGTTTACCCGCGAAAGGGCCCGAACAGGACTCAGTGCTTGGTCAGCTTGTCCAGGTAACCCATGCAGAATGCCGAGACCACGAAGGTCATGTGGATGATCACGTACCACATCAGGTAATCGGTGGAGATGTTCTGGGCATCCATGAACACCCGCAGCAGGTGGATGGACGAAATTGCCACGATCGACGCAGCAACCTTCATCTTCAGCGACGAAGAGTCCATCTTACCCAGCCAGTTGAGCTTTTCCTTGCTCTCGTCGATGTCCAGTTGCGAGACGAAGTTCTCGTAGCCGGAAATCATCACCATCACCAGCAGGCCGCCCACCAGCGACATGTCGATCAGCGACAGGATCACCAGGATCAGGTCGGCTTCGCTCAGGGCAAAGACGTTGGGCAGGACGTGGACCACTTCCTGGAAGAATTTCAGCGCCAGGGCCAGCAGGCCCAGGGACAGGCCGAAGTAGATCGGAGCGAGCAGCCAGCGCGAGGCATACATCGCGTTTTCGAGAATACGTTCCATGGAGGGTTTGGGACTCGTCAGGTGACTGAAAAACGACGGCGAGTATAGCCAGCCACCTGTTACAGCAAAAGCCCGGTGAATGGGGGCTGCTGTGCAGCCCATCGCGACGCAAGGCCGCTCCTACAAGAGATCGCGGTCCCCTGTAGGAGCGGCCTTGCGTCGCGATGGGCCGCAAAGCGGCCCCAACAATCGTTCAAGTCTCAGGATGAAACTGGTAATCCCCCAGATTCCTGCACCGCTCGCCATTGATCCGCCGCAACTGCGCCTGCAAATGCAAACACCAGATCTGCGGGTCCTCGGTCACCTGATAACCATGCAAAGTCAGGCTATCGACAATGGCATTGAGCACCGACTCGGCCACCAGCGGCCCATGGAACGGCCCTTGGGCCTTGATTGCGGAGGGTTGCTCACCGGCCATGCCAGCGGCAAACAGCAGCGTCCACATGCCGTTGTCCCCGGCCAGTGGGCGGATGCTGCATTCGATGCGGGTCACCAGGCCCAGGCACTGGCGTGTGAGGCTGAGGTTGCGCATGGCCGCGTCCCCTCCAAAGAGCCTTGTTCAGCCTGAACATCAGGCTGTTTCCATCCTGAACGCTGTACCGTCCTTAAGTTCCAGCATAGAAGAACAGCACAGAAAGATGGAAAACCGGCGCTGAACGGTAGCACATCGCCGCCAGCGCCGATTTATTGACTCAGGCGTGTTTGGCCTGGGCAATCACCTCTTCCAGGTGTTCCTTTTCTGCCTTCTCGATGTCTTCTTCGCTGATCATCTCGGCGATCTCACGCAGGCGCTCCACCACCCGCGCATTGACGCTGCCCTCGGTGAACAGCCCCTTGTCGTCGAGCACCCCGGCCTCCTCGCCTACCAGCAGGCTCAGCGCCTCGTCAGCCTGGCTGACGGCATAAACATGGAACTGGCCGTTCTCCACCGCTTGCAACACACGCTCGTCGAGCATCAGGGTGGCGACGTTGGCACGCGGAATGATCACCCCCTGCTCGCCGGTCAGGCCACGCGCCTCGCACAAGCGGAAGAAGCCCTCGATTTTCTCGTTGACCCCGCCCACCGCCTGCACTTCGCCGAACTGGTTGATCGAACCGGTAATGGCGAAGCACTGCTTGAGCGGCGTGCGCGACAACGCCGAGATCAGGGTGCAGGCCTCGCCCAGCGAAGCGCTGTCACCGTCCACGTAGCCGTAGGACTGCTCCAGGGCGATGCTGGCGGAAATCGCCAGCGGGAACTCCTGGGCATAGCGGCTGCCAAGGTAGCCGGTGAGGATCATCACGCCCTTGGAGTGGATCGGCTGGCCAAGGTTGACCTCGCGCTCGATGTCGACGATACCGCTGCCGCCTGGGTACACGGTGGCGGAGATACGCGCCGGCATACCGAACGCCGAGTCACCCACCTCCAGCACGGTCAGGCCGTTGCACTTGCCGATGGCAGCACCTTCGGTGTCGATCAGGATGATGCCGGCGAGCATGTCGTCCAGCACCCGCTGCGAGACACGCCCGGTACGGGTGGCCTTGGCCTTGAGCGCACGTTCGATGTGCCCGGCGTCAGTCATTTCGTCACTGGCCAGCTGGCGGATGAAATCGGCCTCGCTGACCAACTGGAACAGGTCGCCGATACGCGCCGACAGGCGCGACTGGTTCTCTGCCAGGCGGGCGCTGTAGGTTGCCAGGCGTGCCACCGCATCACTGGTCAGCGGCGCCATGCCCTCTTCGTTGGTGCGGGTACGCAACAACTGGGCAAACTGCTCCAGGTTCTCGTCGACCATGGGCATGTCTTCGTCAAAGTCCACCAGCACCCGGAACATCTCCTGGAAGTCCGGGTCGTGGTCCTGCAGCGCGTAGTACAGCTGACGCGAGCCGATGATCACCAGTTTGACGTTGAGCGGGATCATTTGCGGCTGCAGGCTGACGGTGGCGACGCGGCCCAGTTCACCGATCGGCGACTCCATCTTCAGCTTGCGCGACTGCAGGGCGCGCTTCAGTGCATCCCACACGAATGGCTCGCCGAGCATTTTTTCGGCTTCAAGAATCAGGAAGCCGCCGTTGGCACGGTGCAGCGCGCCCGGGCGCAGCTGGCGGTACGAGGTATACAGCGCGCCCTGGTCGGTGCTGTACTCGATGCGGCCGAACAGGTTGTCGTAGGTCGGGTGCGGCTCAAACACCACCGGCGCGCCGCCGTCAACGTGGTGGCCAACCACCAGGCTTGGGGCGTACTGCTCTTCCAGCAGCTTGCGCGCGGCGGCGTCGGTCTTGCTGTCATCGACCAGTTGCTCGACCACAGTGCGCAGCAGGTTCAGCTGAACCGATTGCAGGTAGGCGCAGACCGCCGCGTTTTCCGCGTACTTTTCCGACAGCGGCGCCAGCAACGGCTGCAGGACCAGGGTGATGGTTTCTTCGTTGAGCTGACGCAACTGGTTGTTCGACTCGCGCTTCCATTGCGGCAGGCTGGCCAGCTCTTCGTTGAGGCGCTCCTCAAGCAGGGCGATGTCCTCGTGGAACTGCTCGCGCACCTCTTCCGGCAACTGGGCGAACTCGGCCTCATCCAGCGCCTTGCCTTCGGCCATCGGGGTGAATGCGACGTTGCTGGCGTCGCGGTACAAGGCCACGTCCTTCTCCAGCGAAGCCCGCTCGATCACATCCAGGGCGCGGTCGTAGCGCTGGTTGAAGGCGCGGTCGATGGCGCCCTTCTTCTGCTGGTAAGACGGGTGTTCGAACACCGCCGGGAACGTCGCCAGCAGGTTATCGATCAACCCGCCCATGTCTGCGATGAACTCGGCAGCGCTACCGGACGGCAGCTCCAGTGCACGCGGCTCGCGGGTGTCGTCGAAGTGGTTGACGTAAACCCAGTCGGCCGGGGTGTGCTGGCGCTTGCCCTCGGCCTTGAGGTAGCGCTTGACGAACGAGAAGCGCCCGGTACCGGGCTCGCCCATCACGTATACGTTGTAACCGGGGCGCGGCATGGCCACGCCGAACTGCAGGGCCTCGACAGCACGTTCCTGGCCCAGGACTCCGCGAAACGGCTCCAGATCGTCGGTATGGGTAAAGGCAAACTGCTCGGGGGAGAAACGCCGGGTCAGGGCTTCAGGCGCGAGACGCAGGCGCGCAGCGACAGGATCGGGCATTGGGTTTCCTTACTTCGGCGGGGCAGATACGCAGCATTCTGGCGCTGCCCGCGCGCGCCTTGCAAGGCTCCACGGGACTTTATGTCGCAGCCGGTCGCAGGCAGTGCAAGTCATGTAGCAGCAAATTTTTCGCAATCAACAACGCAACCTTTAGATCGTGCCTAAACTCCAAGCTGCGCGGGTGGGTGAAATGCTTTCCCGACCTGGCAACCGAGTTGCCAGAAACCCTGACCCTTGGTTAAGTCAAATAGAGAACAAATGCTATGAAACGGATTCTTCTGGGTACTCTGTTCACCGTGGTCTCGCTGAACGCCATGGCTGAAGCGCCAGGCGGCCCGAACTGCGGCTGGGGCAACATGCTATTCGAAGGCCAGCGCGGCACTCCGGCACACTTCCTGGCTTCTACCACCAACGGCACCTCCGGTAACGCCACCTTCGGCATGACTTCCGGCACCAACGGCTGCTCCACCAAGGCTTCGCTGACCTATGGCGGCAAGTCCTGGTTCGCCATGAACGGCATGATGAACGAGCTGTCCGAAGACATGGCCATGGGCCAGGGCGAAGCACTGACCACCTATGCCGTGGTTCTCGGTGTGGCCCCGGAAGACCGCGGCTACTTCAACTCGGTCACCCACCAGCACTTCAACCAGATCTTCAGCAGTGCCGACGTCACTGCCGAAACTGTCCACAGCAACACCCTGGCCGTTCTGAAGAGCGACCCACGCCTGGCCAAATACGCTACCGAGGCCTAAGTACTGCTGCTCCCGCCCCACCCCTGGGGCGGGTTTCGCCTTTTTCCGGCATCGTTAAGAAGTAGTTGCCCGATATGCTCAAACGCCTCGCTGCCCTGGCGCTATGTGCCTGCGCCCCTGTTCATGCCGCGCCCGTGCTGGATCAAGGCCGTCTCCAGCAACTGGCCAACACCCCCTACTGGATTGCCATTGGTCACTACGAAACCGCCAAGCTTGGCGGCTGGCGAAGCTATGTGGACGATGATGCGTTTTTCCTTGCCAAGGACGGCGCGCACCACCCGGACCAGGAGCTGCAAGCCACGGTCGATGCGCTGTATGCCCCGGCCAGCCTTGGCGACAAGCACGCCCAATGCGTGTTCCCGGCGCGCACCCGCTGGCTGCGCGAACAACTCGACCTGCAGGACCTGCCGCAACCCGACTGCCAGGAATTCAAGACCTGGTACCAGTCGATCGACCCGCACAGCGCGGCGTTGATCTTCCCGGCGGCCTACCTGAACAGCCCGTCGTCAATGTTCGGCCACACCCTGCTGCGCATCGACCAGTCCAACACCCGCAGCGACAACACTACGCTGCTAAGCTACGCGATCAACTTCGGTGCCTACATCGAAGGCAGCGACAACAGCATCCTGTACGCCTGGAAAGGCCTGATGGGCGGCTACCCGGGCCTGTTCGCGCTGATGCCCTACCAGGAAAAACTGTCCGAATACCGCAGCCTGGAAAACCGCGACCTGTGGGAATACGAACTGGACCTGACCCCGGAAGAAACCGGGCGCATGGTCGAACATGTGTGGGAGCTGAAGCAGATCCAGTTCGATTACTTCTTCTTCGACGAAAACTGCTCGTATCGCCTGCTGGAACTGCTGCAGGTGGCCCGGCCGAGCCTGGACCTGACCTCGCAGTTCCCGCTGACTGCCATCCCCACCGACACGGTAAAAGCCGTGAAGCAGTCCGGCATGGTCGCCAGCGAGACCTACCGCCCTTCTCGCGAACGTGAATTGCTGGCCCGGGCCGAGCCACTGGACCACAGCGAAAAGCGCCAAGTACTGGCAGTGAGCGCCGACACCACGCAATTACAAAGCCCCGAGTTCAAGGCCCTGCCCCGCGAACGCCAGGCGTTGGTGCAGGATGCCGCGTATCGCCTGGAGCGTTACCGGGCCAATGGCCAGGAACGCGACCCAGGGCAGGCCAAACGCAGCTTCGAGCTGCTGCGGGCGATCAACAGCAACCCACCGCCGCCCCTGCAGATCGAACGCCCTGGCCTGCCCGAGGACGGCCATGACTCCCGCACCTGGCAATTGGGCGTGGGCACCCGCGAAGACCGCGCCTACGCCGAGTACGGGCTGCGCATGGCCTACCACGACCTGAATGACAACGCCTATGGCTTCCCGCTGGGTGCGCAGATCGAGATCCTGCAACTGAAGGTGCGCCAGTACGAGGGCAACGACTGGCAGGTGCAGCGCCTGGACCTGGCCACCATCCGCTCGTTGACGCCACGCAACGACCTGCTCAAGCCCTGGTCGTGGCAAGTGGCTGGCGGGCTGGAGCGGGTGCCGGGCAAGCATGATGACGAAGTGCTGGTGAGCCATGTGAATGGCGGGGCCGGCGGTACCTGGCAATTGGCCGATGGCTTGCTGGGCTTTGCCCTGGGCACGGTGCGGGTCGAGCATCACAATGACTTCGCCCAGTTCATCGCCCCGGCAGCGGGCTTCAATGGCGGGCTGCTTTGGCGTAACGGGCTGGGCAACATGACGCTGGAGGCCAAGGGCGATTATTTCACCAATGGTGAGGTGCGCCGTAGTGTGAGCCTTAATCAGCAGTGGGAAATCAGCCAGAACCTGGGGGTGAGGTTGAGTGCTTCTCGGGAGTTCAGCCACCTGGCTACGGCGCAGAACGAGGTGATGCTGGAGTTGAAGTGGTATCACTACTAATCAGGCTCACGCGTACTTTGTAGGAGCGGCCTTGTGTCGCGAAAGGGGTGCGAAGCGCCCCCGGATCTCAGCAATCATACAGAGATTGCCGGGGCCGCTTTCGCGGCCCTATCGCGACACAAGGCCGCTCCTACACCGACCGCGCCGAGGCTCAGCAAATGTGACCCAAGCAACTCTTTGACACTGTTTTGACGCCTCCTCGACAAATCGCCACCTAGACTTTCCACTATCAACTGGAGGGTTTTGTGGTTATGTCGCGGTACTGGTTCGGCGTGTGCATTGCGTTGTTGCTGTCAGGTTGCGAAACCACCCACGAGCAGATGGTCAACCATGGTTATCCCCCCGCCTATGCCGATGGCTACCAGGACGGCTGCAGCAGCGGCCACCAGGCGGCCGCCATGATGGTCGGCAACTTCCGCAAGGACGTGCCGCGCTACCTGCACGAGCGCCAGTACGAAACCGGCTGGGACGATGGCTTCCGCCAATGCCAGGCCATGCAGAACAGCGAAGAACAGCGCCAGTACCACGAGCGCTTCTGGGACCAGCGCGACCGCGAATGGGAACAGGAAAAGGACCGCGGCGCCGCCAAGGCCTATCGCCACAACTGAGTCGCAAACGGACATCCCTTGAAACCGGCGGCCTGCCATCATGGTCTCCTGCACAAGGAGGCCCAGCATGAGCCGAGCATTCGTCAACGAAGACCAGGCCGCCGCCCAGGCCGACCAACCGGTTGAGCGACGTGTCAGCGAACAACCCAACTACGTCACCGCCAGTGGCCTGCGCCAGCTGCAAGCGCGCGTGGCCGAACTGCATGCCCTGCGCAGTGAGCTGCAGGCTCAGGGCGAGCGTGGCGACAAGCAGCGGCTGGCCGATACCGAGCGCGACCTGCGCTACTTTAGCGCGCGGGTGCAGAGTGCACAGGTGGTGCCGGCGGCGACCTCGCAGAGCAAGGTGCAGATTGGTAGCCGGGTGCGGTTTGCCGATGCGCAGGACCAGGAGCATGAGGTGCGGCTGGTGGGCGAGGATGAGGCGGATGCGGCGCGGGGGTTGATCAACTGGGGGTCGCCGTTGGGGCGGGCTTTGCTGGGCGCTGGAGTTGGGGATGAAGTGGTTTGGCGGCGGCCGGTGGGGGAGCAGGTGATCGAAGTGGTTGAGATTTTGGGTGAGGGTTGAGGGCCCTGAGGGCTGCTTTGCAGCCCATCGCGACACAAGGCCGCTCCTACAGGGGACCGCGATCAGTCAAGCTGTCGCGGTCCCTTGTAGGAGCGGCCTTGCGCCGCGAATGGGCCGCAAAGCGGCCCCGGCGATGTCAGATCAGACCACGCCCTGCGCCAGCATCGCATCAGCCACTTTCACGAAGCCGGCGATGTTCGCACCTTTGACGTAGTTGACGCGGCCATCGGCCTCTTCACCGTAATGCACGCAGGCATGGTGAATCGACTGCATGATGTTGTGCAGCTTGCTGTCCACTTCACCGGCAGTCCACAGCAGGCGCATGGCGTTCTGCGACATTTCCAGGCCCGACACGGCCACGCCGCCGGCGTTGGAGGCCTTGCCTGGGGCGTACAGGATACCGGCGTCCAGGAAGATATCCACAGCCTCAAGGGTGGTCGGCATGTTGGCGCCTTCGGCCACGCAGATGCAGCCATTGCGCAGCAGCGTACGGGCGTCTTCGGCGCCCAGTTCGTTCTGCGTGGCGCACGGCAGGGCGATGTCGCACGGCAGGCTCCACGGGGTCTGGCCCTTGCGGAACTCCAGGCCGAACTGCTCGGCCAGCTCGCTGATGCGGCCACGCTTGACGTTCTTCAGCTCCATCAGCGCGTCCCACTGGGCGTCGGTCAGGCCGGCTTCAGCGTACAGGGTGCCTTCGGAGTCAGACAGCGAGATCACCTTGCCACCCAGGTCCATGACCTTGCGCGCGGCATACTGGGCAACGTTGCCCGAACCGGACACCGCTACGCGGCGGCCATCAATGCGCTTGTCCTGGCGCTTGAGCATTTCTTCGGCGAAGTACACGCAGCCGTAGCCGGTGGCTTCCGGGCGAATCAAGCTGCCGCCGTAGGTCATGCCCTTGCCTGTCAGCACCGACGTGAACTGGTTGGCCAGGCGCTTGTACTGGCCGAACATGAAGCCGATTTCGCGGGCGCCCACGCCGATGTCACCGGCCGGTACGTCGCAGTCGGCGCCAATGTGGCGGTACAGCTCGCTCATGAACGCCTGGCAGAAGCGCATGACTTCGGCGTCGCTCTTGCCTTTCGGGTCGAAGTCCGAGCCGCCCTTGCCGCCGCCCATGGGCAGCGAGGTCAGGGAGTTCTTGAATACCTGCTCGAAGGCCAGGAACTTCAGCACGCTGAGGTTCACCGACGGGTGGAAGCGCAGGCCGCCCTTGTATGGGCCGATGGCGCTGCTCATCTGGATGCGGTAGCCGCGGTTGACCTGCACCTTGCCTTGGTCATCGACCCAGGACACGCGGAACAGCACGGCACGCTCCGGCTCGACCATACGTTCGAGGATGCCGGACTGCAGGTAGTGAGGGTTGGCTTCAAGGAACGGCCACAGGGTACGCAGCACCTCTTCCACCGCCTGGTGGAACTCTGGTTGGCCTGGGTCACGCTGTTGAAGGCGCGCAAGGAAATTGTCGACAGATTCGATCATGGTAGACATCTCACCGAAGGGTTTGGACTTATTGGTTTTTTTCAGGAATGTACCAAGAAGCAATCGCACCGGAATAGGGCGAAATGTCGTTTTTTTGAAATTATTTGGTGCGTTTCTATAAATGTATACAAAATCAAGCTTCGCTGGTGGCTTCTTCGCGGGTAAACCCGCTCCTACAAGGGCCTTGTACAGGGCTTGAGGCAGCAGGTTTCCCTGTAGGAGCGGGTTCACCCGCGAAGAAGCCAGCGCCGTTTTCAGCCAGGCACAAAAATGGGGCCACCAGGGGCCCCATTCTTGTGCATCAAACAGCTAGCTTACTGGGCCAGCTTCTTGTGCCGTACCCGGTGCGGCTGGGCAGCAGCATCACCCAGGCGCTTCTTGCGGTCAGCTTCGTACTCGGTGTAGTTACCCTCGAAGAACACCACGTTCGAGTCGTCTTCGTACGCCAGGATGTGGGTAGCCACACGGTCCAGGAACCAACGGTCGTGGGAAATCACGATCGCGGCGCCTGGGAAGTCCAGCAGGGCTTCTTCCAGCGAACGCAGGGTTTCGACGTCGAGGTCGTTGGACGGTTCGTCGAGCAGCAGGACGTTACCGCCCTCCTTCAGGGTCAGGGCCAGGTGCAGGCGGCCACGCTCACCACCGGACAGGTCCTTGACGAACTTCTGCTGGTCGCCACCCTTGAAGTTGAAGCGGCCAACGTAGGTACGCGACGGGATCTCGTAGTTGCCGATGCGGATCATGTCGGAACCGTCGGAAACCTGCTGGAACACGGTCTTGCCACCGTCCAGGTCTTCACGGCTCTGGTCCACGCAGGCCAGCTGCACGGTTTCACCGATCTCGATGCTGCCCGAGTCCGGCTGTTCCTTGCCCATCAGCATGCGGAACAGGGTCGATTTACCGGCACCGTTACCGCCGATTACGCCAACGATGGCGCCTTTCGGCATGGCGAACGACAGGTTGTCGATCAGCACGCGGTCGCCGTAGCCCTTGGTGACGTTCTTGAACTCGATGACCTTGTCGCCCAGACGCGGACCGGCCGGGATGTAGATCTCGTTGGTTTCGCTGCGTTTCTGGAATTCCTGCGACTGCATTTCTTCGAAGCGCTGCAGACGGGCCTTGGATTTGGACTGACGAGCCTTGGCGCCTTTACGCACCCACTCCAGTTCCTCTTTCATGGCCTTTTCGTGGGCGCTCTGCTGCTTGGATTCCTGCGCCAAGCGGTCCGACTTGGCTTCCAGCCAGCCCGAGTAGTTGCCTTCGTACGGGATGCCGGCGCCGCGGTCCAGTTCCAGGATCCAGCCGGCGACGTTGTCGAGGAAGTAACGGTCGTGGGTAATCGCTACCACGGTGCCCGGGAAGTCGTGCAGGAAGCGCTCCAGCCAGGCCACCGAGTCGGCGTCCAGGTGGTTGGTTGGTTCGTCGAGCAGCAGCATGTCGGGGGCCGACAGCAGCAGGCGGCACAGGGCCACACGGCGCTTTTCACCACCAGACAGGTGCTCGATGCGCGCGTCCCAGGCCGGCAGGCGCAGGGCGTCGGCGGCCACGTCCAGCTGACGCTCCAGGTTATGGCCATCGGCGGCCTGCAGGATGGCTTCCAGCTTGGCCTGCTCGGCGGCCAGCTTGTCGAAGTCGGCATCCGGGTCGGCGTAGGCGGCGTAGACCTCGTCCAGGCGGGCCTGGGCGTCCTTGATGACGCTGACCGCTTCCTCGACCACTTCGCGAACCGACTTGTTCGGGTCCAGTTGTGGTTCCTGTGGCAGGTAGCCAACGTTGATGTCGGGCATCGGACGGGCTTCGCCGTCGAATTCCTTGTCGACGCCCGCCATGATCCGCAGCAGGGTCGATTTACCGGCGCCGTTCAGGCCGAGCACGCCAATCTTGGCGCCAGGGAAGAACGACAGGGAAATGTTCTTGAGAATTTCCCGCTTCGGCGGCACGACCTTGCTCAGCCGATGCATGGTGTAGACGTATTGAGCCAAAACCAAGCCCTCTAATCAGATAGGTAAAGACATCGACGATCGCCCCGGCACGCTGGCCAGGGGGATGTGTTTACGGGGTGTCATTGAACAAAGTCGACCATTCTACGCCAACGCGCGGCGTTGCATAGGAGGGGTCGATGGTGGGGTGGGATCGGGGTGATCCCTGGGGGAAATTTATGGCCTGTACCGGCCTCTTCGCGGGTGAACCCGCTCCTACAGGGGATCGCGTACCCATGTAGGAGCGGCTTTAGCCGCGAAGAGGCCAGCACAGCAAACGGGATGACTCAGACGTGACGCTGCCTGGCCTTGCCCCGTGGCAACCGGCACTGGTCACCCTGCTCGGCCAGGCGCGCGGCCCAGGCGGCCTTCACACTGAAGCCGCCACTGCGGGCAGGCTGCTGCTCGGCAACCTTGGCCGGCTTGGCAGCCGCAGGCACAGTACTGACAACCTTGGCAGCAGGCTTGCTCGCAGCCACGGCAACTGCCGGCTCTGCTGCCGCCTTGGCGGTCTTGCGCAGTTCAGCCAGCGATGGGGTCTTGCTTTTGGCGGCAGCGGCCGCCTCGGGTTTGCTCAGCGAACGCTGGCAAGACTTGCAGGATACGTCCTCGGTCACGGCAGTGCTGACAAGGGTCTGACTGCTGCGCCCGCAGGCGGAATCGAGGCCATTGGAGGAAAAGTGAGTAACCAAAAGCGAACATCTCCGATGCGTTGTCATGTGAAGCGGGCGCTATTCTCGCACAGGTTGCAGGGGCTTGCCGAACCACCGGGCAGGCGCCATCGGTCATCACGACTGGCACTTTGCCATAATCCTAGGCATGCTAGCCCGTTTCGGGTGTCCGGCCTTATAGTGCGCCACCGCGGTCCAGCCGCCAGGCATCGGCACACACCGTGCATGATCCATCCCTGCCATCGCCAGCCCAATCGCAGGATCAACGCTTGACCAACCTAACTCATCCGTCGTCATTGCGTTCCCCGGCACCGGCGCCCGCTGCTGCCCTGCGCGGGTCTATCAAGGGTGCACTGGCGCTGTTGGCCCTGATCCTGCTGGGCCTGCTGCTGTGGCAGCTGTTCGCCCAGTTCAACCATACCCAGACCGACCAGCGCAAGCAGAGCCTGGACGCCACCGCCGAACTGGCCGACCACCTGAGCCTGAACATGGCGTTCAAGGCACAGCAGGCAGTGAATGTGGTGCAGCCCTACGTCAATGCGCCAGCGCCCACAGCCTTGCCCAACCTGCTGGGCACGTTGCGCGAGCGCCTGCCGGCCCTGCAAAGCGTGGCCTGGCTGGACAGCGCCGGGCAGGTGCGGGCCGACAGCCTGGCCGGCAGCCCCGACCGCCAGTTGCTTGAAGAGCTGCTTACCCTGAACCAGGGCCGCCCGTACTTCTTCAGCAACTCGGCCGACAACAGCACCCTGTACCTGTTGCTGCGCCAGGCCACCGAACAGGACCGCGGCTTCTGGCTGCTGCGCCTGTCACCCAGCTACTACAGCACCCTCACCGCCCACCTGGATGGCGCCGGCCACCCGCTGTGGCTGCTGGAAAACAGCCGCAGCGGCGAAGTACTGCAGCGCCATGCGCCGACCAACACCAGCAACGATCCGCTGCAAAGCGTGATGCTGGCCTTCATCGAAAACAGCACCTGGCAGCTGCGTGGCCTGTTCGACGCCAAGCTGGCCCAGCAGAAGCTGCTGCCAGCACTGCTCGGCAAATGCCTGCTGGTGCTGGTCTGCGCCCTGCTGCCGGTGCTGGCCCTGATCAACATGCGCCGGCGCCAGCGTGCGCTGCAGGAAGACCGCCGGCGCTACCATGAAATTTTCGAAGGCACCGGCGTGGCCTTGTGCGTGCTCGACCTGTCCAGCCTGCCCGGCCAACTCGACCGCTACCACCTGCGCAACCGCGCCGCGCTCAAGCACAGCCTGGCCCTGGACTCGAACCTGCGCCGCTCGTTGCTGCTGGAACTGAAGATCACCGAGGTCAACCAGGTGGCGCGCCAGTTGCTGAACATCGACAGCCACGAAGGTGCCTGGCAGCGCCTGATCGACGGCACTGGCGATGGCCGCGACAGCGTTGGCATGCAACTGATCGACGCGCTGATCGAACAGCGCCCGCTGCTGGAGCTGGAAGTGCGCCTGCCAGCACCGCTGGGCGGCGAACTGCACCTGTGGCTGATGGCACGCCTGCCGCAACAGCGCCGCGACTACCAGGCGGTGATCCTCAGCATCAGCGACATCACCAGCCGCAAGCAGGTGGAACTGTCGCTGCTGGAGCGCGAAAGCTTCTGGTCGGATGTGGTGCGCACCGTGCCCGACCAACTGTACGTGCAGGATGTGCTCAGCCAGCGGATGATCTTCAGCAACCGCCACCTCGGCCAGACCCTGGGCTACGACCGTACCGAACTGGCGCAGATGGGCGACCGCTTCTGGGAGCTGCTGCTGCACCCCGAAGACGCAGCGCACTACCAGGCACTGCGCCAGCAGCAGCGCGACAGCGGCCATGACCAGCCACTGCACTGCCAGTTGCGCTTCCACCACCGCGATGGCAACTGGTGCTGCTATGACATCCGCGAACAGGTGCTGACCCGCGACGCCGATGGCCTGGTGACGCGCATCATCGGCGTGGGCAAGGACGTAACGGTGCAGATCGAGGCCAGCCAGTCGCTGCGCGACAGCGAACAGCGCTACCGCATGCTCGCCGAAAGCATCAGCGACGTGATCTTCTCCACCGACAACCTGCTCAAGCTCAACTATGTCAGCCCCTCGGTGCAGAGTGTGCTGGGCTACCAGGCCGATTGGATTTTCGCCAACGGCTGGCAATCGATCGTCGCCAACCCGGCCCAGCTCACCGGCATCTACAGCCTGATGGAGCGCGTCAGCAAGGCCATCGGCGACCCAGCCCAACTTACCCAACTGCGCGGCCAGTTGCCCAGCCAGCTGTTCCTGTTCGACTGCCTGCGCGCCGACGGCCGCAAGATCCCCATCGAACTGCGCCTGGTGCTGGTGTGGGACGATGAAGAACGCTTTGAAGGCGTGCTCGGGGTGGGCCGCGACATCAGCCAGCAACGCCGCGCCGAAAAAGACCTGCGCATGGCGGCAACGGTATTCGAGCACTCCACCTCGGCGATCCTCATCACCGACCCGGCCGGCTATATCGTCCAGGCCAACGAGGCGTTCAGCCGGGTCAGTGGCTATGCCGTCAGCGAAGTGCTCGACCAGTTGCCCGGCATGCTCACGGTCGACCATCAGCAGGAAGGTCACCTGCGCTACGTGGTCAAGCAACTGCACCAGCGCGGCAGCTGGGAGGGCGAGGTGTGGCTCAAGCGCCGCGACGGCGACCACTACCCGGCCTGGGTTGGCATTACCGCGGTGCTGGACGACGAAGGCGACCTGGCCAGCTACGTCTGCTTCTTTACTGATATCAGCGAACGCAAGGCCAGCGAACAGCGCATTCACCGCCTGGCCTACTACGACGCCCTCACCCACCTGCCCAACCGCACGCTGTTCCAGGACCGCCTGTACAACGCCCTGCAGCAGGCCGAACGGCAAAAGGCCTGGGTGGTGCTGATGTTCCTCGACCTGGACCGCTTCAAGCCGATCAACGACTCCCTCGGCCATGCCGCCGGCGACCGCATGCTCAAGGACATGGCCCTGCGCCTGCTGGCCTGCGTGGATGACGACGACACCGTGGCGCGCATGGGGGGTGACGAGTTCACCCTGCTGCTGCAACCGCGCCCCACCCGCGAAATGGCCCTTAACCGCGCCATCCATGTGGCCGAGAACATCCTCGGCAGCCTGGTGCGGCCGTTCGTGCTGGAAAACCGCGAGTTCTTCGTCACCGCCAGTATCGGCATCGCCCTCAGCCCGCAGGATGGCGGCGAGTTGAGCCAGTTGATGAAAAACGCCGACACCGCCATGTACCACGCCAAGGAGCGCGGCAAGAACAACTTCCAGTTCTACCAGGCCGAGATGAACGCCAGCGCCCTGGAACGCCTGGAGCTGGAAAGCGACCTGCGCCATGCCATGGAGCAGAACGAGTTCATCCTCTACTACCAGCCGCAGTTCAGTGGCGACGGCAAGCGCCTGACCGGCGCCGAAGCGCTGCTGCGCTGGCGCCACCCGAGCCGCGGCCTGGTGCCGCCGGGTGACTTTATCCCGGTAATCGAAGAACTGGGCCTGGTGGTGGACGTGGGCGACTGGGTGCTGCGCGAGGCCAGCCGCCAGCTCAAGGCCTGGCACAAGGCCAAGGTGCGCGTGCCGAAGGTGTCGGTGAATATCTCGGCGCGGCAGTTCTCCGATGGCCAGTTGGGCACACGCATCGCCACCATTCTGGAAGAAAGCGGCCTGCCGCCGGCCTGCCTGGAACTGGAGCTGACCGAGAGTATCCTGATGCGCGAGGTGAACGAGGCGCTGCAGATTCTGGCCAGCTTGAAAAACCTCGGCCTGAGCATTGCAGTGGACGACTTTGGCACCGGCTACTCGTCGCTCAACTACCTCAAGCAGTTCCCCATCGACGTGTTGAAGATCGACCGCACCTTCGTCGACGGCCTGCCCGAAGGTGAGCAGGACGCGCAGATTGCCCGGGCGATCATCGCCATGGCCCACAGCCTGAACCTGGCGGTAATCGCCGAGGGCGTGGAAACCCACGAACAGCTGGAGTTTCTGCGCGAGCACGGTTGTGACGAAGTGCAGGGCTACCTGTTCGGGCGGCCGATGCCGGCGCATCAGTTCGAGGCGCAGTTCGCCAACGAGACATTGTTCATGTTCCATTGATGCCGCAACACCGTCCCTGTGGGAGCGGGTTCACCCGCGAAGAAGGCAACACGGTGGATGGCACCGGCTTTGCCGGTGTTCGCGGGTGAACCCGCTCCCACAGGGACGGTGTTGCGGCAAAATCCGGCACTAAAAACGGACCTTTGAGTCAACTACCATGCCCGCCCAGCCCAGACACGGCGCGGGATGCAACATGAGGCCCATTGGTCCGCGACTTGATGCCACTTCATATGCCAGCCGCGAATCAATCGGTTAGAATGCCCGCCTAACTCACCCCCGATCCTTGAGGACCGCCATGTTCAGCCGTGATTTGACCATTGCCAAGTACGACGCCGAGCTCTTCGAAGCCATGCAGCAAGAAGCCCTGCGCCAGGAAGAGCATATCGAGCTGATCGCTTCGGAAAACTACACCAGCCCGGCAGTCATGGAAGCCCAGGGCTCGGTGCTGACCAACAAGTACGCCGAAGGCTACCCAGGCAAGCGCTACTACGGTGGTTGCGAGTACGTCGACGTCGTCGAGCAACTGGCCATCGACCGTGCCAAAGAGCTGTTCGGCGCCGACTACGCCAACGTCCAGCCGCACGCTGGCTCCCAGGCCAACGCTGCCGTCTACCTGGCCCTGCTGTCGGCCGGTGACACCATTCTGGGCATGAGCCTGGCCCACGGTGGCCACCTGACCCACGGTGCTTCGGTAAGCTCCTCGGGCAAGCTGTACAACGCCATCCAGTACGGCATCGACGGCAACGGCCTGATCGACTACGACGAAGTCGAGCGCCTGGCTGTCGAGCACAAGCCAAAGATGATCGTTGCCGGCTTCTCGGCCTACTCGCAGGTTCTGGACTTCGCCCGCTTCCGCGAAATCGCCGACAAGGTCGGTGCCTACCTGTTCGTCGACATGGCCCACGTTGCCGGCCTGGTTGCCGCTGGCGTGTACCCGAACCCTGTGCCGTTCGCCGACGTGGTCACCACCACCACCCACAAGACCCTGCGCGGCCCGCGCGGCGGCCTGATCCTGGCCCGTGCCAACGCCGACATCGAGAAGAAGCTGAACTCCGCTGTATTCCCAGGCGCCCAGGGCGGCCCGCTGGAGCACGTCATCGCGGCCAAGGCCATCTGCTTCAAGGAAGCCCTGCAGCCTGAGTTCAAGGCTTACCAGCAGCAAGTGGTGAAAAACGCCCAGGCCATGGCCAGCGTGTTCATCGAGCGTGGTTTCGACGTGGTTTCCGGTGGCACCCAGAACCACCTGTTCCTGCTGTCGCTGATCAAGCAGGAAATCTCCGGTAAGGACGCTGACGCCGCCTTGGGCAAAGCCTTCATCACCGTCAACAAGAACTCGGTACCGAACGACCCACGTTCCCCGTTCGTCACTTCGGGCCTGCGTTTCGGCACCCCAGCCGTTACCACCCGTGGCTTCAAGGAAACCGAGTGCAAGGAACTGGCTGGCTGGATCTGCGACATCCTGGCTGACCTGAACAACGAAGCGGTTATCGACGCCGTACGTGAGAAGGTCAAGGCCATCTGCAAGAAGCTGCCGGTTTACGGCAACTGATAGGCACTAGCCTGCAGTGAAAAAGCCCGGCCTAGTGCCGGGCTTTTTCGTTTTCGGCCCGTACACCAAATCCGTTGATCTGCCGAGACCCCTGTGGGAGCGGGTTTACCCGCGAAGAAGGCAACTCGGTATCTGGCACCGGCTATGCCGTTGTTCGCGGGTGAACCCGCTCCCACAGGTTATGTGCAACCTGAAAAATTTCGCGCGGTGCAGCGCTTTCACATTTCAAGCAGCCACGCGCATCACGTATTACCCTGTGCCCCTTTCACACCACCAAGCACAGGCCGCACCTTGACCAGAGAGCAACTCGAAACCCAGCAGATCCCCATCTACTTCGCGGCCGTGCTCGCCGCCCTCGCCTTCGGCCTGCTGGCCAGCGACGTTGCACGCCACCTCGAAATCCTGGTCACCCCCGCCATCGCCGTGCTGATGTACGCGATGTTCCTGCAAATCCCTTTCCTCGACCTGCGCCAGGGCCTGGGCAACCGCCGCTTCATCAGCGCTTTGCTGCTGGCCAACTTCGTCCTGGTCCCGCTGCTGGTATGGGCCATCACCCGTGGGCTGGTCGCACACCCGGCGATCCTCGTCGGTGCCTTGCTGGTGCTGCTCACGCCGTGCATCGACTACGTGGTGGTGTTCACCCACATCGGCAAAGGCGACTCGCGCCTGACCCTGGCCGCCACCCCCTTGCTGCTATTGCTGCAACTGGTGCTCCTGCCGGTGTACCTGGCGCTGATGCTGGGTGACAGCACTAACGTAGCCATCTCCATCACCCCGTTCGTGAAAGCCTTCGTGCTGCTGATCGTGTTGCCGATGGCGCTCGCCGTACTCACCAGCGCCGGCGCCCGCCGCTCGCGTGCAGTCTCGACCTGGAACGACGCCTGGGCCTGGCTGCCGGTACCGGCAATGGCCCTGGTACTGGTCGTGGTGATCGCCTCGCAGATTGCCGTGGTCCTGCGCGACTTCGAGCGTTTGCTGCCGGTGATTCCGGTATATATCGGCTTCATGCTGCTGGCGCCAGCACTCGGCTTCATCTCGGCACGGCTGTTGAATCTGCCAGCCACCCAGACACGCTCGGTGACCTTCAGCGCCGCCACCCGCAACTCGCTGGTGGTGCTGCCGCTGGCACTGGCACTGCCTGAAGACATGCGCAGTCTGGCGGCGGCGGCAGTCATCACCCAGACACTGCTCGAACTGGTGGGCGAACTGATCTACGTGCGGGCAGTGCCA
Organism: Pseudomonas sp. NPDC089392; assembly: GCF_044749595.1. Classification (NCBI taxonomy): domain Bacteria; kingdom Pseudomonadati; phylum Pseudomonadota; class Gammaproteobacteria; order Pseudomonadales; family Pseudomonadaceae; genus Pseudomonas; species Pseudomonas sp. NPDC089392. The sequence continues at coordinate 286,822 of NZ_JBIVIF010000004.1, forward strand.
AGGCTGGTGCGCTGACCCCTGCCTACACGCTGGCAGGGTCGTGACCACCATGAGTGAGCTTGCGGATCTGCGCTTACCAGTTGTAGGTCACACTTGCGTATACCGTGCGCTGTTGCCCGTACTGGCAGCCCAGGTCGCTGAAGCAGCCGGCCACGTATTCCTTGTCGAACAGGTTGCTGGCATTGAGCGCCAGCTCCACGCCCTTGAGCGACGCATCCAGCTTGCCCAGCTCGTAGCTGACCATGGCATCGACCAGTACATAGCTGTCGACCTTGAAGCTGTTCTGCGCATCGCCGTAGGTGCTGCCGACGTAGCGAGTGCCCGCGCCCAGCCGCAGCCCGTTCAGCGGGCCGCCCTGCAGCAGGTAGTCGGCCCACAGCGAAGCCATGTGCTCCGGGGTGCGGAACGGCGTGTTGCCCTGGGTGCCGCGCTCGGACTGGGTGACCTCGACGTCGTTCCAGGTGTAGCTGCCGATCAGGTTGAAGCCCGGCGCCAGTTCAGTCCTGGCTTCCAGCTCGATACCACGCGAACGCACCTCGCCTTCCTGGCGGCTGAAGCCGTTTATGTTCTCGGTAACGTTCTGCCGGGTCAGCTCGAACACGGCGACGGTGTACAGGCTGTTGCTGCCTGGCGGCTCGTACTTCAGGCCCAGTTCGTACTGCTTGCCGGTTTCCGGGTCGAGCTGGGCACCGTCTGCCGTGGTGCCCATCACCGGCAGGAACGACTCGCTGTAGCTCAGGTATGGCGCCAGGCCATTGTCGAACAGGTACACCAGCCCGGCGCGGCCGCTGAATTTCTCGTCCTTCTGGGTTTGCGGGGCGCGGTCGTCCTTCTGGTTCGCGGCCCAGTCGTAACGACCGCCCAGCAGCAGCACCCAGTTGTCGATGCGCAGCTGGTCTTGCAAATACACGCCGGTCTGCGACAGCTTTTGCTCGTAACTGGCAAAGCTGAACGGCACCGTGCTCAGCGGCTGGCCGTAGACCGGCTGGAACGGGTCGAAGCTTTGCAGGATGAAGTCCAGCGACTGCTGCTGGTCGAACTTGCCGTTGTTGTAGTCCACGCCTGTCAGCAAGGTGTGCTCCACCGGCCCGGTGGCGAAGTTGGCCTGCACGTGGGTATCAATGGTGAACAGGCGACCGTCGCCCTTGCGCGCGTCGCTGTAGCGCGAGTACTGGCCGTCGCCGGCCGCGCCGAACAGGGCGATTTCGCTGCTGGCCTGGCGGTAGTTGCTGTAGCGCAGGTTCTGGCGCAGGGTCCACACCTCGTCGAAGTGGTGTTCGAACACATAGCCCAGCGAAGTTTTCTCGTTGGTCATGAAGTCGTAGGCGCTGTCGCCGACGTAAGTGTCGCGGTCCAGCCGCCCACGCGCATCACGGAACACCGTGCCACTGGCCGGCAACGCGTTGGCGAAGTTGCCGGTCTGGCGCTGGTATTCGCCAAGCAGGGTGAACTCGGTATCGGCACTGGGGCGGTAGCTGAGTGCTGGGGCGATGTACTGGCGGCGGTTGGTGATGTGGTCGGTCTGCGCATCGGTTTCGCGGAACAGACCGGTCAGGCGGTAGCTCCAGATGCCCTCTTCGTCCAGCGCATCGCCGAAGTCGAAGGCGCCTTGCTGGTAGTTCAGGTTGCCGGCCTGCAACTGCACCTGGCGCAGCGGCTGCTGGGTGGGGCGCTTGCTCACCAGGTTGATCTGCCCGCCCGGGTCCGAGGCCCCGTACAGCACCGAGCTGGCGCCGCGCAGGACTTCGATGCGCTCCAGGCCGTAGGGTTCTGGCGCGTCCCAGCCAAGAAACTCCGGCAGGAAGGTGCGGGTGCCGTCGCGCAGCATGCGCCCGGTGCCCTGCTGGAAACCGCGGATGGACAGCTGGTCGACGACGAACTGCGGGCCGGCCAGTTCGGTGTTGACCCCGGGCGTATAGCGCAGCGCCTGGGCCACGGTCTTGGGTTGCTGGGCCTCGATCTGCTCGCGGGTGACGACCGATACCGAGGCTGGGGTTTCGATCAGCGGAGTGTCGGTCTTGCTGCCGACCGATGAGCGCTTGGCCACGTAGCCGTCGTCCGGGTTGACCGAGCTGTAGGCCTGGCCGACGATGGAGGTCGCGCCCAGCTCCAGCTTGCCGGACGATTGCGCGGCGGGTTCGAGGGTGACGCTGGCGCTGCCGGTGGAGCGCCAGGTCAGGCCACTGCCTTGCAGCAGTTCTGACAGTGCCGCTTCCGGCTCGTGCCGGCCGTTGACGCCGCGGCTGCTCTTACCCTGCACCAGGTTGCCATCGAAAATCACCTGTAACCCGCCCTGCGCAGCCAGGCGGTTGAGCGCGCTGGCCAGGGGTTGCGGAGCAATGTCGAACTCACGCGGCTCGGCCAGGGCCAGGCCCGGCAGCAGTGCACACAACAACGAAAATGGCGCCAGCGACGCCCTGCGGAATTGCCCTCGGTCCATCAACACTCCCCTGTTCAAATACGAAGCATTCGTTTTTGAACAGGGATGACGGATGACTACGCTGGACCCGTAAAAATAATTCTTATCCTGCCTGACGCAGCCCGGTGTAGGAGCGGCCTTGCGTCGCGATGGGCTGCAGAGCAGCCCCGGCAGTTTGTGCATCTGCGCTGAAATCCCGGGGCTGCTTTGCAGCCCATCGCGACGCAAGGCCGCTCCTACAAGGGATAGCGCCGGTTTTGAGAGTTCAGTCCCGTGCTTCAAATACCAGCAGATACGCCGAATACCGCTTAACCCTCAACGGAAACGCCTGCTCCAACGTCGCCAGCCCTTCATCCAGCCGGTCCAGCTGGAAGGTGCCGCTCACCTTCAGCCCGCGCAGCCGCTCATCCCCCACCAGCAGCCACCCTGGCCGGTACCGCTCCAGCGCCTTCAGCACCTGCGCCAGCGGCGCCTGCTCGAACACCAGCCGGCCCTGCTGCCAGGCCAACGCGGTGTCCACGTCCAACCCATGCCTGGCACCCAACCGGCCAGCCTCGCTCGCAACCGCCTCTCCGGCAGCCAGCTCGACCCGGTCTGCCGCATCACTGACCGCCACCCGCCCGCGCCTGACCAGCACATCCACCGTCGCGCCTTCGCGGCTCACTGCATAGACAGTTCCCAGCGCCGTGGCCTGCACTGCGCCAGCCTGCACAGTAAACGGCCGTGCCGGATCATGCGCCACGTCAAACACCGCCACGCCCTTGCGCAAGGTGATGCGCCGCGCGCGGGCAGTCAGTTCAACATCTACAGCCGAATCGGCATCCAGGCTGATGCGCGAACCATCGCTCAACGCAATAACCCGGCGCTCCCCGACCCCAGTGCGATAATCCGCCCCCCACTGCCCCTGCCAGGCCAGCGTCAAACCCACACCCAGCACCAGCACCGCCGCACTGGCCAGCGCCCACTGCCGGGCCGGTGCCCGTCGCCGCAGCGGCGCCTGCAGTTGCCCACTCAACGCCCACAGCCGACGCGCCTCGACGAACGCCTGCTGATGCTCCGGCGCCAGCGCACACCAGGCCCGCGCGGCCTCCACATCGCCAGGTTGCACATGCCCCGAAGTCAAACGCAGCACCCAGGCCTGGGCAGCCCGGCGTACGTCAGGTGAAGGGTCGAGGGGCGCGGAAGGCTCGTGCATGGCCATCAACGTTGCAAACTCTGGCCCAGAAAGTCCAGCGCAATGGCCAGCTGCTTCTCGACCGTGCTCACGGAAACCCCCAACTGCGCGGCCACCGCCTTGTGCGCCAGGCCTTCCAGGCGGCACAGCAGAAATATCTCCTGGCAGCGCGGCGGCAGGCGCTGCAGTGCCTCGGCCATGCGCGCCAGCTCGCGCCGGGCAGCGACCTCGGCAAATGGCTCGGGGCTTTCGCCGGTGACCTCGTACAGATAGGCCATGCCCTCGTCATGCTGCCCACGCGTGCCCCGGCTGCGGGTGTGGTCGATGACCAGGTTGCGGGCAATGCGGAACAGCAGGCTGCGCAGGTTCAGCACCGGGCCACGGGGCGGCTGGCGCAGCATGCGCAGGTAGGTTTCCTGCACCAGGTCGGCAGCGGTGTCGGTGTTGCGCAGCTGCCGGTACAGGAACGCGCGCAGCTCCCCGGCATGGGTCTTGAAAGCCAGCTCCAGCTCTTCGGTCTTCATGCGTGAGGGCAACCCGGACGGGGGAAGAAAGCGCTGACTTTAACGATAAGGGTTTTCATTTACAACGCATCGTAACTGCCCCTCCCCACCTGTGGGAGCGGCTTCAGCCGCGAACACCGGCAAAGCCGGTGCCATACACCGAGTTGCCTGCTTCGCGGGTGAATCGGACCGCCGCACCGCCGCTCCCACAGGGGCTGCGGTGTATGGGTGTTCGCGGCCAAGGCCGACAAGGGCCAGGGCCGGGCTTAGAACCTGGCCCGCAACGCCACATTGAAGTTGCGCGGCTCGCCATAGAAGTTCCAGTAGTTGGGGTTGCCCAAGGTCTGGTAGTACTTCTTGTCGAACACGTTATCCAGGTTGTACTGCACCTCCAGGTGCTTGTTGATCTCGTAGATCGCATGCAGGTTGGTCAGGTGGTAGGCCTCCTGCTGAATCTTGTAGTCCTCGCCAACTTCGGTCTGGGTCATCTTGCTCTGGGCGTAGAAGCTGCCGCCTACCCGTAGCTGGTCAAGCGCGCCTGGCAGGCGGTAGTCGGTCGCCAACTTGAACAGATGGCGTGGCGAAGCGCCGTTGAAGTCTTCGCCCTTCTGCTCACCGCCGATGTATTTCGACTGGGTATAGGTGTACCCCGCCGACAGGTTCCAGTTCGGCAGGATTTCACCGGTCAGCTCCAGCTCGATCCCTTTGTTGCGCACCTTGTCGGAGGCCCGATAGCACGAAAAGCTCATCTCGCAGGTCACCCGCTCCGCCCGGCCAGTCTGGTCGGCCTGGAATAGCGCAATGGCAGTTTGCAAGCGCTTGTCCAGGAACTCCCCCTTCAAACCGATTTCGTAGTTGCTGCCGGTCATCGGCGCGAGCGTGCTGCCGTCGGTAGCCTGGGCACTCTGCGGCTTGAAGATTTCGGTGTAGCTGACGTAGGCCGACCAGTTTTCGTTCAGGTCCTGAACCAGTCCCGCATAGGGCGTCACTTCACCACTCTTGGAGAAATGCCGGTAGTCAGTGGACTCACGAACACCATTGGTGTCATCCAGTGAATCGTGGCTGTACCAGCTCAGCCGGCTGCCGAGCAAAAAGGTGGTGCTGTCGGTAACGCTGAAACGGCTGGCCACATACACACCCTTTTGCTCCTGGGTGCGGTTGTATTGCCACTGGTTGACGTTGAGCGCGGTCGGCGCGGGCGGGTCGAACGCTGCCAGGTTGTTCATGTCGACGATGTAGCGGTAGGTGGCATCGCGCCCGCCGTGGTAGTCGAAGTCGTCCTTGTTCCAGTTCCCCCCCACAATCAGCTCATGCTGACGACCGAGCAACTGGAACGGGCCAGTGAAGTAGCCATCGATGCTGGTCTGGGTGTCATCGAAACGAAAATGGCGCGGGTTGAGGGTGAACAGGTCGGTGCCACCACCAGGGAAGGTGTAGTTGCCCAGGAAGTCCGACTTGGCCCACATCTGGTTGACCGCCACCACGCCCTTCCAGCCGTTGGCAAAGGTATGCTGGATGTCGGCGAACAGCGTGGTGTTGCGCTTGTCCAGGTGGTTCCAGTCGCCGGTCAGCGAGGTAGAGCGCGACATCGGGTAGAACGCGCCGCTCTCCTTGCTGGGCAGGCCCGACCAGTCATAACCGGAATTGCGTTCCTTCTGGTAGGTGAAACCGAAGGTGGCCAGGGTCGACTCATCGAGGTCGGCCTCGATAATGCCGTAATACAGCTGGTTTTCCTTCTGGGCCGTGTCCAGGTAGCTGTTGGCATTGTTGTAGGTGATGACCGAGCGGCCGCGCAGGGTGCCGGCTTCGTTCAGCGGCGCCGACAGGTCGACCATGGTCTTGTAGGCGTCCCACGAGCCGACCGAGGTTTCGATCAATGCCTGGGGCTCGGCCGTGGGCCGCTTGCGCACCAGGTTGATCGAGGCCGACGGGTTGCCCGCGCCTTCCATCAAGCCGGTGGCACCGCGCACCACCTCTACACGGTCGTAGATGTCGGTGTTGGGCTTGGAGATGGTGTCCATCGAGTACGGGTTGCCGATGTTGGTCGGCACGCCGTCGATCTGCAGGTTCTCGACCGTCTGCCCGCGAGCCTGATACAGCGAGCGCTCGCTACCGTTCTTGATGATGGTCACGCCGGTGGCGTTACGCATGACGTCGTCGAGATTCTGCATGTTCTGGTCATCCATGCGCTGGCGGGTGACCACGGTGACCGACTGCGGCGTTTCGCGCAGGCTCATCGGCAGTTTGGTAGCGGTGGACGAACGCCCGGTAGCATAAGCCCCAGTGGCTTCCGTCGTGTCGCCAAGGCCCTGACCGCTGATGGTGGTGCTGCCCAGGGTAACGGCACCGGCCGCGCCCTGCGCCTGTGGCACCAGCTGGAATTCCCGCTCACCGGTGCGCACCGCTTCCACGCCACTGCCCGCCAGCATTTGCGTCAGCGCCTGCTCGACACTGCTGGCGTGCACCGCCTGGCTCTGCTTGTTGGTGGTGAGCGTGGCATCACCGCCAATCAACAGCCCGGCCTGGCTGGCCAGCAGGTTCAGTTGCCGTGCCAGCGGCCCGGCCGGAATGTCGAACAGCACGCCTTGCGCTGCTGCGCCGTTGCTTTCGGCCTGGGTGGTGGCCGCGTGGCTGCCAAGGGCAAGGAGGATGGCCAGGGCCAGCGGATGATGGCGCGAGGAAGCAGGGTGGCGAAACAGCATGAAAGGGTCCTTCCGAAGGTGGAATGAAGTAGCGTCATCCCACCAAGCGCATGAGCGTCGTAAAACCGGAAAAAGAAATTTGAAAAACTTCAGGTTCTTCGCGGAAAACTGGGGAAGAGTGGCTGCGATTTTTCCGTAGGGAAGGTGGGGTGAGGGCTTGCAGGTGCATGGCTGGGGATTTGCGGTGATGCACAAATCGAGCGCCGCCCGCGCGGCGCTTCGCGGGGCAAGCCCGCTCCCACTGTCTGTTTCGGGCCAATGACTCCTGTGCCAGGTGGGTGGCAGCCCTGGTGCATGGCTGGAGATCGATGAAGTGCAACTGCGTCCCCTTCGATATCAAATGTAACGAACAAAGCGGACAGCGGTGACCTCACAGAAGTGACTGGCCCGAAACAGACAGTGGGAGCGGCCTTGTGCCGCGAAGCGCCGCGCGGGCGGCGCTCGATCTCAAAGGCGATAAAAATGTTGTGACAAGCACCTCTCAGCCCAGACGCTCTATCAGAGCAGACAAATTTCAGCGCGCCTCGATCGAGACCCACCAAGGCAAGATGCGCACCACCCGAATGGGTAACGCACGCTCCAGCATGGCCAGGGTGCGATCGGTATCCAGCAACGGGAAAGTGCCCACCGCTCGCAAGCTGTTCAGTGCCGGGTCGATGCCGAGGTGGCCGTGGCGGTAGTCGCGCAGCACGTCGATCACCTGGCCCAGCGGCATGTCTTCGGCCACCAGCACGCCACGGCTCCAGTCCTGACGCTGGGCTTGTGCAGCGCTCGAAACGCCCGCCTGCTGCGCATCGAACACCAGCATCTGCCCGGCGCCTAGCGTGGTCTGCACACCACTGCCGGAGCAGGTTGCCTGCACGGAGCCTGCGAACACACTCAAGGTCGTGGCCAGCCCCTGATCCCGCACGCTGAAGCGCGTACCGAGTGGTTGCATGCGCCCTGCCCGCGTCTCGACCGACAGTGGCCGAGGGTCCTTGCCGGTCTCGATCAGGATTTCGCCGCGGTACAGGCGCAGTTGCCGCACGCCGTCATCGAACTGCACATCCAGCGCCGTGCCGCCGTTCAGCCACAACTGGCTGCCATCGGCCAAAGTGAGCGGCCGCACTTCCGTCATACCGGTGCGGTAGGTGGCAAACCAGGCGCGTGGCGAGTCTACCCAACCCCGCTGCCAGCCGCCCCAGCCCAACACGCCAGCCGCGCCCGCTACACAAAGGCTGCCGAGTACGGCGCGCCGCGATTGTTGGTGACTGCGAACGCTGTCGAACACCTGCCGCGCCTGCTCTGCCTGGCCATCGAGGTTGCCGAAGCGCTGGTTGATGTTTTCCACGTAGGACCAGGCCAGGCGATGCCGCGCATCCTCGGTCAGCCAAGCCTGCCATTGCGCCTGGGTTGCGGCGTCATTACCCGCCGCGTGCAGCCGCGCGAACCAGCCTGCCGCTGCTTGCAGCACGGCATGGTCGAGTTGCCCCCGGCTCATGCCAGTGAGTCATCCAGTTCGGCTTCCAGCAACAGGCACTGGTACATCGCCTGAGCCAGGTAGCTGTTCACGGTGCGCTCACTCACGCCCAGCTGCTCGGCGATCTCGCGCTGCTTCATGCCCTGCAGTTGCGCCATGGAAAACGCCTCGGCCACCCGCTTGGGCATGCGTTCGAACATGGCCTGCAGTTGCCCCAGGGTTTCGAGAATGACCGCCTGATGCTCCAGCGACGGCGCAAATTGCTCGGGCTGGCTGGCCAGTACTTCCAGGTAAGCCTGCTCCACCCGCCGCCGCCGCCAGAAATCCACACAGGCATTGCGCGACATGCGCCCCAGGTAGGCGCGGGCATGCTCGTGGTCATTGAATGTGCGAGGTTTGCTCAGCAGCCGCACGAACACATCCTGCGCCAACTCCGCCGCATCGTGGGCATTGCCGAGCTTGCGCTGCAGCCACTGGCGGATCCAGCCGTGGTGGGAACGGTAGAGCTGCTCCAGTTCGAAACCAGCGGCTGGGGGGGTGGGAGAGGCATTCATGGAGGGTGCCACTATGCTAATAGGAATTATTAGCAATGGTAGCTTGGATGAATGGGCACGAGCAATTGGTGGGGCTACTCACCCCACTAGCCGTTCGGTCAATGCGCGATCGGGCGTGGCCACCAGCTTGCGCACCGGCGTCCAAGCCCAGCCTCGCTCAAAGCGCTTTCATCTCGGCAATATCCCGCGCCACCTGATCCGCAGAGTGGTCAAACATCGCCTGCTCCTGCGCATCCAGCGGCAACTCGATGACCCGCGCAAGCCCCTCCTCTGCCAGTACACAGGGCACACCCATGGCGATATCCTTGCGCCCGTATTCACCCTCAAGAATCGCCACCGCCGGCAAAATGCGGTTTCGCCCATTGGCGATGGCATCCACCATCTGTGCAATGGCCACCCCCGGCGCATCACAGGCGCTGCCCAGCTTCTTCAAATTCAGAATCTCGCCACCGCCCTTGCGTGTGCGCTCCACAATCTGCTCAATCTGCTCACTGGACAGGAAGTGGGACAGCGGCACCGAGCCGACCTGGCAGTAGCGCATCAGCGGCACCATGCTGTCGCCATGCCCGCCCAGCACCAGCGCGGTGATATCCCGGGCAGAAAACCCGGTCTGCTCGGCAATGAAGCACTTCATGCGCGCGGTATCCAGCACCCCTGCCTGCCCGAACACCTTGTCGCGCCCCTGCCCGCTCAGGCTCCAGGCCCGGTAGGTCAGCACGTCGACCGGGTTGGATACCACCAACACCGTCGCTGTCGGCGCATGCTGTTTGATATCCGCCATGATGCTATCGATAATCGGCAAGTTGATGCTCAGTACATCCTGCCGCGACTGCCCAGGCTTGCGCGGTACACCAGCGGTAATCACTACCAGCTCGGAACCGTCCAGCATTTCGGCTTTGGCCCCACCGTAAACCCGGGTATCGGAACCCGATTCCACTGCAGCCTGCCACACGTCCAGCGCCTTGCCCTGCGCCAACTCACCTTGCACATCCATCAGCACCAGCTCACGGCACAACTCATCCCGGGCGATGATCTGCGCCGCCGCCTCGCCGACCATGCCGGCACCCACGATTGATAGTTTTTTCACCAGACACCTCCTAGCGGCGCGCGCCACCAGGAACACGCCTGCGTATACAGATGAAGTATTGCCCGCTGAGGCTAAAAGGCCACCCGAAGGTTGCTGCCAGTCAGGCAAATGGTCTGGGCGGGCTCGCGGCCCATTGCCAACGCTACGGCGCAAGCCACAACTTGCACTGCATCACTATTCCATCACGGAGCATTCCACCCGCAAGAACGGGAAAAGCTCGTCTGGATTACGGCACTCGCTGTTCAGCTTCAGGCGTGCTGCTTCTGCGAGCGAGCGGGTCGGGTAGCTTGGCTTCAGCCGTAGTTTTTCTTGGTTGTCGTAGATGTCGAAGCCACCTGACACAGTCGCCGCATAAAACCGAGAGCCTGATTGAAAGGTTTCTTTTTCTATTGGTACTGCAGGAACGATAACAAATCTTGTTTGCATATTTCGTGCCTCCCCGACTGATACCTTAGTATTAGCCTGAGGATTGAAAAGCATCAATATGACTCATCGAGACGAATCAGTGACGCGGCGTGTCACTCGTCTGGGGCGCAGGCTCTTCAAGCCAGCACTGGCCCTTGTAGGAGCGGCCTTGCGTCGCGATGGGCTGCGCAGCAGCCCCAATTAGGCGCGACGGGTGAACGCGGAAGAGACCATGACACGATCACATGCGCTTGACAGCATCCCACCGCACCGCAAATACTTTGCCGAGATTCATATAGATGACCAAATAACAAGGTGAATCTTCCCATGACCGCACTGCCCAGCCCTACTCGTTTGCCCGGCGCGATACCTTCGCCCGTCAGCACCAGCTCCACTCCTCCTCTGAAGTTCGAAGACTGCGTATCCAGTCGGCCATTTGTGCGCGACAGATAACTGCAAATCCTGAGTGCCGCTAGCGCGCCAGCCCAACCGAGATCCCCTGAATGACTCCCTTAGATATACAGCTGTTGCTGACCGCACTGGTCAGCGTCCTGGTGCTGGTGGCGCTCATCGTGTCCCGCCTCAAGATGCACCCGCTTCTGGCCCTGCTGGTAGTGTCCATTGGCGTGGGCTTTGCTACCCGCATGGACCCCGGCAGCATCGTCTCCCACCTGCTCACCGGCGCCGGCAAGACCCTGGGTGCGGTCGGGGTGGTGATCGCGCTTGGCGCGATGCTCGGCAAAATCCTGGCTGACGCGGGCGTCACCGAACAGGTCGCGGATGTGATCCTCAAGCGCACCTCGGACCGGATGATTCCTTGGGCGATGATGCTGGTTGCCTTCGTCATCGGCATCCCGATGTTCTTCGAAGTGGGCCTGGTGATCATGCTGCCGTTGATATTCAGCGTGGCGCGAAAGCTGGAAAGCAAGGCCCGCTTCAAGGGCTCTGCGTATGTGTATGTAGGTGTGCCGGTGATTTCCGCGCTTGCCGCCATGCACGGCATGGTACCGCCACACCCCGGCCCGTTGACCGCCATCGCCGTGCTCAAGACCTCGGTCGGGCCCACCATGCTTTATGGCTTCCTTGCCGCTATCCCGGCAATGATCCTGGGCGGCCCGCTGTATGGCATGTTCATTTCGCAGCGCATGAACACCCGCCCCGATCAGGCATTGCTGGACCAGTTCACACTGACTGAGAAAGCCGATGATCAGACCCGCCCCGGCGTATTGGTCGGCATGCTGGCCGCGCTGCTGCCGGCGATCCTGATGCTGGTGCATGCCGTCGCCGAGATGCTGCTGCCCAAGGGTAATGCGCTGCTGGAATTGGCCAGCTTCCTGGGCAACCCGCTGATCGCCATGCTGCTGGGCGTGTTGTTCGCAGGCTTCAGCCTGGTACTGGCGCGCGGCGGTGACGCCGAACAACTGCGCGATGCGCTGGGCAAAAGCCTCAAGCCTATCGCCTCGATCATCATGATCATCGCCGGGGGCGGAGCCTTCCAGGAGATGCTGACCAGCGCCAAGGTCGGCGATGCCATTGTGCACCTGACCCAGCAGTCTGCCTTCCCGCCGTTGATCCTGGGGTGGTTGATCGCGATGCTGCTGTCGGTGTCTACCGGCTCTGCCACCGTCGGTATCGTCGGCGCTGCCGGCTTGCTGGCACCACTTGCAGGTGCCGACCCCAGCTTGAACCTGCCATTGCTGGCCCTGTCCATCGGCTGCGGTTCGCTGTTTTTCAACTATGCCAACCATGCGGGTTTCTGGATGGTGAAGGAGTCGTTTGGCATGACCATGGGCGAAGCTACCAAGACCATTTCGGTGGTGCAGTCCATTGTGGCGGTGGTCGGCTTGATCGTGGTGTTGATGTTGAATGCGGCGATTACTGTGGGCTGAAGCGGCTTCGCAAAACGTGCCGTCATGGAACGGCACTGCGATCCGAAAATTGACTACACCTGTGAAGTCGTCAGAAGATGACCCTATGAGCACTTACAAGCGTGTGAAAATGATGCGTCCCATGATGACCGCCTTCGGCGGGCCATAGGACGCTGCGCGCGCAACGCAAATAGAACGCACCCCTAAGCCCCGCCCCAAATGGTCGGGGCTTTTTCATGCTCCGATCATGGCCGTTCATGACAAGGAGAGTGAACATGCTGCAGATCCGTCCAGCCAAATACAGCGACGCTGAGGCCGCTTTCGATATTCGGCTTCAGGCAATTCGGCACCAGTGTATTAGCGCCTACACGCCGGAACAGGTTCGTGCCTGGACTCAGGTGCCGCTGACCGAGGGATACAGGGCCAGCGTGGCGCGGCAATATCACATTGCATGGTGGCACGATGTACCTGTTGCCACTGGGCTGATCGATTTCCAGTCCGGGGAACTGGGTGCGCTCTTTGTGCTGCCAGCATTCATGGGGGCGGGCATAGGCAAGGCGATGGTTCGCTATCTGGAGCGACTGGCGCTTGAGGCGGGGCTTACCGAGATTCATCTGGACGCCACTCCAAATGCCACCCCGTTCTACCATCGGTGTGGTTATCAGGGGGAGGCTCAGGGTATCTATACCTCGCCTTCGGGGCTTGAGCTGGCCTGCACGCCCATGCACAAACGGCTGGTCGGCTAAAAACGGCATTGATCGTTTTCTGCGGGGACTTCCAAAGCAGGCGCCCACCTGGATACCCGCAAACCTGCGCGGCCCTTTGTAGGAGCGGCCTTGTGTCGCGAAAGGGCCGCAAAGCGGCCCCACGATTTCAGCCGTAATACACGGGATAGCAAGGCTGCTTTTCAGCCCTCCCGCGCCTTCAGCTAATCGGATGGGTCCTGACCGCTCTGCACCATGACCTTCCCACACTGTTCACTGGCCAGCCGGCTGATAATCCGAATCGCCTGATGAATCCCGGCCGTGTTGCGAAAGCTCAGGCGCGGGTTGTGTTCGCATTCCAGCATTTCGTCGTGCTGGACCAGAGCCTCGCCTAGCAGTTCGAGTGTCCAGGCGTAGCTTTGGATGGTGGATAGGCGTTCTTGGTCAGTCATGGTGGGTCTCCGGTTGGGTGGAGACCAAAAGGGATTGGCTGACAGTGAAGTTACGGAGGACTGTCGAGGAACGACGGTGGAGAACGTATGCGAGGATCTGTAACGGATTTACGGTGGTCATGCATGAGTTCCTTTCGTGATGGAACTGCCACCGCTCGCGGCCAAGCAAGTTAAGGTGGCAGCAGTACGCGGGTTGGCCGACCGGGACGAAAGGAGCCCGGCACACCCGAAGGTGTCCCGCGCACCACCGCCATAACGCGACATCGCGGGCACAAAAAAAGCGCCTGCGATGAAGATGGGGCGCTGATGCGCCTTTCGATTCCGACCGGCCAAGGTCGCATCGCCGATGCTTCGGCGACGGGAGGACTTTATTCCTGGGTGAGTGTTTTCGCAAGTTTCTCAGGCTACGAAAGGACTGCGCGTTTGGTAGGAAAACAACCTGCCACAAGCAACGCACACACGTCAGGACTTACGCGGTCAGTGTAGGAGCTGGCTTGCCTGCGATGGGCTGCGCAGCAGCCCCATACACCCAACCGACAGGAATAACCCACCTAGGTGCCTTCAGCAGAGGGCCAGCCACAACGACGATATCTGGCCCGCCACTCATCAAAGATCTCGACTAACTCTCCCGTTCCTGACCGTTTCGCTCCATGACCTTCCCACACTGCTCACTGGCCAACCGGCTGATAATCCGAATCGCCTGATGGATACCGGCCGTATTGCGAAAGCTGAGCCGCGGGTTGTGCTCGCACTCCAGCATTTCATCATGCTGAACTAGGGCCTCGCCTAACAGTTCGAGAGTCCAGGCGTAGCTTTGGATGGTGGATAGCCGTTCTTGGTCAGTCATGGCGGGCCTCCGGTTGGGTGGAAACAAATAGGGCTTGGCTGACGGCGAGGTTACGGAGGACCGTCGAGGAACGACGGTGGAGAACGAATGCGGGGATCCTGCTCGGACTTGAGATAAGCATGCATGAGGCTCCAAGTTTCAGTTGGAGCTGCCACGATCCTTCCTACGGGATTGGGTGGCAGCTGTGTGTGGGGTAGGAATACCGGGAAACTTGGAAACCCGGCCAGGCCGAAGCCTGCCCACACACAGCCGCCATGACACAGCACGGCAGGCACAAAAAAAGCGCCAGCTGTGGTGCAGGGGCGCCTAGTGCGTGCGCCAAGTTTACCAACGGGTTCCTACGCCCGGTCACGGAATTTGCCGTGACGTGGAAATTTAGCCTCACATTTCTCGCTAGGGCAAGTGTGAAAGTTGTAGGAAACGTCTCCGAATAATGTACGAAAGGCGTTCAACGGTGCGGATTGCGCCCAGAACCACAACCTGAATTTTCTTTACATCTCATAGGAATAACAGAGTTCAGATAGCGGGACGGACGTAGTTTGGTCGTGAAGCCCAGCTCTCGCGGGGCTGGAATTTGGTGGATACTTAGCCGTACCTCATAAGGTATGTACAAATAAATCAGTTAGTTATGGCTTTCAGTGGAATCGAATTTTGAATCTGTGTGTAAAAGCTTATCTGGTGCTGATGAGTGGAGTTTTGTGAGGGGGGCTGCACAGAGATTGCCCTTTCACGATTGTCCACTCGAGAGCGGCAGCAACCGCTCCGTAGCTGCCGCTGCAAATCGGTTTAGCAACTTAGATTGGCGCCTCAGTAAGGAGGTTAAGCCCGAAACAATAAAATTCCTATTTAAGTACAAGCGATTCGATAGCTGTCCGTAACCGATCTGCTTCGTACATTGCCGAGGTCGATGCGACGATGGTACTGAGGTGTTTTGAGCAGAGACGAGGATAGCTACGGCCACCGATTGGATTCACCCATCCGAAGCACCGACTTCAGGTTTTTGGGCTGCCTGATCCCCGAGGTCCCGACTCGGTCGGCGGAGGGCATCGCGTTCCTGCGAGCTGAGCGCAGCGAAGGCCTCAAACACTTGCCAATGTTCAGAGACAAATCGGCGGAATTGGATAATAGGAAATCACGTGTGAGCCACCTGACGCGCTTGAAAAGCTGTCGCTGCAATTCGGGAGTGACCTGAAGATAGTTGGAGTGAAACCTGCGTGGGCTGCCATGGTCGGGCACGTCGATCCAGTACCCTTCTCCGCGTTCCGGGCGCGTTCCGAAGAATTTGATCTTCAGGTAGCCGGGCCGTCGAACCGCTCTCCGGTTTCGATCCTCTGTGTCCCAGCGTAGGCGCATTGCTGGCGACGCCTCAGTGATCGTCTTGTAGGTCTATGCCGGCGAGCGCATCCCTTCCATCATCGCAGAAGCGATAGCCGTATTGCCCTTGCTTGTTCGCTTACGCGAGCACCAGTGCGAGCCTGACATCTTCCACTTAAAAGGAAATACCCAGCAAATATTCTCCGAGCAACCTGATCTGCAAATTTTTTACCATAGCAGCCTGCAAAGGAGCCGCCGTGGTCACCACACCATCCCCCATTTTCAAGATGAAACCCGCCGATCTGGTGCAACACCCCACAGGCGGCATAGTCTTTGGCGTAATCCCGCCGATTTCAGCCATGAAACTCAACCTCGCCGAGGGCAAGGTCTACGTAAAAGTCGGCCAGCACTTTAAGGGTAAAGGCGGTCAGGCCAGCGGCCATGGCATCTTGCACATCTGGCACGGCAAGAAGGTGTTTCTACGTAAGAGAGGGATCAACAGCCCTGATCACCTGGCTGCATTCATCGCCTCGCTTATGGCGCTGGGCACCGGAATCTATCACGACGCCAACCACCCTTTAGCAGCCAAAAGGCGCATCACTCTGCTAAGAACGATAGACGGAACGTTAACGCTAGAGCCCCGCGAAGGCGACCGGGTACTTGGCTTTCATTACTCGGTGGTGACCTGGACACCCCAGCCCACGCCGCGAGGTACCAAAGTCGGCGAAATCATGATCGACTGGGCAAAAGAAAAGGCGACCCTTGCGGGGTCGCCTTCGGATGTTACTGAGGCTGTAGTCGCAGCGATTCTTTAGTTTCCGGATCTGTGATCCATCAGGTCAGAACCCAGTCGAATCATCGGCCGTATGGTGGGGCCTATCGACTGTCCCTACGTCAGTGAGTGCCAGCTTCACTGCTGCCAGATCCGGGGGGCCAATTACTGGCAAGCCATGCCCGAAAATGCGCGTTTGCAGTCCTCGGGGAAGATTGTCGAAGATTTCCCCTGAAAGGTCAAACCACCTCTTTTTGGCAATTTGTTTCAGAAAACGGCTGAGGCCAAGGACGCTTACAAGCAACAAAAAAGGCCCGCATCGCTGCAAGCCTTGATATGTGGGTAAGCGTCTGCCGAACACACCTTCAGAATCCCCAGATCAAGGGGGATGGTGTCCACCTAAAAATACGTGGACACCACCGCCCTTAATTCAAGGAACACCATGCGTCAGCGCACCTCTTATCCCAAATCCTTCAAGGCCCAAGTTGTCCAGGACTGCCTGAGCCCTGATGTGTCCATTGCCAGCGTGGCGCTGCGGCACGGCATCAACGCCAATCTGGTACGGAAGTGGATACCGATCTATCGTGACAGGCAGGCTTCTGCCTTACCTGCATTTGTACCGTTGAGGCTTGAGACCGCTGTGGCGACGCCTGCTCGGCAGGATGTAGCCCGCATCGATATCTCTTCCGGGCAGCGAACAGTCACTGTGAACTGGCCGATCTCCGACCCGGACGGCTGCGCCCGCTTCATCAGCAGCCTCTCCCAATGATCCGCATCGACGCCACAGTCGATTCTGCCCCAGCACTGGTCTCAAAAGTGCTAATCGGGAGTTTCCTGCTCAGGAGTGAACCGGTAAGGCCAACCCGAACGCTACAAAAAAACCACCACATACCTTGTTGAATCGATGACCCGTGCGAGCTAGCCAAGGTCTGACCTTGTGCGCGGCACTCGCCACGGCATACTCAACAAAAAATTCCACGACTGCGTAGGTCAACGCGATGGCAGCTGTCTGCGCCACGATATTACGTTGTGGGTCAAGGAAAGGCGGGATGAATGCGGTGAACAATAGTAGTGCTTTGGGATTTGATACGGCAGAAACCAGCCCCTGACGGAACAACACCCATGGCTGCGAGCTTCCGGCGGCCTGCGCATCAATCGAGATGGGAGCCGAACGCCACAATCCATACCCTAACCAGATCAAGTACAGTCCGCCTAAAATTTTCAACGCTGTAAACCAAACAGCTGACGCCTGGATCAGGGCGCCTAGTCCCAAAGCGCAAAGCGCAAGCACGAAGGTGAATCCTAGTACTCCACCACTGATGGTGAATAGCGTCCTCCGACTGCCATGCATGGCTCCATGAGTCAGCACCAACAATGCGTTAGGCCCTGGTACCACCGCCATCCCACAGCACGTAAAAAAGTAGAGCAACCAGGTATCGAGAGGCATCACGGCGTCCAGTCTTTGGCAGATGTAGACTGCCATCATGGGGCAGGAATTTAGCTTCGCAAAAGCGCATAATTCACACACCAACCTTTCGATTTTCGAAAAGAGATTCCGATGCCTGCAAGCGATTTGCAAATTGATTGGCTCAAATGTTTCGTGGCCGCAGTTGATGCGGGATCGTTGACAGGCGCAGGGCATGAGATCAACCGATCTCCATCAGCGGTCAGTATGCAAATGAAGAAGCTGGAGACCACGCTTGGCCGACAGCTATTGACTCGCGGACAGAAACGGCTTGAGTTGACTGTTGATGGTGAGGTGCTTCTGAGCTATGCCCGCCGCATGCTTGCACTTCATGCCGAAACCGTCGCTGTTTTCAGCGGTGAGGAATTGCGGGGGCGAATACGCTTGGGAGTGGCCGAAGACTACGCGGCCAAATACCTCACACCAGTTCTCAAGCGTTATGCTCCGCGCTATGCGGACGTTGAGATCGAATTGAGTTGTGAGCAGTCAACGGCTCTGATTCCTTTGGTGCAAAGTGGGGATCTGGATCTCGCTTTGGTCTCAAGGGACTCCAAGCAACGAGGTACGCTGCTCTTTGAGGAGCCCATGGTCTGGGTAGGCTCTCCCTCCTTTGAACTCTGGAAGAGAGATCCAGTGCCAATCGCTGTTTACGAGAAAGAAAGTCTTGCCCGCCGCAATGCCGTCCGCTCCCTGACGCTCCAGGGGCGGGACTTCAAGGTCGTCTATCACAGCTCAAGTCTTGCCGGGCAGGTCGCTGCTGTAGAAGGGGGGCTTGCAATCGCGGCAGTCACTCAGTGCAGCGTCCCTGATTCGCTCAGCGTGCTCACCAAAGAGCATGGCGTGGGTCATATAGAGCCCATGCAGGTCGCCGTGATTCGGAGCAAGGCTTCCGGTGGCTCTATGGCAGTGGATAGCCTGCACAAATTCATCATCGGTGCACTTAGGCAGGCTCGTTAGCACTGCATGCCACAATCAGGCATGCAAGGTGTAACGGCCAGACGCTTACATATGTGGTGCGGCACCAGACGAACGGTTGTTGGCCGTAATGTCCCGGTTTTCACGGAGCTGGAATTCGGTGGATTTTTTGACATACCTCATAAGGTATCTATAAAAAGATCAGCTACTTATGGCTTTCTGTGGAATCGAATCGGGAATTTTTTGAGCCTGCAAGAGGATGTCTGCTGCTGGCTCCTGTTTCTTCTTCACGTGGAATTCGCGAGCTCAATCATTTCTCCTGGAGATGCAGGTGAACGACTCACTATCTCAACCAGATTTACAATCCCTGCTTGAGGCGATGGCCGATAAGGCAGCCTGGGCGACTTCCAGTCACTCTTTGGATGATGTCGCGAAGGATAACGCTGAGCTTGTCGCCGAACTCGCAAACTTTGAGCGGGTAGGCACAGTGGCTTTGCTAGCTAGTCTGCTAACCCTTCCTGCACATCAGCCAGAATGTTTACGACTGGAGTTACTGGTTGCACTTGCCCTCATCCACTGCCAAGGCCCTCAGGTTGCCACTGTCGACGACGCACGCCGCTGGTATACGTCTATTGGCGCATCGAACAGTGTAGTTGGGGAAGATCCAGCAGAGGATGTGTTCGTCTCAATCGTTGGTAACGTCAAGGGCGATTACCGCATTCTGGAAGGAATTTGGGAGGCCTCAGGCTTTTACACACAGCTGATGGTCGACATTGTTTTCGCTATGCCTGACGAGGGATACTTTATCCCTCTTAAGCGGTCCATCCAGGCGCTTCTACAGCTTTCGGACGTTATTTGCGCCAACTCTGGTCTACGTCGGTTTGAGCCGGGTGGTCAAACTAGCTCTGGCTCGCTTGAGACCGATGGCCTTGACGCGAGTGTTCTCCGTACACGTGTCACTTTGACGAAGGGCATGCTACGGTCGGCTGGTATCGCAATTGCTGATCTATCCCCATTTATTCTTGATCATACACAAATCAGTACCCTAGCTAGCCAGGCCCCCAGCGCGGGGGTATTGGAGCAGCGTCCGTTGTTTCGTGTAGGTGATGGCCTTGTCGTCGTGCTGCCTACTGCTCTATCCATCGCGCTTCGTCACGCGGTGATAGCGTTCGCAGTGCGGAAGGGAGAGTTGGGCAACCTCGACAGGGCGTTGGCTAGCGTCCATGCGCGCACTTTGTCTCAAATGCCTGCGTTTGGTAGCGGTACGCGGATGCGGTTGTCCTGGGATAAGGATAAGACAACCCGATCGGCGACCGTCTACTCCTCAGTCGACGTGGGCCACTTCATGGTGCTCCAGTTCGTCCTGCCCTCCATGCAGCAGCACAGCAATGAAGGCTTCAGCAGTATGCTCCGGCTCGATGAGGAAACAGCGAATCTCCTAGACGAACGTGCTGCAAAAGCCGCTGCTGAACTTGCCGGCCACCCCGACTTTCAGCGTGGCATAGTCGTGCGTGTGGGTTGTGGCTGGGGGGCAGGGTTTGTCGGCTCGGTTCCCGAGCTACCTGCAGAATGGCAGTTCGAGTGGATGACTAGCGCAGACTTTTTCCGGTTAGGGTCACTGCCCGATATGTCCGCACTTGCTTTCTGGCGCGTGCAAGACGCCGAAGAATTAATAGCGCGAGCCGGTGTGCGAATAATCAATGTCAACGGCATTCTCAACCTTCTTGGCTGGGCACGCGCCAACGACGGCCATATGGTTCCGCACAATCAACTGCCGGAAGGGCGTATCACCCCAGAGCGCCCTCTGATGCTGACAATCCCAACAGATCTGATTCGTGACGTGCGGATGGCAGCAGACATGGGTTACGACTGGCACCGCATTTGTGACAACAGCGGCAGGTGGCATCGTGTTATGCGGCCGTCAGCGGCTGACTTCTTCCCAACCGAACGCGAAAGCAGGTGCTATGCGTCCATCGATGACCTTGAAGCACATCGGCTAAGTTGTGTGTATGAGGGGCAATACAACCTCTGGGTGATGATTGAAGCACCTAATGCTCAAGATCACATGCTCCTTGCTGAGTTAGCGAAGATGGTACGCACTTGGCTTGGGCGAATTGGCGAGGCGGTTGAAGCCGTTGGTGGGCAGAGACCAAGGAAGTCCGTGAAGGCCTACCTGCACTTTGAAGGCGACTGTGATATTAGTCGATTCCAGGATGAGCAGGTGCCTCTTGACCTAAATACCTTCTGGAGTATCGAGCGTGTCCGTGAACAGGGCGCTATACGGGTTTGTCTGAAAGACGGGTATCTTGCTGGCTTCCAGGCGCCGGACAACCGCGCAGAACGCGCTTTAGTACGCGCCCTTGGCACTGCCTTTGCCACAGTTTTGCGTATCGATGCACCGAGCAACCAAGGGCTTGAAATCGAGCGAATAGCGATTCCCAATAACGTCGCCCGTAGCTTCCATATTATGAAAACGTTCGACTTCAGTGACCGTGTAAGTGGTTCCTTGAGTCGACACCTTCTGACTGTTGAGAACACCGAGTCAGGTGCGGCCAGAGTTGGGCTAGGCTGGCGTTCGGTTGCTGCCGATGCTCCGGCCCAATACCAGGGTAAGAAGGCGGTCGGCAAGCTCCTCATCGACGTTGTAGATGTGCTCCTTCATGACATGCAGGAAGAACTTTCTAGATTTGATCGTCTGAAAACCCTCAACCGCCTGCTTGAGAACTGCGAAAGGGCACGAAGCGAAGAAAATCATTGGCATCGGACGGCCGCTGCCGTCCTCGCGCTGCATGTCGGTGAGGACGGAGTCGAGGATACGATCGCCAAGCAGTTGGGACGTTTTGCCGGTGCGGCACTGACCTCCAGGTTAGTAATCGAACTGGCCATTTGCGCTTGCCCCAATAAGGGGGGGATTGAACCCTCCGACATGGCGCTTGGTCGCCTCCTTGCGCAAGCAGCATTACTTTTTCGCATCGGCGGCATGTCGGACGCTATACGTTTCGGGGCGCTGCCGGCCGAGGTCCAAATATCTCCCTTAGGTGACCTTCTTTTCCGCGACGAGCTTGGAGGGATGGTGCTTGAACCTTTGCTGTCTAAGGCTACTAACGAGCGGTTCGAAGCTCATGCTGCAAGATTCGAGCAGCATTACGCAAAAGCGGAAGACTTCGAAGAAGTGAGTGATGAGGACGAATGTTGTGCCCCGACCACGGTCGCAGATGACACCGAGACCTTTATGGCACTCTGGAAGTCGGAGATGGGGTTTACGCTCGAAGAAGGCCTCCGTTTCGTCCATGCACTCGAGTCAATTGGCATATCGAAAAAGACGGCAATTTTCACTATGGAGAGGAGCCAGTTAGATCTTGCGGGTAAGACAGCCGGGCTTGACCATAATGTCACATTCGCTTTTCTCGAACAATTCATCCTGCGAACTCGCCCAAAGTGGGATGAGGTGACCGACGAGTTTGACCTATCTGATATCTACCCTTGGCGCTTTGGTCGACGGCTATCCGTAGTAGCCAGGCCTTTGTTACAGGTGGAGGACAGCCAAGACCCGCTGGTGATCGTATCGCCGGGACAACTGGGTAACTCTCTGAATTATCTCTTTAACGGCGCACATACAGGGCGACTCAAACGAGAGTTTTTCCGGACTGCCGGGATGAGAGATGAATGGCTGGGGGAAGCTCGCGAGGGGCACACTTTCGAAAAAATATTGGAAAAAAAACTGCTAGACGCAGGATGGAATGTTCGGCGCGGCATTAGCTTCCCTGAGATACTGAGGAGGAACCTGACGACAAATCCAGGCGATATTGATCTGCTAGCTTGGCGCCCGGATCGTAACCAAGTGCTTATAGTCGAATGCAAGGACCTTTCACTCGCTCGTAACTACTCAGAAGTCGCTTCCCAGCTCTCCGAATATCAGGGTGAAGACATTAAGGGCAAACCGGACAAGCTCAAAAGGCATCTGAATCGTGTTGCACTAGCGCGAGAGAATCTTCCTGACCTGGCACGATTCACATCAGTCAAAGATCTCGAACTGGTGTCCTGGCTCGTTTTCAGCGGGGTATCCCCTGTCGCCTACGCACAGTCGCAGATCGCTGCACTGCAAGGTACGTATGTCGGGCGGCCAGAGGATCTTTTGAAATACTGACCGAAGGAAACGGGAGTGTCCGCTCTGGGGCCGGTAGCGGACAGTCTCGTTGGGGGGCTTTCGACCCGTAGCGGTCAGTCCGGAGATACGTACTAAGTCATGCCTTCTCCCATGAACGGTGTCTACTGCTTCAAACAGACCACTAGTTAAAAAACATGATGCGTTGGCACACAAGGAATCCTTCATGAATCGTCAAAGTAGTCCTAATGAACTCAAGACAATTCTGCATACGCTGATATCTACTTACAGTCCAGCTATAGACGACTTAATGATTAAGACAAATGGTACGTCTTATTTCGCGCATTTTTTAGAGCCAGACATAAATTCTATACAGCCCTTACACCAAGAGGATCAGTTCAATGAAATGATCAAGGTTTACTTGATAGGGATTCTTGAACGATGCCACTTGACGTGCATTACATCACTAGCGCGAACCAATAATTGGCTAAAATCTTCACTCTCACAATTAGAAAGCAATAACTTATTAGGGTTTTCCGCTTCGCTACGCGGCCTGCTGGAAGCCACAGCTGATGCTCATGATGCAACATTAATCACGCTTAAATACTTATATAACTGCTTTCCGTTTATATATCTCCGCACAGCCAAATCAAACACCTCGGCAAAGCCTATAGTTCTGGAAGAACTGGAGGACAGGCTTATCCATTACACATATGCACGCAAACACCCTAAAGGTTCAACTCCTCTTCCACATCACACGAATAAATCTAATGCTGACTATATTAGGGCTATAGAACAGCATGGTGCCACTGGAGCAATGCAACTATATAGCAAGCTTTGCGAGCTTACACACCCAGCCTCACCCTCTATAAGCTGCTTCCTTCAGCAGTCAGACAAACATATTTCACTGGATTTTTCGCAGGAAAAACAAATAATCAGTGGATTGCTAAGTGAGTATTCGCTCACGATAGAACGAATAGCTACGCTTACCATTAATTCGGCGCTTACGTCACTTATCATACTAAAAAAGATGGATCTCAGAACGCCGGCGCCCGCAGAAAGTTCTTTTTCTTATAGTGCGGATATATCAAAAATTCTTGGGCGTATCAATGATTTCATTGATAAATCAAATTGTGATGATTTTGTTTTTGCAGAGAACATGTGGCACACAAATCCCACTCGGATATAGTTTTGATACCGTATTTTACATTTATTGTAAGGCCTCAGCGCCGGCTGCTATGGGGCGATTGTGCGGTCGTGACTATTAAAGTCAGGCCGTCGTTCAACACTTGAAGACCCATGGCTTTTCTAAACGACGCGCTAGGAGCCGCACCGTCAGCAGGTAGTAGTACTCAGTAGCCGCGCATCGCCCAGCTAGTCGGTGCTCAAGAAACCAAGTCACATGTTTTCTCCGCCAAGCCCAAGGTGTGTCCAGTTGCCAGCGTTCAAATATCTCGACTTGGATGAGCTTTGCTTGCCGTAGATGGCGCTGCCGTGTTGCGTGCGAACCCGTTAGCACCGCAGCCAAGAACAGCTCCATGTCGAATGATTTGCTCATGCGCGCCCTCCAATGTAGCCAGCGACCACGTCGATCCGGCCGTGCCCCAGCTCATAGCTGACTTGTCTCCGGGCCTCATGATCAAGGTGCCTATCTACCTGACAACAATGGCCGCCGTTGATAGGCGCGTGGTGCTGGGTGATCTGCTCATAGCGCTCACATGCGTACGCTGCACGGAGCTCATGGAAGCCTTTGAGGTTGTGTGCATGCAGGATGCACCGCACAGGGCGGATGATTTTTTGCAGAAAATTTAGATAGCTTTCGTGTGGCGCAATCAGGTTTTGGCTACCAGCAGGCGACACCTGCCGTGCAAACCCAAGCGCACCTCGAATATGGTCGTCCACCGCAATCCAACGCGGTGCCGAAGCGCCGGAGCGACCGCCTTTGGTGCCATCCTGGATGTTGATCCTGCCTAGGTCGTTAGCCTCACAGATTAGCCGTGGCAGGTCAGCCAAGATGGTCTCACGCAAGCGCATGCCTGTGGCTCGCGCCAACAATACGATCGCGGCGGCCCGTCTCTGGTCACGACTGCAAAGTGCATCGACGATCTGCTCAACCTGTTTGAGATCCTGGCCCTGAGGGATTGCGTGACGAACCCCGCTGCGCTGCATACCCAATGCCTTGCTCGGACTTAGCAATTTGACGCACTGATCACCGCGAAGCGCCGCCATGGTCCTGTTAACGCTGGAGAGCCGGTTTTGTGCGGTGCTGACGGCGAGGTCACCGCGTCCAACGACGTCGCGCAGATACGCCGCATAACCGGCCAACACCTTTCGATCAATCTGCCGCGCATCATTGAGACCGGGCCCCTGTTCGGAGCGGCACCACTTCACGAATGCCTGCCACCGATCACTGTGAGCTTTGACCGTGCCGTAGTGACCGCCGCCGAACATGTCTTTCAGCGCCTGCGGTCCTGCGTAGCTCAACTGCCTGCCGTAGCCGAAGTTGCGGCCATCGCGTCTACCCACCAATGCCATATCAGCCACCTCATCTACCGTTCTCCGATCCTCGCCCCACGTCATCCCGCCAAGAATGCTGAGTGTTATCAGGGATCAAGGCCCCTGCGACCTGTGGGGAATGTCCTCTAGCGCGGGACTGGCGGCTCCTTACGACCGGGAGCAAGGGCATCTCATGATCTGGCCTCCTGAGCACCGTTACCGGTGGGCGGGTGGAGGCTGCATTGGCTGACGAGACCAGTGCCGCGAGATCCTGAGCCATGTGCAAGCAGCAATGCGATGACCGGGGCATGCCTGACTGTCAGTCAGGTGCAGTCCATTCCTTGGTCTACGGCACCATCATCTGCATGGCTGTTGCTGGTGAAATCGGCGTTTGTCACGCCGATTGTCACGAGGGGGAATGCCGCAAAGCCTTGTGCGATCAGGGCTGCAGCAGTGGTTGAAGTGCCCGTCTCTTTCCACAGAAAGAGACGGGCACAGGTTGGCGCAATAATCGGCCAAGCGGATAGGTTGCTGCAGGACAGCGAGGTACGGTTTAGCTGGCGCACGAGCGCCATAGGTATAAGAGCATCCATCACATGGGTAGTGACCGGGCGAGCTGCCGGATGCGAATCGCCTTTGGGGAGAACCACCGCGAGAGCGGCGTGACCTTGAAGGTTCGGGTCACCTGGGTACTGTCCAAGACAGCGCTTGCAACCTCAGTTCTACGCCTGTGGATAATTTTGGTCAACGCCTTGATTTTCGTGGCCTCTGGGCTTGTGCATGAAATTATCCACCGGTGGAAATCAGTGGTATTCAAAGGATTCGTGTCGGCTTTTAGCTTTGCAAAGCGAGGTCCATCCAAACAGGGCGGCTTTGCAGCCCTGTTTGGATGGACCCGAATTAAAGAGCGGCCAACGGTGTTCTGGAGGGTTCACCGACGATTGAATGCGCCACGCCCACTTGGCAAGGGGGTGATGTTCTCGCCGGCTGGGTGGGCGAACTCGTGTGGGGTGACATGGCCCGATCTGTTGGCATCAATGTAATTGCTCCACCACGCCATGATCAGCCTGCGCTGCTCCAAAAATTCGGCCTTGTGGATATAGGCGGCGCGCACGCGATTGCGTTCCTTGTGGCTCATCTGCCGTTCAATCGCCGCGTCTGTCCACAGCCCTGACTCCAGCAAGGCGCTACAGGCCATGGTCCTGAATCCATGCCCACATACCTCTTTGGATGTGTCGTAACCAACGTTACGCAGCACTTGGTTAACCGTGTTCTCCGACATTGGCTTCCAGTACTTGTGGTCACCGGGCAGCACCAGTTCGGAGAAGCGACTCAAGCCGCGCAGCCGTTCAAGGATCGCAATGACTTGGGGAGAGAGCGGCACCATCTGTATGTCTCCGCTCATCTTGGTGCCACGGGTGGAATTGCGCACGCCGTCGATTGGCTTGCGGGTGTCGGGGATTTCCCACATCGCCCTTTGCAGGTCGAACTCATCCCAGCGCGCAAAACGCAGTTCGCTGGAGCGCACGAACACGTGCAGCGTCAGCAGTACAGCCAACTTGGTTAGCTCACGGCCGTTGTAGTTGTCGATCCGGTTCAGTAGTTCGGGGAGGCGGTTGAGTGATAGGGCAGGGCGGTGCACTGTTCGCGGGGCATGAATCGACCCTGCCAGATCAAGCGCCGGATTCTGGCTGATCTGCCGCGCCCGCTTCGCGCCCCGCATGATCGTGGAGAGATAGTTCTGCACGCGCAGGGCAACGTCCATGGTGCCGCGCTCTTTAATACGCAGGGTGACCTCAAGCAGATCATGGGTATCAAGCTCAGCGATGGGGCGTTGGCCTATCAGGGGGAAGACGTGGGTGCGCAACCGGCTCATGACGGTCTTGGCGTGTCCCTCCGTCCAGCGCCGGGACATTTCGGCGTACCAGTCCAAGGCGACGGTTTCAAAAAGCAGGGAGGCTCGTTGGGCGGCAAGCTTCGCTTTCTTCTTCTCTTCCATCGGGTCGAGGTTATCGAGCAACAGCGCCTTGGCTTCATCGCGCTTGGTCCTCGCGACGGCCAGCGAGATGATGGGGTAGTTGCCGATGATCAGCGTGCCTTCCTTGCCGCTGGGCTTGAAGTAGCGCAGTCGTCACGTTTTCACGCCGTTGGGTTTCACGAAGAGGTACATGCCGCCACCGTCGAATAGCTTGTAGGCACGTTCGCGAGGTTTCGCCGTACGGCATTTGAGGTCGCTGAGAGGAACGGCTAGGCGTGGCATAAGGGTACGTTCTCCATGCAGGCAAGACGCTGTACCCTAAAAATACCCCCGAGGATGGGGTATTTTGTTGGATCCCGACGGAGGGTCCTGGAACGAAAAAACCCGCCAAAGGGCGGGTTTTAGGGGCTTCCAAGGCATTCGGTGGAACGCGATGGAGCTGGATATGGTGCCGGAGACAGGAATCGAACCTGCGACCTTCGCGTTACGAGTGCGCTGCTCTACCGACTGAGCTACACCGGCGTGTAGCGCAACGTACCACTGCTCGCACCCGTTACGCAAACCCCTGTTTCCACTACTTTATTGCCCTACCCTCAAGCCCCCTTGCACCCCTTCGGCGCCAGGTCTTCCTCGATGTCGGTTGTGCACGCCCACCCGGTAGCCGAACGCGTCAGGCTAAGCGCCTTGCCCAGCACATTGGCCGGCGCATCCACCAGCGTGCAAACAATGCTGCCGCTGCCATCCGCCGCCTTGCCGCTGGCCGTAATCGCACAATGCGCAGTGGCCGGCTGGCCACCCAGCGCGCCTACATCCGTCACATCCTTCCCGTCATTCAACCGCAGATCCATCGCCGTCTTCAGCGCGCTGATCTCCAGCAACCCGGCCGCGGCCTTGGAGCGGGCCTGGTGGTTGGTGTACATCGGTAAGGCGATGGTCGCCAGAATGCCAATGATCGCGACGACGATCATCAGTTCGATCAGGGTGATACCGCGTTGCCCTTTCATGAACGTATTTCCTTTTTGATTCGCTTACACGTTGAGGTCAGTTCCGCCCCAAGCGGCAGCGGCGCAGTAGGCCTGAACAGACACCTTTTGTCACCCCTGCCCGCTTGGGCGTCATCTTCGCTGAACTACTCTAGTGAGCATCACGGACGCGCGCCCTTGCATGGACGCGGCAAGCTGTTTCCAGGCTTGTCGCACGGGCAGAAAAAGGACCTTTGCATGACCATATCCACACCCCTCTACACCTGGCACGGCACCGATGCCAGCGGCAGGCCGGTCAGCGGCCAAACGCCCGGGCGCAGCCCGGCCTATGTACGGGCCGGGCTTATCCGCCAGGGCATCAAGGTGGCCAGTTTGCGGCCTGCCAGCGGGCTGGCGTTCAGCTTGCCCAAGCGGCGGGTAAAGGCTGACCCGGCGGGGTTCAGCCGGCAGTTGGCAACCTTGCTCAAGGCCGGCGTGCCGCTGCTGCAAGCGTTCGAAGTGATGGGGCGCAGTGGCTGCGATGCGGCGCAGGCGGCGTTGCTGGATAGATTGAAACAGGATGTGGCCTCGGGCCTGGGGCTGGCGGATGCGTTGCAGCGTCACCCGGCCTGGTTTGATGCGCTTTACTGCAACCTGGTGCGGGTGGGTGAGCAGTGTGGCACGCTCGACCGGCAGCTGGAGCAGCTGGCGGGCATGCTGGAACAGCGCCGGGCGCTGCACAAGAAGGTGCGCAAGGCGATGATCTATCCGCTGCTGCTGTTGCTGACCGGGCTGGGGGTGTCGGCGATTTTGTTGCTGGAGGTGATTCCGCAATTCGAGAATATGTTCTCCGGCATGGGCGCGGAGTTGCCGGCTTTTACCCAGTGGGTGATCGACTTGTCCACAGGGCTGAGTCGGTTTGCGCTGCTGTTGCTGGTGATGGCCGTGGTGCTAGGTTTTGCCGTGCGCCAGCTATACCGGCAGCATGCGCCAGCGCGCCTGTGGATATCTCAGCGGGTGCTGGGTGTGCCGGTGTTTGGCCAGTTGCTGGGGCAGGCGGCGCTGGCGCGGTTTGCGCGTAGCCTGGCAACGTCTTATGGCGCCGGGGTGCCGTTGCTGGATGCGCTGGGTACGGTGGCCCGGGTAACGGGCGGCGATTTGCATGAGCAGGCGGTGTTGCGGCTGCGCCAGGGCATGGCCAATGGGCAGGGGCTGAACCAGGCAATGGCCGCTGAGCAGCTGTTTCCGCCGTTGCTGGTGCAACTGACCGCCATCGGTGAATCCAGCGGCACGCTGGACCAGATGCTGGAGAAAGCCGCCAGCCATTACGAGGAACAGGTCAGCCAGGCGCTGGACCAGTTGACCAGCCTGCTGGAGCCGGCCATCGTGCTGATCCTGGGCTTGCTGGTTGGCGGCCTGGTAGTGGCGATGTACCTGCCGATCTTTCAGTTGGGTAGTTTGATCTGAACATGACTTTATGGACATTCCTGGCCGAGCAGCCGGCGTACTTCTTCACCGTGGCCACGCTGCTCGGCCTGCTGGTGGGCAGCTTTCTCAATGTGCTGGTATACCGCCTGCCGATCATGCTGGAGCGGCAATGGCAGCGCGAGGCCCAAGAGGTGCTTGGGCTGCCGAGCACGCAGCACGAGCGCTTCGACCTGTGCCTGCCAGCCTCGCGCTGCCCGCATTGCGCGCATCAGATCCGCGCCTGGGAGAACATTCCGGTCATCAGCTACCTGGCGTTGCGCGGGCGTTGCTCAGCCTGCAAAGCCCGCATCAGCCCGCGCTACCCGTTGGTGGAGGTGGCTAGTGCGTTGCTGTCGCTGCTGGTGGCCTGGCGCTTTGGCGCATCGGCTGAAGCGTTGCTGGCACTGCCACTCACCTGGTGCTTGCTGGCCCTGAGCCTGATCGATGCCGAGCACCAACTGTTGCCGGATGTGCTGGTGCTGCCGATGCTGTGGCTGGGGCTGATCGTCAACGTATTCGGCATTTACGCGCCACTGACCGACGCGCTGTGGGGCGCGGTGGCCGGGTACCTCAGCCTGTGGACGGTGTACTGGGTGTTCAAGCTGGTCACCGGCAAGGAAGGCATGGGCTATGGCGACTTCAAGCTGATGGCACTGATCGGGGCCTGGGGCGGCTGGCAGGTGCTGCCGTTGACGCTGCTGCTGTCATCGGTGGTCGGGGCGCTGGTTGGCCTGTGCCTGCTGCGTTTGCGCCGGCATTCCGTGGGCACGGCCATCCCGTTCGGCCCTTATCTGGCGATTGCGGGGTGGATTGCGCTGCTCTGGGGTGATGAAATATACGCCTCTTACATGCAACTGCTTGGATTCTGATGACCAGCGCAGCCTTTACCCCCTGGATTCTCGGCCTGACCGGCGGCATCGGTAGTGGCAAGAGCGCCGCTGCAGAGCGTTTTGTCGAGCTTGGCGTGCACCTGGTCGATGCCGACCAGGCCGCGCGCTGGGTTGTCGAACCTGGCCGCCCGGCCCTGGCCAGCATCGTCGAACGCTTCGGCGCTGGCGTGCTGCAGGCGGACGGCCAGCTCGATCGCGCCGCCCTGCGCCAGCTGATCTTCGCCGACCCGGCGCAGCGCAAGTGGCTGGAGCAACTGCTGCACCCGCTGATCGGCCAGGAGATTTTCAGCTACCTGGCCAAGGCGCAGTCGCCGTATGCGGTATATGTGTCACCGCTGCTGATCGAGTCGGGGCAGTACCATAAGACCCAGCGCGTGCTGGTGATCGATGCCCCGCAGGAACTGCAAATAGCGCGTACCCTGGCGCGGGACAACACCAGTGCCGAGCAGGTGCAGGCTATTCTGCAGGCCCAACTGGCCCGCGAGGCACGCTTGCGCCATGCCGATGATGTGGTGGTCAATGACGGCGACCTGGCCGCGCTGCATGAGCAGATTGACCGCCTGCACCACTTTTACCTGACTTTACGAGGAGGCCAGCCATGAGCCAGCCATTGACCGTCGATTGCCCGACCTGTGGCGCACCTGTGGAATGGAACGAGAAAAGCGCGTTCCGGCCGTTTTGTTCGGACCGTTGCAAGCTGATCGACCTGGGCGCCTGGGCGGCTGAGGAGCACAAGATTCCTGGGGCGGAAGAGTCCGAGGATGAGCTGTATTCAGGGGATCTGGAGTCGCGGCATTGAGCTGATGGCAGGGTGGCTGTGCCGGCCTATTCGCGGGTGAACCCGCTCCTACAAGGGCCCGCGCAACCTTTAAGGGCGGCGCAATACCTGTGTAGGAGCGGGTTCACCCGCGAATAGGCCGGCAAAGCCAACCCAAAATCATCGCTCATCCTCCTTCCACGGCGCCTGCAAATACCGCGTGCGGTTGAAGGTTTCCAGCCACTCCGGGCAAAACACCACCAGCGCACTGATGACCATGCCGTTGATGAACGCCTCGGGGAACATCATCAGCCACAGGTAGCCCACAAAGTCGCTAAGCCACTCCGGCAGGGCAAAACGCCCATCCAGCCATAACACCCCCAGCGCCGCAGGCACGCAAACAAGCACGGTCAGCGCCGCAGGAAAGAACCCCGAACAAAAGATATAAACGAACAGGTTCCGCGGCTGCGCACGCTCGACCAATATCGCGCACACCTCGGTAATCAGCACCGGCAACCCCACCAGCAACAAGCCATTCACCCCAAGCGCCGCCAAATCCTGACGCCCCAGCGCCAGCAAACCGAGCTGGGCCATGAACCCACCCAACACCGCCAGCGGCCAGTCCAGCAACAGGGTAACCGCCGTCATGCCAATGAAGTGGTACGACACGCCGGTATCAAAATCGCGCCTCACCAGCCACAGCGCAAACAGGCAGAACACCGTGCCAAACAGCAGATGCTGGCGGCGCCGATCAGTAAACAGTTCAACCCAGCGAACCCGGCTGACCGCCCAGATCAGCAACGGCACATAACCCAGCCAACCAAGGGTAAGGGTAGTGCCGGACAACACCTGCGCGCTGATCACCTGAACAATGCCCCTTGCGGCCATGTGGATAAACCGAGTCTACACCCATTCTCCATTTCCTTTGGCTGCGGTAGGCTGGCGCCTCATTCGATGCAGGAAGCATTGGTCATGCCCGAAGGACCCAACCCCGCCCTGCTGCTGGCAGCAGCACTCAACGCCATCATCGGCGTACTTCACCTGGCCATCATCGCCGTCGGGCCGCGCTGGTACCGTTTGTTCGGGGCTGGCGAGCGCATGGCCGTGGCCGCTGAAAACGGCCGTTGGTATCCAGGGCTGATCACCGCCGCCATCGCCTGCGTGTTGCTGAGCTGGTCGGCGTATGCGCTGTCGGCTGCCGGGGCAATCGGGCGGTTGCCGCTGCTGCTGCCGGCCATGTGCCTGATCACCCTGGTGTACCTCGCGCGCGGCCTGCTCGGGCCCAGATTGCTGGCCGGCACCGGGCGCTCACGGCGTTTTATCGTGGTCAGTTCGCTGATCTGCCTGGGCTTCGGCCTGGTGCACCTGGTCGGGCTGGTGCAGCAGTGGCCGGTGCTGAGCTGATTCCCACACTTAAACAGCATCTTACCGTCATCGTTTAGCGGCTAAGCTTGTCTGCATGGATGACTCAGACTACCTGCGCCTGCTTACCATCCAGGCCGAACAAGCCAATGCCTTTCTCTCCAACGCCCGCAAGTGGGAGCGGGAGCGATGGGTGTGCCAGCGCCTGTTGCAGGGGTTGAACATTCCCTACCGCAGCGAGGACTTCACCCCGGCCGGGCAAGAGCCACCCGACGTGCTGTTCCGCGATGCGGCCTTCGAGGTGTTTTTCGTGCTCGACGAGGGCCGCCGGCTCAACGATGAATGGCGCGAAGAGCTGCAACGCCGGCGCAGTGCGTTTTCCCTGGCGCAGCTGGTGCGCCGCGAAGCGCGCCCGCGGCGCATCAGTGCCACCGAACTGCTTGGGCGCCTGGCGCCGACCTTGCGCAAGAAGGCGCACAACTACCGGGAACGCGGGCTGGAGCTGAACGAGCTGGACATCATCGCCTTCGCCAGCCTGAAGCGCGAAGTGCTCGACCTCAATACCCACTTCCCGCCGCCCACCGAATACCTGCGCCAGGGCTGGCGCTCGCTGTCGCTGGTCGGGCCGACCTTTGCCCGGGTGCTGTTCGCCCACCCCGACGCGCCTGATTTCCTGCGCGGCAACCTGGGCCGCAGCATTGTTTTCGACGTGGGCATCAGTCTTTGATCCAGTGCAGCGAATGTTTGCGATGGCGTACACTCGTTGCCAGGGATAGAAAGCATTATCATTTGTTTCAAGCGCTTGCGCGAACGCTGTAGCGTTTGCGCAGTCACAAACGTCTACCTGACGAGGCCCACCATGACCAGCCGCCTGAACCCGGAAGATCAGCGTCGTGTCGATGAGTATCTGCGAGCCCCCCAGCACCAAGTCGAGCGCCGGCCCTTCCGGCCCTGGCTGCTCCTTGTGCTGGTACTGGCCGTGACCATCGGGTTGGGTCTCATCAGCCGCCTGCTCAGTGGACTGGTGCTATGAGCTGCTTCGCGCTCGCCCTCCCCTCGTGCAGTTTGCGGCCGCCCCACAGGGGCAAGAATTCCGTAAACCTTATGAGATATCCCCATGACTCATCGCATCGTGATTGTCGGCGGCGGCGCCGGCGGCCTGGAACTGGCGACCCGCCTGGGTAAAAGCCTGGGCAAGCGCAAGCAAGCCGAGATCACCCTGGTCGACGCCAACCTCACGCACATCTGGAAGCCACTGCTGCACGAAGTGGCCGCCGGCTCGCTGAACTCCTCGGAAGACGAACTGAACTACGTGGCCCAGGCCAAGTGGAACCACTTCAACTTCCAGCTGGGGCGCATGAGCGGCCTGGACCGTGAAGGCAAGCAGATTCAACTGGCCGCCACCCTCGACGAAGAGGGCCGCGAGCTGCTGCCTGCGCGCACCCTGGGCTACGACACCCTGGTCATCGCCGTGGGCTCCAACACCAACGACTTCGGCACCCTGGGCGCGGCGCAGCACTGCCTGTTCCTGGATACCCGCAAACAGGCCGAGCGCTTCCATCAGCAGCTGCTGAACCACTATCTGCGCGCCCACGCCGGTGATGTGGCCAGCGAGCAGATCAGCGTCGCCATCGTTGGCGCCGGTGCCACCGGTGTAGAGTTGGCGGCCGAGCTGCACCACGCTGCCCACGAGCTGGCTGCCTATGGCCTGGACCGCATCCAGCCCAAAGACATGCACATCACCATCATTGAAGCGGGCCCGCGGGTACTGCCGGCGCTTCCGGAACGCATCAGTGTGCCGGTGCACAAGACCCTGGAAAAGCTCGGCGTTAAAGTGCTGACCAACGCTGCCGTCAGTGAAGTGACCGAAGATGGCCTGAAAACCAAGGACGGTGAAGTGATCCAGGCCAGCCTGAAGGTGTGGGCGGCCGGTATTCGTGCGCCGGGCTTCCTCAAGGACATCGATGGCCTGGAAACCAACCGTATCAACCAGCTGGTCGTGCGCCCTACCCTGCAGACTACTCGCGACGACAACATCTTCGCCTTTGGTGACTGCGCCGCCTGCCCGCAACCTGGCAGCGACCGCAACGTGCCGCCACGCGCGCAGGCTGCGCACCAGCAGGCTTCGATGCTGGCGCAGAGCCTGAAGGCGCGACTGGAGAACAAGGCGCTGCCGACCTACGAGTACAAGGACTACGGCTCACTGGTGTCGCTATCGCGCTTCTCGGCGGTGGGCAACCTGATGGGTAACCTGATGGGCAGCGTGAAGCTGGAAGGCTGGCTGGCGCGGATGTTTTATGTGTCGCTGTACCGGATGCACCAGATGGCGCTTTATGGGTTCTTCCGTACGGCGTTGATGATGCTGGGTAGCAAGATTGGCCGGGGTACCGAGCCGCGCCTGAAGCTGCACTGACAGGCATCGACAATCACCTGTGGGAGCGGGTTTACCCGCGAATGCGGCAGTGCAGCCACCATCGTATTCGCGGGTAAACCCGCTCCTACAGGGGGCGGTGTGGCAAAGAGAGACAACAAGGACCTGCACTGAAGGGTGCATTTTCCCGAGACAAAGAAAAAGGGCATCTCATGCGAGATGCCCTTTGTTCATGGTGGGTCGTGTAGGATTCGAACCTACGACCAATTGGTTAAAAGCCAACTGCTCTACCAACTGAGCTAACGACCCAAAAATGGTCGGGGTGAGGGGATTCGAACTCCTGACATCCTGCTCCCAAAGCAGGCGCGCTACCGGACTGCGCTACACCCCGTGGTGCTTCAAAAAAAAGGGCATCTCTTTGAGATGCCCTTCTTTACATGGTGGGTCGTGTAGGATTCGAACCTACGACCAATTGGTTAAAAGCCAACTGCTCTACCAACTGAGCTAACGACCCGGAAAATGGTCGGGGTGAGGGGATTCGAACTCCTGACATCCTGCTCCCAAAGCAGGCGCGCTACCGGACTGCGCTACACCCCGAGATGGCTCCGCGACCTGGACTCGAACCAGGGACCCAATGATTAACAGTCATTTGCTCTACCGACTGAGCTATCGCGGAACTGAACTTCGGTACTACTTCCGATTTTCTACTCCGAAGACTGTGTTCGCTTCAGACTCTTTAGCTTCGCTGCTTTCGCTTTGTCGCTGCTGAGGCCGGCTATTCTACATTCTTCGTTTTGCTTGTCAACCACTTTTTTTCATTCAACTTACTGATTTGTAAGTTGTTTTGCGGTCACCGGTGTTGCTGGTGATTCGCTTAGTGCCTGACAACGCGGCGTATATTAGGGGCACTCGAAATTTGATGCAAGCAAAAATTTCAAAAATTTCAGCGGGTTATCCAGGTAGAGCTGAAGAGCCCGGATTTGCTGGGTTGTGCCGGCCCTTTCGCGGGTAAACCCGCTCCTACAAGGGACTGCACACCCCGCAAAATCTACACCGACCCGTAGGAGCGGGTTTACCCGCGAAAAGGCCGGCACAGGCAACCAGGCAAAAAAAAGCCCCGCAGATGCGGGGCTCTTGGCGAAACAAATCAACCAAAGACGATTTCGTCGCCTTCCACCTTGGCAGTGATCGCCGAACCCGGCACAAACTTGCCGGCGAGAATCAGCTGCGCCAGCGGGTTCTCGATCCAACGCTGGATCGCCCGCTTCAGCGGCCGGGCGCCGTACACCGGGTCGTAACCTACGGCAATCAGCTTGTCCAACGCCTCCGGGCTCAGGCTCAGCGACAGTTCGCGCTCCAGCAAGCGGCTGCGCAGGCGGCCCAGCTGGATTTCGGTGATGCCGGCAATCTGCTCGCGGCCCAGTGGCTCGAACACCACCACTTCGTCGATGCGGTTGATGAACTCCGGACGGAAGTGCGAACCCACTGCATCCATCACCGCCGCACGTTGCGCCTCGCGGTCTCCCATCAGCTCCTGGATCTGCGCCGAGCCCAGGTTGGAGGTCATCACGATCACGGTGTTGCGGAAGTCCACGGTGCGCCCGTGGCTGTCGGTCAGGCGGCCGTCTTCCAGCACCTGCAGCAGCACGTTGAACACATCCGGGTGGGCCTTCTCCACCTCATCCAGCAGCACCACCGAGTAAGGCTTGCGCCGTACTGCCTCGGTCAGGTAACCGCCCTCTTCATAACCTACGTAGCCTGGTGGTGCACCGATCAGGCGTGCCACGGAGTGTTTCTCCATGAACTCGGACATGTCGATACGCACCATCGCCTCTTCGGTGTCGAACAGGAACTCGGCCAGCGCCTTGCACAGCTCGGTCTTGCCCACGCCGGTCGGGCCGAGGAACAGGAACGAACCACTGGGCCGGTTCGGGTCGGACAGCCCGGCACGCGAGCGGCGTACGGCGTTGGCTACGGCAGTAACTGCCTCGCTCTGGCCGATCACCCGCTGGTGCAGCAGCGCTTCCATCTTCAGCAGCTTCTCGCGCTCGCCTTCGAGCATCTTGGCTACCGGAATACCGGTCCACTTCGACACCACTTCGGCAATTTCTTCCTCGGTCACCTTGTTGCGCAGCAACTGGTTCTCGGTCTTGCCGTGCTGGTCGACCATTTGCAGGCTGCGCTCCAGGTCCGGGATCACCCCGTACTGCAGCTCGGCCATGCGGCTGAGGTCGCCTTTACGACGGGCGGTTTCCAGCTCCTGGCGGGCCTGCTCGATCTTTTGCTGGATCTGCGCCGAGCCCTGCACTTCGGCCTTTTCCGAGGCCCAGATTTCTTCCAGGTCGGAATACTCACGCTCCAGCCGCTCGATTTCCTCGGTCAGCTTCTCCAGGCGTTTTTTCGCCGCCTCGTCTTCTTCCTTCTTCAGCGCCTGCGATTCCACCTTCAGCTGGATCAGGCGGCGATCAAGGCGGTCGAGCACTTCCGGCTTGGAGTCGATCTCCATGCGGATGCGGCTGGCCGCTTCGTCGATCAGGTCGATGGCCTTGTCCGGCAGCTGGCGGTCGGTGATGTAGCGGTGGCTGAGCTTGGCCGCTGCAATGATTGCACCGTCAGTGATGGCCACCTTGTGGTGCACTTCATAGCGCTCTTTCAGGCCACGCAGAATGGCGATGGTGTCTTCCTCGCTCGGCTCCTCGACCAGCACCTTCTGGAAGCGGCGCTCCAGGGCGGCGTCCTTCTCGATGAACTGGCGGTACTCGTTCAATGTGGTGGCGCCCACGCAGTGCAGTTCGCCACGGGCCAGGGCCGGCTTGAGCATGTTACCCGCGTCCATGGCGCCCTCGCCTTTACCGGCGCCAACCATGGTGTGCAGTTCGTCGATGAACAGGATGATCTGGCCTTCCTGCTTGGACAGCTCGTTCAGCAGGCTTTTCAAGCGTTCTTCGAACTCGCCGCGGTACTTGGCACCGGCAATCAGCGCGCCCATGTCCAGCGCCAGCAGGCGCTTGCCTTTCAGGCCGTCGGGCACTTCACCATTGATGATGCGCTGGGCCAGGCCTTCGGCGATGGCGGTTTTACCCACGCCAGGCTCACCGATCAGCACCGGGTTGTTCTTGGTACGGCGTTGCAGCACCTGCACGGTACGGCGGATTTCGTCGTCACGGCCGATCACCGGGTCCAGCTTGCCTTCTTCGGCACGCTTGGTCAGGTCGACGGTGTACTTGTCCAGCGCCTGGCGTGATTCTTCGGCGTTGGCGTCGTTGACGGCAGCGCCACCGCGCAGGTTGTTGATGGCGTTTTCCAGGGCCTTCTTGGTCACGCCCTGGCTCAACAGCAACTTGCCGAGCTTGCTGTTCTCGTCCATGGCGGCCAACACCACCAGCTCGCTGGAGATGAACTGGTCACCCTTTTGCTGGGCCAGGCGGTCGGCCTGGTTGAGCAGGCGCGCCAGGTCCTGCGACATGTTCACGTCGCCGGTGGGGTTCTGGATTTTTGGCAGTTGGTCGAGCTCTTTCACCAGCGCCTGGCGCAGGCTGTTGATGTCGAAGCCTACTTGCATCAGCAGTGGCTTGATGGAGCCGCCCTGCTGTTCAAGCAGCGCCTGCAGCAGGTGCACGGGCTCGATGGCTGGGTGGTCCATGCCAACGGCCAAGGATTGGGCATCGGATATTGCTAATTGCAGCTTGCTGGTCAAACGGTCTATTCGCATGGTGTACCTTCCTTTAAAGGGCAGGTCGGAGCGATGGACAGCGCCTGTTTATAAAGAAACCTGCCTGAGATGACCTTATAGATAAGGCTGATTCTGGAAGATTCAAGCGTAGCGGGGTTGACCGGGGTCAACCTGTTGGATTGGTGCTGGGGCATTCGCGGGTGAACCCGCTCCCACAGGATTACCTACAGTTTCAAGGGCTGTGCAGCCCTCTGTAGGAGCGGGTTCACCCGCGAAGAGGCCGGTACAGGCTAACGAGGTTCCAGCCACACCAGGGAAGCAAACCGCCCACCCTGCGGCGTACGGCGGTAAGAGAAGAACCGCTGATCACTGACCGTACACCAGCCACCACCATAAACAGCGGTCACGCCACAAGCAGCCAGGCGAATACGCGCAAGCTCATAGATGTCGGCCATCAGCTTGCCCGGCCGCTCGCCGTCGACAAAGGCCCGCGCCGCTTCAGGATGCACCGCAGTAAAGGCATCCCGCACTTCCAGCCCCACTTCGAACGCCTGCGGGCCAATCGCCGGCCCCAACCACACCAGCACCTCTTCCGGCGCCAGCGCCAGGCGGTCCAACGTGGCTTCAAGCACGCCTCCAGCCAGCCCGCGCCAGCCAGCATGCGCTGCCGCCACGCGGGTACCCGCCCGGTCGCAGAACAGCGCAGGCAGGCAATCGGCAGTCATCACGGCACAAGCAATGCCAGGCTGGTCAGTCCAGCTGGCGTCAGCCTCGGCCACCACGGCCGGGTCGGCATCCGCCACCACCAGCCCGTGTACCTGCTTTAACCAGGCCGGCTGGATGGCGAACTGGTCGCTCAGGCGGCGACGGTTCTCGGCGACTGCAGCAGGGTCGTCCCCTACATGGTCACCCAGGTTGAAGGCTTCATAGGGCGGCAAGCTGACGCCGCCCTGGCGGGTGGTGACACAGGCGCGTACCGAGGCCGGGGCCGGCCAGTCGGGGAACAGCAGCGACTGCGTCAGGCCACTCATCCGATAAAGCTCTCGCGGTCCTGGTTCAGCAGCGACAGCAACCAGACGAAGTCGTCCGGCAGCGGGGATTCCCATTTCATGATTTCACCGGTAATCGGGTGAGCCAAGGCCAGGAAACGCGCATGCAGCGCCTGGCGCGGGAAGGTTTTCACCGCCTCGACCATGGTCGGGCTGGCTGCCGGCGGAATACGGAAGCGCCCGCCGTACGTCTGGTCGCCGACCAGCGGGAAGCCAACGTGGGCCATGTGCACGCGAATCTGGTGGGTACGGCCGGTTTCCAGCTTGACGCGCACGTGGGTGTGCGAGCGGAAGCGCTTGAGTACACGGTAATGGCTGACCGCCGGCTTGCCACCGTCGGTGACCGCCATGCGCTGGCGCATGCCGCCATGGCGGCCGATCGGGGCGTCGATCTTGCCACCGGCAGTCACCACGCCAATCACGATGCACTCATAGATGCGGCTGACCTTGCGCGCCTGCATCTGCTCGACCAGCTTGGTCTGCGCCTG
Organism: Pseudomonas sp. NPDC089392; assembly: GCF_044749595.1. Classification (NCBI taxonomy): domain Bacteria; kingdom Pseudomonadati; phylum Pseudomonadota; class Gammaproteobacteria; order Pseudomonadales; family Pseudomonadaceae; genus Pseudomonas; species Pseudomonas sp. NPDC089392. Next base: position 327,060 of record NZ_JBIVIF010000004.1, read on the forward strand.
CAGGGTCTTGGCCACCACCATCAGACCGGTGGTGTCCTTGTCCAGGCGGTGCACGATACCGGCGCGTGGTACGTTGACGATGTCTGGCACGTGGTGCAGCAGCGCATTCAGCAAGGTACCGCTGGCATGCCCGGCGGCCGGGTGCACAACCAGCCCGGCAGGCTTGTTGATCACCATGATATGGTCGTCTTCGTAGACGATATCCAATTCGATATCTTCTGCGATCCACTCACCCTGGGCCTCTTGCTCGGCCTCCAGGGTAAGCTGCGAGCCACCATAGACGAGGTCGCGAGGGCGCACGACGGCACCATCGACCGTCAGGCGGCCCTCTTTGATCCACGAAGTTAGCCGCGAACGCGAGTACTCGGCGAACAATTGGGCGGCGACCTGGTCGAGGCGTTGGCCGCCCAGTTCGGACGGTACCTCTGCGCTAAGTTGAATGATCTCGGACATGCTCGATTCGGCGGGCGCACAGCCTTTGGTTTCGGCTGCGAGCTTGTGGTTAAATACGGCTTCTTTTGTCCCGGGGTTGGCCGGGGCGCTCATCATAACAGGACGGCACCGCCCAAGACAGCGGCCGTCTAAAGGGACGCAAGCCGCCATGCAAGTGAAACACCTGCTGCTGATCGCCATCCTTGGGCTTACCGCGGCCTGTTCCTCCAATAAGGAAGTGATCGACGAGAACCTCAGCGAGGCCGAGCTGTACCAGCAGGCGCAAGCTGACCTGGACAACTCCAGCTATACCAGCGCCGTGAACAAGCTCAAGGCCCTGGAATCGCGCTACCCGTTCGGCCGCTATGCCGACCAGGCGCAGCTCGAGCTGATCTACGCCAACTACAAGAACTCCGAGCCCGAGGCTGCCAAGTCGGCTGCCGAGCGCTTCATCCGCCTGCACCCGCAGCACCCGAACGTCGACTACGCCTACTACCTCAAGGGCCTGACCTCGTTCGACCAGGACCGTGGCCTGCTGGCGCGCTTCCTGCCGCTGGACATGACCAAGCGTGACCCGGGTGCCGCCCGCGACTCGTACAACGAGTTCGCCCAGCTCACCAGCCGCTTCCCCAACAGCCGCTACGCGCCCGACGCCAAGCAGCGCATGATCTACCTGCGCAACCTGCTGGCCGCGTACGAAATCCACGTGGCTGACTACTACCTGGGCCGCCAGGCCTATGTGGCCGCTGCCAACCGTGGCCGCTACGTGGTGGAAAACTTCCAGGAAACCCCATCGGTCGGCGACGGCCTGGCCGTGATGGTCGAGTCGTACCAGAAGATGCACCTGGACGAACTGGCCGCCAGCAGCCTGGAAACCCTCAAGCTCAACTACCCGAACCACCCGAGCCTGGTCGATGGCGAGTTCCAGCCCAAGCAGACCGAGTCTGACGGCCGCAGCTGGCTGTCCACGGCCACCCTGGGCCTGATCGAAACCGACACCCCGCTGCCGCCGGGCGAAACCCGCGCCAACCAGGACGTGGTCAAGCAGTTCCAGGATGCGCGCGACGAGATGCCGCAAGAGCTGCTGCCTAAAGATGAAAACGGCGACCCGATCGTGCCGGAAGGCCCGAAAGAAGCCGAAAAAGACCGCTCCTGGTTCAGCTACATGACCTTTGGCATGTTCGACTGATCCGCAGCGGTAAGTGAAAGGGAGGCCCAGGGCCTAATGCCGGTCAGTTAAGAAAAGGCAAGGTGTTCTCCATGCCTTTAGCAGCGCCTATTCGATCGAGCGCCGCCCGCGCGGCGATTCGCGGCACAAGGCCGCTCCCACATCTGTTTCGGGCCAGTTACTCCTGCCACCTGCGCACTCGCACCCTGGGTGCATGGCTGGAGATTGATGAAGAGCAGCGGCGCCCCCTTCGATATTGAAGGGAACAAACAAGGCGGACAGCGGTGACCTCACAGGACTGACTGGCCCGAAACAAACAGTGGGAGCGGCCTTGTGCCGCGAAGCGCCGCGTGGGCGGCGCTCGGTATAACAGGCAACCAAAAACCCCAGGCAAGCACCTGTCAGCCCTTACCGCTTAACTGACTGGCATTAGGCCCAGGGCCTCCCTTTTTTATTGGCCGCGTCCTAGACTGGTGGCTTCTTCAACCGACAAGCTGGACACCATGGTTCGCCTACTTTTCTGGATCGCCCTGATCGCCGCCGCGTTCTGGCTGTGGCGCAAGTTCAAAGTCAGCCAGCAGTCGCACCCCGAGGCGAAGCTGGATGCGCCACTGACGATGGTGCGCTGTGCCCATTGCGGCGTGCACCTGCCCAATGATCGGGCGCTGCAGCAGGGCAATGAGTGGTACTGCAGCCAGGCACACCTGCAGCAAGGCCCCGGCCGCCAAAGCTGAGCCCAACCCTGCACTGGCCCTTTCGCGGGTAAACCCGCTCCCACAGGTACTGCACCGCTTTCCAAACCTGTGAGATCCCTGTGGGAGCGGGTTTACCCGCGAAGAGGCCCTTAGCCCAAACGCCCAACTGGGGCATAGGGCGCCGGGTCGATGATCGGCTCACCCCCGGTGAGCAGGTCGGTAAACAGCTGGCACGAAGCCGGCGCCAACACCAACCCGTTACGGTAATGCCCGCAGTTCAGCCACAACCCCGCATGCCCCGGCACCGGCCCGATGTACGGAATACCCTCCGGCGACCCCGGCCGCAGCCCGGCCCAGTGCGCCACCACCGTGGCCCCTTCCAGCTCAGGCAACAACTCCACTGCCGACGCCTTCAAGCTTTCCAGCGCATCCCCGGTCGGGGTCTTGTCATACCCGGCATGCTCCAGCGTACTGCCCACCAGAATGTGCCCATCACGCCGCGGGATCGCATAGCGCCCCTTGGCCAGCACCATGCTCGACAAGAAGTCTTCGGCACATTTGAACAAAATCATCTGGCCCTTCACCGGCTCCACCGGCAACTCAAGGCCAAGCGTGCGCAGCAGGTCGCCACTCCAGGCGCCAGCACTGAGCACCACCTCATCCGCCGCCAGCACACCGTCGGCCGCCTGCACGCCAGTCACCCGCCCGCCCTGCTGCACGAAGCCGGTGATCTGGCAGTGCTCGCGCAAGGTCACGTTAGGCAGCGCCAGCAGCGCCGCCTTCAGCGACTTCACCAGGCGCGGGTTGCGCACGTTGGCCACGCCAGCCATGTAGATAGCCCGCTTGAACCCCGGGCCCAGCACCGGCACCGCATCATAGGCCGCCGAGATATCCACGGCACTCAGCGGCCGCTGCTCACGCTCGGCCCAGGCCAGTGCCTCGGCTTCGTCGTCCAGGTCGAGCCAGTACAGGCCGGTGGTGTGCACTTCGGGGTCTATGCCGGTGCTGGCGAACAAGCGCTCGCCCAGCTGTGGATAAAAGTCCTGCGACCAGTGCGCCAGCGCAGTCACTGCCGGGCTGTAGCGCCACGGGTACAGCGGCGAAACGATGCCACCACCGGCCCAGGACGATTCACGGCCAACCTCGCCCTGGTCACAGACCACCACCTGGCCGACCTTGGCCGCCAGGTTGAACGCCGTCAGCAGGCCAATCACCCCGCCGCCGACCACCACTACTTGCTTGCTCATCTGTCGATCCAACACCTGAAGTAAAACCGCGATGCACCGGGCATCATTCAACCTTCAGCTTCCCCAGCAGTGTGCGCTGTGTTCAACGGCACCCGGATTGCGCTGCACGCCGGCCTGGTCGAGCTGGAAATCGCCACAGCCATCCTGCGCCATCAGCCCATGCGGCAGCCGCCGGGCGCGCAGCGTGAAGGTGTCGCTGTCGCGCTGGGCCTGCAGGCTGTAATAGCGGGTACCGTCGGGCAAGGCTGGGTCGCCCTCGGCGTATTGGCCGGTGCGCACACGGTGGCGCTCCAGGCGCAGGGCGGCATCATGCAGCAGGCCAACCACTTCGCTGCGTGCGGCTCGCCGAAGCTGGTCGCTGTAACTGGGGTAGGCAATGGCTGCCAGAATGCCGGTCACGGCCAGCACAATCAACAACTCGATCAGGCTCAAGCCTTGCTGCATGTCAGTCTCCTCTCAGTCTTTGCCGCCAAGTAATGCGCCGGCTTGTATCGCCGGCCACGGCGTAGACGGCTTCCAGTACATGCCTTGACTGGGTTTGCTTGCTGACGGCAGTTATCCGGAACAGGGTGAACTGCTGCCCTTCCGGCATATGTGCGGCGCGCTTGCTCGGCCCAAGATTCTGCAGCTGGAAATAACCATTTGGTGTGCCTTGCCACTGCCCGGCCAGATCGTGCGGTCGAGCGGGCGGCATGCACGCGGTACACCGATCAGGAGGTGCCCGCTTGAGCTCGCTCTCCCCTGTTTGCAGCGCGGCCTCAGCTTCTTCGAACGCCAACAGACCATCGCGCATGTAGCCGGCCATTCGCGTTTCCACCAAGGCCTCACGCAGGGCCGAGGCCGCCAACAAGCCGAGTAGCAAGCTCAGTACCAACGCCAACAGCAACACGACACCGCGTTGACGCTTCATGGCCCCGGTACCGGGTTGCGCAACGCCACGCTCAGTTCATGGCGGTGTTCGAGTTTGAGCGTGGGCTCGTACAACGTCAGCGTGATGTCGACCCTCTCCCCCAGCAGCGTTTGCACACGTTCGAAGCGCGCCTCTCGTACATTCTCGACCAGCGGCTGGAAGCTTCTGCCTCGCTTGAACCTCAGCCTATTGTCATGGAACTGATAGACGTACTTGCTGATGGGGAACGTCAGTGGGTAGCCCTCTACTGGCTTTTCATCCACGCGCACTTTTTCGATGCAGTCCGTCTGCAAAACCCAGTCACCCTTGCCAGGCTGTCCGGGCAACTCCGCCACCACCAGGCTGAGGGTAGTGGCCTCAACCTCCAGGGGGCGGGCGAAAGCCTGCCGCGCGGCCGGGGCCTCGAAGTCGTCAGGTTTAATCTGCAGGCAACCAAACATCCCCGCCATGCGGATATCCTGCGCCATGCGCAGCAATGCAAGCCGCGCCTCATCCTGCATGCGCACTGCCGTACTTTGCAGGCGCCAAGTCTGGTGTGCGGAGGCAAAAAGCTGGCTGGCCGCTGCCAGTAGCATCAATCCGATGGCCAGCGCCATCACCACCTCAAGCAAACCGAACCCACTCTGACGGCACTTCATCGCCGCCGCTCATGCTCACTGTGCGCCGCCAAGGCTTCCAGACCATCGCGACGCGCCCCGTCTGCGGCCTGCAATGCCTGCAACTGCATCGCTGCCGTTGCGAACATACCCACAGCCACGACCACTACTGCCAACAACACTTCCAGAAGCGTCATGCCCCGTTGCCTTGCGTGCATCCTTGCACCTCCTGCGAATTTTCCCGCGATAGCCTTAAACCTGGGCGACTAGACCGTTTGGCCAGCGAGCGTGAAGCTATAGCCAAGCACTTCCAGGGAGGAATGCACGGTGAAGCAACGAGGTGTAACACTGATTCAAATGTTGTCGGCTTTGGCCGTGGCTGTCTTGCTGACACAACTTGGTGTGCCGGCCTACGCAAGGATGACTGAAGACCTACACAGAGCAGCGGCTGCCCGAGATTTGGCACAGACACTGCGCAGCGCGCGCAGCCATGCGCTGTTGCATGGCCAGAACGTGCTCGTCCATGGAGTTGACAGCGACTGGGGGAAAGGATGGCGCGTAGTGCTGGAGCTCAATCAGCAGGTATTGCGTGAGCAACATCTTTCAAGGCCATTAAGAATCATGGCCAATATAGGCAATCAGATCAGGTTCAGCGGATTGGGCGTCCCAATGAACAAGAACAATGGAATGTTGTTTGGTCGCTTGGAGATTTGTGAGAAAACCGCCGCAACCAGTCTTCAGAGAGTAGTGATGGCCAGCACCGGAAGAATCGACCTGCGCACAGGCAAACCCGAAAAGGACTCGCTGTGCGCAGGTAATTGATCAGATCAGCGACCGAACCCGCAGCTCTTTGGGCATCGAGAACGTGATGTTCTCTTCCCGCCCATCCAGCTCTTCAGCACCAGTGGCGCCCCAGGCCTTGAGCTGCTCGATCACGCCACGCACCAGCACTTCGGGGGCCGAAGCGCCAGCGGTGATGCCGATCTGCGCGGCCTGGTCGAACCAGCCGCGTTGCAGGTCTTCGGCACCGTCGATCAGGTAAGCCGGGGTGCCCATGCGCTCGGCCAACTCGCGCAGGCGGTTGGAGTTGGAGCTGTTCGGGCTGCCGACCACCAGTACCACGTCGCACTCGCCCGCCAGTTGCTTGACCGCGTCCTGGCGGTTCTGGGTGGCGTAGCAGATGTCGTCCTTGCGCGGGCCACCGATGTTCGGGAAGCGTGCACGCAGGGCGTCGATGACACGGCTGGTGTCGTCCATCGACAACGTGGTCTGGGTGACAAAGGCCAGGTGGTCCGGGTCGCGCACCTGCAGGTTGGCAACATCCTCCTCGTCTTCGACGAGGTAGATGGCGCCGCCGTTGCTGGCGTCGTACTGGCCCATGGTGCCTTCAACTTCCGGGTGCCCTTCGTGGCCGATGAGAATGCACTCACGGCCGTCACGACTGTACTTGGCCACCTCGATGTGCACCTTGGTCACCAGCGGGCAGGTGGCATCGAACACTTTCAGGCCACGGCCAGCGGCTTCCTGGCGCACGGCCTGGGAAACACCGTGCGCACTGAAGATGACGATGACATCGTCCGGCACCTGGTCCAGTTCTTCGACGAAGATGGCGCCGCGGTTGCGCAGGTCTTCCACCACGAACTTGTTGTGCACCACTTCGTGGCGCACATAGATCGGCGGGCCGAAGACTTCCAGCGCGCGGTTGACGATCTCGATCGCCCGGTCGACCCCCGCGCAGAAGCCGCGAGGGTTGGCGAGTTTGATTTGCATGCTCGGCTCCAGGCTTACAAGGCCTTCACATCGAGGATCTCCACCTCGAAGCTCAGGGTCTTGCCAGCCAGTGGGTGGTTGAAGTCGATGGTCACCTGCGCGTCATCGAAGGCCTTGACCACGCCCGGCAGCTCGGCGTTGGCAGCATCGTTGAAAATCACTAGCAAACCTTCAGACAGCTCCATGTCGGTAAACTGCGAGCGCGGCATGACCTGCACGTTCTGCGGGTTAGGCTGGCCGAAGGCACTCTCCGGGGCCACGGTGACCGTGCGCTTGTCCCCGGCCTTGAAGCCAAAAAGCGCAGCCTCAAAGCCCGGCAGCAGGTTGCCGTCGCCGACCTTGAACACGGCCGGGGACTTGTCAAAGGTGCTGTCGACGGTGTCGCCGTTTTCCAGGTGCAGCGCGAAGTGCAGGGTGACTTCGGTGTTCTGGCCAATGCGGGTGTCAGTCATGGACCGGATCCTCGGACTTCTTGCTCTTGAACATATCCAGCGCCAGCATCACCGCACCAACGGTGATGGCGCTGTCGGCCACGTTGAAGGCCGGGAAATAATGGCGGTTCTGCCAGTGCACCAGGATGAAGTCGACCACATGGCCCAGCACGATGCGGTCGTACAGGTTACCAATGGCCCCACCCAGCACCAGCGCCAGCGCCACGGCCAGCCAGGTCTCGTTGCGCCCCAGGCGCTTGAGCCACACCACCAGCACGGCACTGACCACCATGGCAATCAGGGCAAACAGCCAGCGCTGCCAGCCGGCGCCATCCGCCAGGAAGCTGAACGCGGCACCGGTGTTGTAGGCCAGGGTCCAGCTGAAGTAGTCAGGGATGACGACAATCTGCTGGTACATGGTCAGGGCATTGTTGAAATACAGCTTGGTGGCCTGGTCGACGACCAGGACCAGCAAGCTCAGCCAAAGCCATGCAAGGCGCCCGAAGCGCCCTGCTGCAGGGTTAGGCATAGTGGCGCACCTCACCGGAACCGGTCAGGTTGTCGACGCAACGGTTGCAGATTTCCGGGTGCTCCGGGTGGCTGCCAACGTCGGCGCGGAAGTGCCAGCAACGGCCGCACTTGGCATGGCCGGACTTGACCACTTGCAGCTTCAGGCCTTCGACTTCGGTGGCCACGGCTTCGGCTGGAGCCTGGGCGAATGGCACAACGCTGGCGGCCGAAGTGATCAGCACGAAGCGCAGCTCGTCGCCCAGCTTGCCCAGGTCGGCGCTCAGGCCTTCGTCGGCATACAGGGTGACTTCGGCCTGCAGGTTGCCGCCGATGACCTTGGCGGTACGCTGGTTTTCCAGCTCCTTGTTGACCGATGCCTTCACCGCCATTACGCGGTCCCAGTAGGCGCGGTCCAGCTCGGTGCCTTCCGGCAGCTCGCTCAGGCCTTCGTACCAGCCGTTGAGCATGACCGACTCGTTGCGCTCGCCCGGCAGGTACTGCCAGATTTCGTCAGCGGTGAACGCCAGGATCGGCGCGATCCAGCGCACCAGTGCTTCGCTGATGTGGTACAGCGCGGTCTGGCAGGAACGGCGGGCGACACTGTTGGCGCCGGTGGTGTACTGGCGGTCCTTGATGATGTCGAGGTAGAAGCCGCCCAGCTCTTGCACGCAGAAGTTGTGCACCTTGGAGTAGACGTTCCAGAAACGGTACTCGCTGTAGTGCTCTTCCAACTCGCGTTGCAGCAACAGGGTGCGGTCCACCGCCCAGCGGTCCAGCGCCAGCATGTCTTCCGGAGCGAGCAAGTCGCGGGCCGGGTCGAAGCCGGACAGGTTGGACAGCAGGAAGCGTGCGGTGTTGCGGATACGGCGGTAGGCGTCGGCGCTGCGCTGCAGGATCTGCTCGGAAACGGCCATTTCACCGGAGTAGTCGGTGGCCGAGACCCACAGGCGCAGGATGTCGGCACCCAGGGTATTGTTGACCTTCTCCGGCTCGATGGTGTTACCCAGCGACTTGGACATCTTGCGGCCGTTTTCGTCCACGGTGAAACCGTGGGTCAGCAGCTCGCGGTATGGCGCGTGGTTGTCGATGGCGCAACCGGTCAGCAAGGAAGAGTGGAACCAGCCGCGGTGCTGGTCGGACCCTTCCAGGTACAGGTCGGCGCGCGGGCCGGTGGCGTGACCGATGTCGTGCGAGCCACGCAGCACGTGCCAGTGGGTAGTGCCCGAGTCGAACCATACGTCGAGGGTGTCGGCGATCTTGTCGTACTGGTCGGCTTCCGCGCCCAGCAGTTCGGCGGCGTCCAGCTTGAACCAGGCTTCGATGCCTTCCTGCTCGACGCGCTTGGCCACCGCTTCCATCAGCTCGACGGTGCGTGGGTGCAGCTCACCGGTCTGCTTGTGCAGGAAGAACGGGATCGGCACGCCCCAGTTGCGCTGACGCGAGATGCACCAGTCCGGACGGTTGGCGATCATCGAGTGCAGGCGCGCCTGGCCCCAGGCCGGAACGAACTTGGTTTCTTCGATGGCCTTGAGGGCGCGCTCACGCAGCGGCTCGCCAGTGCTTGGCTGCTTGTCCATGCCCACGAACCACTGCGCGGTGGCGCGGTAGATCAGCGGGGTCTTGTGGCGCCAGCAGTGCATGTAGCTGTGGCTGATGGTTTCGGTGTGCATCAACGCACCGACTTCGCTCAGCTTCTCGACGATGGCCGGGTTGGCCTTCCAGATGAACTGGCCGCCGAAGAATGGCAGCGACTCGACGTACACACCGTTGCTCTGCACCGGGGTGAGGATGTCATCGTTGACCATGCCGTAGCGCTTGCAGGTGACGAAGTCGTCTTCACCGTAGGCTGGCGCGGAGTGCACCACGCCGGTACCGGCGCCCAGTTCGACGTAGTCGGCCAGGTAGACTGGCGACAGGCGGTCGTAGAACGGGTGACGGAAGTTGACCAGCTCCAGCGCAGAACCCTGGGCGGTGGCGATCACCGAGCCTTCCAGGTTGTAGCGCTTCAGGCACGACTCGACCAGCTCTTCAGCCAGCACCAGCAGGCGCTCGCCGGTATCGACCAGGGCGTACTTGAACTCCGGGTGGATGTTCAGGGCCTGGTTGGCCGGGATGGTCCACGGGGTGGTGGTCCAGATCACGATGGCGGCAGGCTTGACCAGCGAGGCCAGGCCGAAGGCGGCGGCCAGCTTGGCGTCATCGGCAACCGGGAAGGCTACGTCGATGGTCTGCGATTTCTTGTCGGCGTACTCGACTTCCGCTTCAGCCAGGGCCGAACCGCAATCGAAGCACCAGTTCACCGGCTTCAGGCCCTTGAACACGAAGCCTTGCTTGACCATCTCGGCCAGGGCGCGGATTTCACCGGCCTCGTTGGCGAAGTTCATGGTCTTGTACGGGTTGTCCCAGTCACCCAGCACGCCCAGGCGGATGAATTCAGTCTTCTGCCCTTCGATCTGCTCGGCAGCGTACTCGCGGCACAGCTCGCGGGTGCGGTCGGCAGACAGGTGCTTGCCGTGGGTAACCTCGACCTTGTGCTCGATCGGCAGGCCATGGCAGTCCCAGCCCGGCACGTACGGCGCATCGAAGCCGGCCAGAGTCTTGGAACGGACGATCATGTCCTTGAGAATCTTGTTCAGCGCATGACCGATGTGAATCTTGCCGTTGGCATAGGGCGGGCCGTCGTGCAGGACGAACTTGGGACGATCCTTGCCAATTTCGCGCAGCTTCTGGTACAGGCCAATGCTGTCCCAGCGCTGCAGGATCTGCGGTTCGCGCTGAGGCAGGCCGGCCTTCATGGGGAAGGCGGTGTCCGGAAGGTTAAGCGTGGCTTTGTAGTCGGTCATTTCAGGCTCTTCGTTAGCGGTTGAGCGTGCCAATGTGCACGTGCGGCGGCGATATCCGCATCGATCGCCGACTTCAGCGCCTCCAGGGAGGCGAATCGCTGCTCTTCACGCAGCTTGTGGTGGAACTCCACCGTCAGGCGCCGGCCGTAAAGGTCGCCGGCATAGTCCAGAAGATGAATTTCCAGGTGCGGGCGCCCATCACCGGCAACGGTGGGGCGCACGCCGATATTGCCGACACCCGGCCAGGCCTTGCCGTCGATTTCGATGCTGGCCAGGTAGACCCCGGACAGCGGCACGCGGCGGCGCTTGAGCTGGATGTTGGCGGTAGGTGTGCCGAGCTGGCGGGCCAGCTTCTGGCCATGCAGCACGCGGCCAGTGATGCGGTACGGGCGGCCCAGCAGGTGCTCGGCCAGTTCGAAGTTGCCTTCGCCCAGGGCCTTGCGCACCTCGGTGCTGCTGACCCGCAGGCCGTCCTGGATGACCGTGTTGGCGGCCTCGACGGTGAAACCGTACTGGTTGCCAGCGTCGACCAGGAAGGCAAAGTCGCCGGCGCGGTCGCAGCCAAAGCGGAAGTCATCGCCCACTTCGAGGTGGCGCACGCCCAGGCCGTCGACCAGGATGGCCTTGACGAAGGCATCGGCGCTGAGCTTGCTCAGGCGCTGGTTGAACGCCAGGCACAGCACCCGATCGATGCCTTCGGCCGCCAGCAGCTCGACCTTGTCGCGCAGGCGGGCCAGGCGCGCAGGCGCGGTATCGGGGGCGAAGTACTCGCGTGGTTGCGGTTCGAAGATCACCACGCAGGTCGGCAGGCCCAAGGCCTGGCCGCGCTCGCGCAGGCGCGCCAGGATAGCCTGGTGGCCGCGGTGAACCCCGTCGAAGTTGCCAATGGTGGCGACACAGCCCCGGTGCTCGGGGCGCAGGTTGTGAAGACCTCGAACCAGCTGCATAACGCGCTTCTTGCTCATAAAGTGGCCGATTATAACCACACCCGGGCGCTGGTGACAGGCAGCAGCGCCCAAGGGCGGCGTGGAAAGCGAAAAACCGACGCCTGACCCGCCCGATGCCTTAGTGCAAGGCCTTGCGGGCGAAATGCCGGGGCCGGAAGCCGCACAGGTACAGGCAGCCGAAATAGGTCACGACGCCAGCCAGGATCAGCGCGCCCAGGCGCACGAAGCGCTCAAGCATGATGCCCTGCTCCCAGGCCGGCATATAGTGCATGCCTGCCAACAGTACTGCCGACATCAGCGTAACGGCCAATACCAGCTTGAGCAGGAACATTGCCCAACCTGGCTGAGGCTCGAACAACTGCTGAGTGCGGAGCTTCCAGAACAGCAGGCCGGCGTTCAGGCAGGCACCGAGGCTGATCGCCAATGCCAGGCCGGCATGCGCGAGTGGGCCGACCAGGGCAAGGTTGAACAGCTGGGTGCAGACCAGGGTAAATACCGCAATCTTCACCGGCGTGCGGATATTCTGCTGCGCATAGAAGCCGGGTGCCAGTACCTTGACCAGAATGATCGCCAGCAAGCCTACGGAATAGGCCATCAACGCCCGCTGGGTCATGGCCGCATCAAATGCACTGAACTTGCCATATTGGAACAGGGCCACGGTCAGCGGTTCGGCAAGAATGGCCAGGGCCATGGTGCAGGGCAATACCAGCAGGAAGCACAGGCGCAGGCCCCAGTCGAGAATCCGCGAGTACTCCTCGCGGTCCTTGTTGGCGTAGGTCTTGGCCAGGGTCGGCAGCAAAATGGTACCCAGGGCCACGCCTAGCACGCCGGAAGGCAGCTCCATGAGGCGGTCGGCGTAGTACATCCACGACACCGAGCCGGCCACCAGGAAGGAAGCGAAGATGGTGTTGATGATCAGCGAGATCTGGCTCACCGACACCCCCAGAATCGCTGGCAGCATCTGCTTGAGCACCCGCCATACCCCCGCATCACGCAGATTCAGGCGTGGCAGCACGAGCATGCCGATTTTCTTCAACGCCGGCAGCTGGTACAGCAACTGCGCCAGGCCACCGGCCAGCACGCCCCAGGCCAGGGCCATGATCGGCGGGTTGAAGTATGGCGTGAGCAGCACGGCGAAGGCAATCATCGCCACGTTCAGCAGGGTCGGGGTGAAGGCCGGCACCGAGAAACGGTTCCAGGTATTGAGGATCGCCCCGGCCAGGGACGACAGCGAGATCAGCAATATATAAGGAAATGTCACCCGCAACAGGGCGGTGGTCAGCTCATATTTTTCGGCGCTGTCGACAAAACCCGGGGCCGTTGCCCACACCACCCAGGGCGCCGCGAGAATGCCGATGGCGGTTACCAAGGCCAGGACCAGGGTCAGCAAACCACTGACATAGGCGATGAAGGTACGGGTGGCCTCCTCGCCTTGCTGGGTCTTGTATTCGGCCAGGATCGGCACGAAAGCCTGGGAAAACGCCCCTTCAGCAAAAATGCGTCGCAGCAGGTTGGGCAGCTTGAACGCGATGAAGAAGGCGTCTGTGGCGACGCCAGCACCAAAGATGCGGGCCAGGATGGTGTCGCGAATAAAGCCCAGCACCCGCGAAATCATGGTGATCGAGCTTACTGCAGCCAGGGATTTGAGCAGGTTCATCGAAAAGATTCACGCCAAGGGCTAGAGGACGCTGCCAGACAGCATCCGAATGTGCGATACTCCCGCGCCTTCGCAGGGAGCCAAAAATTCCCGAGTGTACAGGTCGCGCAGCAGAAAGGAATATTTCCCTCTTGTTGGCGCACCGCTCGGCGGAACCTTGCAGGTGGCCTTGACATCCGCTCGACTGATCGGCATGATTCGCGGCCTATTTTGTTTGCTATTTACCTAAAGTCTTTCGAGGAGCTCGACGGTGGCCAACACACCTTCCGCCAAGAAACGTGCAAAACAGGCTGAGAAGCGTCGCAGCCACAACGCCAGCCTGCGTTCCATGGTTCGCACCTACATCAAGAATGTAGTTAAAGCCATTGACGCAAAAGACGCCGAAAAAGCGCAAGCCGCTTACGTTCTGGCTGTACCTGTAATCGACCGTATGGCCGACAAAGGTATCATCCACAAGAACAAGGCTGCTCGTCACAAAGGCCGTCTGAATGGCCACATCAAGGCGCTGAAAGAAGCTGCAGCTGCCTAAGCGACGCGCTAGTCGAAAAACCGACCCTAGGGTCGGTTTTTTGTTGCCTGCGATTTGTATACCGGCCCGATCCATCACCGCGCCGCTTTTTGTAGGAGCAGCCTTGTGCTGCGAATGGGCTGCAAAGCAGCCCCAGGGTTTCAGCTAGCTGCGGATTCAGCCAGGGCTACTGCGTAGCCCATTCGCAGCACAAGGCTGCTCCTACAAAAAGCACAGGGCCGCGCTTGGCGGCCCTGCTTTTACATTACTTGGCTATCTGAATCTTCGGCGCCCACTGCAGCCATTCATCCTCGGCCTTGTCGAACAAGGCAAAGGTCTGCTGCGGCCGGGCCGGGTTACCCATCTGTTCACCATCCGGTGTGGCAAAGGCGATACCGCCGTCGATCATGGTCTCCACCGACTCGGTACGCACCGTAGCCCCCTTGAACAGCCCCCAGTCGAAGCCGAAGCCACTGCTGTTCCAGAAGCGGCTACCACTGCGCACCAAGGCCGCATAGCGTGGCTCGATAAGGATATGGATCAGCACGCGGTCAGCGCTCTGACCCAGCTCGAACCCGGTCACCTTGCCCACCGCAACCTCACGGTACGTCACCGGCACACCCGGCTTGATCGAGCCTCGGCGCGGGGCACTGAGCGTCAACGGCAGGCCGACTTCCGGCCCTGCCACCTGCGGGGCATCGGCCAAGGCGATGAAATCACGCTGCGGGCCACGGTCCTTGGTGGCCGGCTGCACTTCCAGGTACTGCCCGCCCACCAGGGTGTCGAGATTCTGGGTACGCACCAGGCCAAAGGCTGGCTTGACCACCCAGAACTGCGTACCAACGCGAGCGATACGGTTAGCCGCTTCGGTAATACGCGCCCGCAACAGCACCGCCTGCAGGTCATCGGTCAGGTCGACGCTCTCGATACTGCCCACATCCAGGCCGCGGAAACGGATCGCCGTGCCTGGCTTCAGGCCATCGGCACGCTCCACGCGAATGGTGATCAACGTACCTGCGCGGTTGACCGCCTCCTGGCTGTCATGTAGGCGGAAGCGCGGAATATGGCGTTTGAGCGCCACATCGGGCCGTGGCGTGTCGAATGCGATACCGCCGGCCATCAGGGTTTGCAACGACTCACTCTTGATCTTGATGCCCGACAGGCCGCCGGTCAGGGTAATGCCACTGACGTTCCAGAAGCGCGACGAACCGTTGACCAGCTTTTCGTACTCCTTCTCGATGTGTACACCGATCAGGATACGGTTGCTGTTGCGGGCGAACTGGTAGCTCTGCACGCTACCCACCTTCACCTGGCGGTACATCACCGGGCTGCCGATTTCCAGCGAGCCCAGGGTGTCGGCGAACAACACCATGTGCAGGCCCGGCGCCTTGAGGTCGAGCGGCGGAGCCTTGGCCCGGGCCTCGAACTCACGCTCCGGCCGCTGCCCCTTCTCACCGGGGCGAATGGCGATGTAGTTACCTTTGACCAAGGCTTCCAGGCCGGTGATACCCGCCAGCGAAATCGACGGTTTGACCACCCAGAACTGCGTACCTTCGACCAGGTAATCCTCGGTCAACGGGTCCAGCGTCAGCTCGGCCGAGGCACTGCTCAGGTTATCTTCCATCTTCAGGGCTTTCAGCGAGCCCACCTGGATGCCCTTGTACATGACCGGCGTACGGCCCGCCTGCAGGCCTTCATAATCTGTCAGCTTCACCTTCACCCGAATACCCGCCTGGGCGGCGTCAAAATCTTCATACAGGCGGAACGGCAGGCTTGGGTCGGTGGGCGGGCTGTCCTTGCGGTACTCCGGCGTGGCAAAGGCGATACCACCGGCCACGATGCTCGACAGCGACTCGCTACGCACTTTCACACCCGAAAGCGAAGCATCGATGCTGACGCCGCTGGCGTTCCAGAAACGCGTGTGCTTGCGCACCAGGCTGGCGTAGGCCGGCTCGATGAAAACTTTGACTTCAACTGTGCTCTGGTCTTCGGAGAGGCGATAGCTTTTCACCCGGCCAACCTGGATCTGCTTGTAGAACACCGGGCTGTCACGATTGAGCGAACCCAGCCTGTCGGCCTTGAGGGTCAAGTGCAGGCCCGGCTCGGTGTCAGAAAGCGGCGGCGCCACCTTCAAGGCGGTAAAACGCTTGGTGCGCTCCCCCTCCCCCGGGCTGACAGCGATATAGTTGCCTGACACCAGCGTTTCCAGGCCGGAAATTCCCGCCAGGCTGACACTCGGCTTCACCAGCCAGAAGCGCGTGCCTTTGGTCAGGTGAGGCTCGGCGGCCTTGTTCATCTCGATAGTGGCGATCACCCCCTGGTTCTCGCCCTTGGCGTCGAGCACCAAGCTCTTCACCTTGCCAACCGACATGCCCTTGTAGATGACCTCGGTCTTGTTGGCGACAATACCCTCGCCCGACTCGAAGCGGACTTCAATTTCCACGCCGGCATCACGGTAAGCCTGCCAGGCGAGCCAGCCACCAATCATTAAGGCAATCAAAGGCAGGATCCAGATGGCCGACCAGTTCGAGGCTGGGCGGGTTTTAGCCGTTGGCAGGTCACTCATGGTCGTCATCCGACTCCGTGTTATCCCAAATCAGTCGGGGATCGAAAGTTAAAGCGGCAAGCATTGTCAGGATCACCACAGTTGCGAACGCGACAGCGCCCAGGTTGGCTTCGACACTGGCTATTCGGCCGAAATTCACCACCGCCACCAGAATGGCGATGACGAAGATATCGAGCATGGACCAGCGCCCAATGAATTCGATGAAGCGGTACATCAATATTCGTTGCCGCGCCGAAAGCGGCTGGCGACGCTGAACGGAGTACAGCAGCAAGCCGATACCCACCAGCTTGAACGTGGGCACCAGGATACTGGCAATGAACACCACGGCAGCAATGGGCACCATGCCATGCTTGAGCAAGGTAATGACGCCGGACATGATCGTGTCAGGGCTGCCTTGGCCAAGGGTGCTCACGGTCATGATCGGCAGCATGTTGGCCGGGATGTACAGGATCGACGCGGCAATCAGCAGCGCCCAGGTCCGCACGATGCTGTTCGGCCGCCGGGCATGCACGATAGCGCCGCAGCGTGTGCAGGTTTGCGAAGTGCTGCCCGGCTCTTGCCGGTTCAGCTCATGACATTCATTGCAGACCAGAATGCCTGCATCAATCGCCCGCATGCAGGTCCTCCCCCGAAAGCGCACTCCAGATCTGGTGCGGTGACATCACCACTTCAAGCCAGACCTGGATCAATAACAGGCTGATAAAGCAGAACAGCCCCAGGCCCACGGTCAATTCGGCAAGGTCCACCAGTTTGACGATGGCCACCAGCACCCCCATGAAATAGACCTCGAGCATGCCCCAGTCACGCACGTGGTGATAAATGCGGTAGAACACCAGGCCATAGTCCCGCCCTACGTTCAGACGGATGCTCAACAGCACGGTCAACTGGCATAACAGCTTTACCAAGGGAATGGCCATGCTGCACAGGAACACGACGACGGCGACGCCGCGCATTTCCGAGTTGTACAGGCCCAGCACGCCGCTCCAGACGGTGTCGTCTGAAGTCTGGCCAAGCAAGTGCAGCTGCATGATCGGCAGGAAGTTGGCTGGAATGAACAGCAACAGGGCGGTCAGTACCAGGGCCAGGCTGCGGTTGACCACATTGTGCCGGTGGGCGTAGAGCTCGTAGCCGCAGCGTGGGCATTGGGCTTTTTCATCATGCTGGAGCACGGGCTTGCGCAGCAGCAGGTCGCATTCGTGGCAGGCGACAAGCTCGTCCAGCGGCAACTGGGCCAGTGATTCAGGATCTACAGAATTGGACATATAGCGCTTCTGAATAGGTGCGTGGGCCTATTCTAGTGTTCTGGCTCGATTTGTGGGAGGACATCGCCTTCCAGGCTCGTATGCCAGCATGCTCGCGAACCCTGTAGGAGCGGCCTTGTGTCGCGATCGGGCGCGCAGCGGCCGCAATCCAGGCGACGCGGTTTGCCTGGCAGATCGGGGATGCAGGTTTTACGGCCGCTGCGCGCCCGATCGCGACACAAGGCCGCTCCTACAGGGGACCGCGCAAGAACGAGAAATTATTTTTTCACCAGAAAGACAAAACCCCTACCTGCATGTGCAGATAGGGGTTTTGCGAAATGAATCTTGACGATGACCTACTCTCACATGGGGAAACCCCACACTACCATCGGCGATGCATCGTTTCACTGCTGAGTTCGGGATGGGATCAGGTGGTTCCAATGCTCTATGGTCGTCAAGAAATTCTGTAGCCAGAATGTCCAGATGGACAGCCCAGCGAATTCGGACATGTGAATTTGTGGTTGCGAACTTTCGGTTCTTTCGTCTTCACCACCACAATTTGGCTTCGTGCGCAAATTGCTTGGGTGTTATATGGTCAAGCCTCACGGGCAATTAGTATTGGTTAGCTCAA